>JALEVB010000030.1 GCA_022780745.1 Erysipelotrichaceae bacterium
AAAATAAGCTATTTTACTAGTTTATTTTGTGCCTATTTTTGCTTCGATTTTTCAATACCACCCACACGATAATTTAGAGATGGTATTTCAAAACCCACACGATAATTTATACTACCTTTAAATATTGATTTTTGTCCATTCACCTTTACGATATCTTAATGATAATAAGACAAATCTTGATAACTGATCACTTAGCACTCCAAGCCATATACCATGTAGACCAAATGATAAGACACCAGATAGAATATAGGTAACTAAAGTTCTAATGATCGTAACAGATATCAAGCTAGCAAATAAGGTATATTTGGCATCTCCAGCACCTCTTAGACATCCAGCAAAGATGATCTGAGAAACCTGAAATAGAACAATAAACATAATATATCTGGTTATTATCTGTCCCATATCTAATACTTCAGGAGCATCAAAGAATAAACTAAATAATTCACGGCCACCAAAGAACATAATGATAGAAATAATAATGGAGATCATTAAACCAATTCTTTGACATAAATTACCATAAGTTTTAGCCATTTCAGGATCTTTTTGGCCTAATGAGCGACCAATCAAGGCTACTGCTGCAACCTGCATACCATCACCAAATGAGAATGAAAGATTTAGAAAATTCATACCGACCTGATGAGCAGCAAAGGCATCTGTACCTAACTTGGCAGCAACAACAGCAGTTGTCAAGAAACCTAAACGCATAGCAAAGTTTTCTAATAAGAAATTGATACTTAAAGAAATGATACTTTTAAAGGTAGTAAATGTAGGCAATATCTTATTTTTTAAGATATAAGGTAAAGATACATAACTTTGTTTTTTAAATAATGACCTGATGCTCATAAAACAAGCAACAACTGTACCTAATACCGTAGCTAAGGCAGCACCAGTCAAACCTAAACGTGGAAAACCAAGATGACCATTGATCAGTAAGTAATTAAAGATAACATTGACTATACTGCTGGTAATATTAGTAGTCATAGCTATTTTAGTATTTCCACTTCCTCTTTGAGCAGCATTGATTACCAATGATAAGACATTGAATATCATTCCTAACTGGATAATGGTAAAGTATTGTACCCCAGCGTCATGAGTATCTATATTAGATCCACATAATGTAATAATAGGTGAAGCAAAATATACACTTAAAACGGTTATAGCTAAAGCCATGATTATCGTATAAGTTAAAGCAGTGATCAGTATTCTATTAGCATCATGTTTGTCTTTTTGTCCAAATCTTCTAGCAACCAATGCACTAACTGCAATATTGGCAGATAAGAAGAATGATAAAAAGATAAATTTAGGCTGAACAGTAAGACCAACAGCCGCTACAGCATAAGTACCTAGATTAGATACCATCATGGTATCGATCATGCTGGCTAAAGAAATAAAAAAGCTTTCTAATACGGCAGGCCATGCCATTTTAAAAGTGTCTTTCAATAAATAATTGAGTTTATTTTTTTCTATCTTTTCCATGGTTTATATTATAACTCATTTTATAAAATATGGTAACAATATAAAAAATATCTTGCATTATTAACTAGTAACTGATAGAATAAAGCACGTGGTAAAGATATCACAAATTATTAAATAAAAAAATTATAAAAAAATACTTGCAATATAAATAATAACATGGTATTATTTATAGGCACTCAAGTTAAAGAAGCCAGTTAGAAATGCTTGAGGTAAGGGCAATGAAGAAGTACTCAAGAGGCTGAAGAGGTGCCCCTGCTAAGGGCATAGGTCGGGAAACTGGCGCGAGGGTTCAAATCCCTCCTTCTTCGCCATAAAATTTGGTCCGGTGGTGTAGGGGTTAACATGCCTCCCTGTCACGGAGGAGATCGCGAGTTCAAATCTCGTCCGGACCGCCATTTTGCGGATGTAGTTCAATGGTAGAACGCGACCTTGCCAAGGTCGACACGGCGGTTCAATTCCGCTCATCCGCTCCATTATACTAGTTAAACCACCATATGGTGGTTTTTTTAATGTTTGTAAGTTATTTGTAGTATTATATAGATATGAAAAGAGTGTTTGTTTATCTAGTAATTACTGTTTTGTTATGGGGATGTGCTAGTGATAGTGAACTAGTAGCTTTTGATAGCGCTTCTTATTATACTATTGCCTGGATATCGGATACTCAGAATTTAGTAGATCATAATAATGATGCCTTTGAGAGTATGATGATATATTTAAAGAATAATCAGCAAAAAGAGGATATTAGATTTCTGATCCATACTGGTGATGTGATCAATATTTATAGTGTTGAATCACAATGGCAAAATGCTAGAAAGGCCTTTGATATTATTGAGGGTAAGATAGATCATAGTATTATTGCTGGTAATCATGATCTAGCTAATGATAATAAGTATTTTATAGAATATTTTGGTAAACAAGATAATATGACATATGATAATGGTTTAGCTAGTGCTGATATTGTTGAAGGTGACAAGCTGGAGTATCTGATCATTTCCTTAAGTTATGATCCAAGTGATGAAATGTTAACCTGGGCGAACAAGATGATTATGGATCATCCTGATAAGATCGTAATTGTTAATACCCACAGTTATCTAAATATTGATGGCAGTTTAACTGCTATTGGTGAAAATATATATCAGAAACTGATATCTAAACATGATAATATCAGGTTAGTATTATGTGGTCATATTCATGGTATTTATAGTGGTATAAATAATGATGTGATTAGTTTATTATGCGATTATCAGCAGGATGATAGTGCTTATATCAGATTATTAAGGATAGATGAAGATAGTAAAAGATTAGATGTTATCAGTTATGATCCTTTTGTGAATAAATATGATGAAACTAATAATAGTTCATTTGATATTAGTTGTTGGTTTAAATAGTTATTTTTTTGGTTAAATGTGTTAAAATCATTTCGTTAATGAAGGTGAATGGTAAATGAAAAAAGCATTAGTTTTAGGTGGTGGTGGTACTAAGGGTGCATATCAGTATGGTGCTATCAGAGCTTTAGAAAAATTGAATTATAAATTTGATATTGTTACTGGGACATCGATAGGAGCACTAAATGGATGTTTATATGCTCAAAATGATCTTGATAGATTATATGATCTTTGGCAAAATCTAAAGATGGAAGATATTTTAGCTGATAAGATACCAGATCAGTATGATATTGAAACTTTAGTTAATAATAATAACCTGATTTCTACATTTTTTAAGAACTATGTCAAAGAAAAGGGTGCTGATATTACTCCTTTTAAGAATAATATTGCGAATTATTTCGATTATGATCATTTAATGGCTAGTAATATTGATTTTGGATTGGTTACTGTGAATTATCCTAGTCTAAAACCAGAATATGTATTGAAGAAAGATCTTACTAGAGAAAATGGCTGTAACTATCTTTTAGCTAGTGCTTCTTGTTTTCCTGCTTTTCCTATTTGTCATTTTGATAATAAGGCTTATATTGATGGGGGATATTATGATAATTGTCCAATTGAGTTAGCTTTTGAAATGGGTGCTGATAGTGTTGTGGCTGTTGATTTGACAACTAAGGCTCATCATGAAGAATATCTTAATTTTCATAATATTACTTATATTATTCCTACTAGTGACCTGGGAATGTTTCTAAATTTTGATAAAAATACTATAATGCGTAATATGATACTGGGATTTCATGATACTTATAAAGCATTCGGTATATATCATGGACATAAGTATACTTTTAAGAGTTTTAATGGTTATGATATCTTGAGCAAAAAATTATATTCATCATTGATCAGACTTGATTCTTTAATAAATAAGGAAACGATCAGGAGTAAGAAAAGATATATCTTTGATTGTTTAAAGGAAAAGAATAATAAAGCAGTTTTATCTTATGAAGATGTGATGTTGTCAATTGTTGATCATTTCTTAGAAATGTATGATTATGATGTTTGTGAAATATATGATCTGGATCTGGTTTTAAATGAGATCATAGATAGATTTAAATGTTGTAAGGAAGCTGATTATGAATTTATGCCTAGAAACATTCTGGATATAGCTGATTATATCAAAGGATTAAGTAAGCATATGATAGTTGAGAAACTTGTTTATCAGCTTTTATATCCAGATAATGCTAAATTAAGTGATAGTATTATTTTAACATTGTTTCCAATGGAAAAAGCAATGGCATTATTTGTGGTATTATTAATGGGAGGTATAAAAGAATGAGAAGAGTCGGAAAATTTGAAAAAGTAAGTTATGAACAGTTTAGAAAAGATTATATCGATTGTTTTAATGAAACTAATGAAGAAGTAATTAAACAGATCTATGATGATATTAAGTTACCACAAAGAGCGACATCCTCTTCTGCAGGTTATGATATTTTTAGTCCAATTGATTTTGAATTAAAACCTAATGAGGAAATCAAGATTCCAACAGGAATTAGAGCGAGAATGGATGAAGATTGGGTATTATGTATTTTCCCTCGTAGTTCATGGGGATTTAAGTTTCGATTACAGTTGAATAATACTGTTGGTATCATTGATAGTGATTATTATTATTCTGATAATGAAGGTCATTTGTTTCTTCGTTTAACTAATGATAATAAGTATAATAAGAATTTTAGTATCAAAAAGGGTGTTGGATTGACTCAGGGAATCTTTATGCCATATGGTATTACTGAAGATGATAATGTTACAACGATTCGTAATGGTGGTATTGGAAGTACAACAAAGTAGGTAGGTAGAATAATGATTGATTATTATAAGAAATATGAAGATAAGATATTAGAGTATAAAAAACAGGGACATATTGTTCCAACTAGTGATTTAGTTAAGAATTCTGAACAGATTGCTAAAATCAAAGAGAGCTGCAAGATCAATACTGCGGTGCTTGATCATGTAGCAGCTAATATTAAAGCTGGTATGTCTACACAGCAGATCGATGATCTGGTATCTAGTTTTACTAAGGAACATAATGCTATTTGTGCACCATATCGTTTTGAGGGCTATCCTAAGAGTGTTTGTACATCTATCAATGATGAGGTTTGTCATGGTATTCCTAATCGTCGTGTACATTTACATGAAGGGGATATTGTTAATGTTGATGTTTCAACGATATATAATGGTTATTATAGTGATGCATCAAGAATGTTTGAAATTGGTAAAGTATCAGATGAGAGACATCGTTTAGTTGAAATCACTAAAGAGTGTTTAAGAAGAGGAATTGAGGCAGCTAAGCCTTGGGGCTTTGTGGGTGATATTGGTGAGGCTATCAGTTCTTATGCGTTAAGTATGGGATGTAGCGTTGTTGTGGAACTTGGAGGTCATGGAGTTGGCTTGGAATTCCATGAAGATCCATTTATTAGCCATGTGGGCAAAAAGAATACAGGAATGTTACTTGTTCCTGGTATGATTTTTACTATTGAACCAATGATCAATGCTGGTAAAGCAAGAGTGGTTTTAGATAGTTATAATGGCTGGACGATCTATACGGCAGATGGCAAGGATAGTGCCCAGGTTGAGCATACGATTTTAATTACGGAAGATGGTAATGAGATATTAACTTATTAAAAAATATCTTATAAGTAATCATATTCATGTTAAAATATAGTAAAGAACAATTAAAAAGATAATATTGAGGTGTAACCATGAATGATTATTTGTATGTCGTTGGACATAAGAATCCGGATTCTGATTCGATATGTTCAGCTTTAGCTTATGCCAATTTAAAAAATAAGTGTGGAGAAAAGGCTATTGCCTGTCGTTTAGGGCCACTTAATGAAGAGAGTAAGTATATTTTAAAGCGTTTTGGTTTTGAAAATCCTTTGTTGTTGAAGGATGCCAGAAGTCAGCTTAGAGATATTGATATGGATACTCCTAATCTTATTAATGAAAAGGCAACATTAAATGAAGCATGGAATAAAATGTTAACTACTAATAATCGTAGTTTATTTGTTTTAAATGATGATAATCAGTTAGTGGGTATTCTTTCAACATCTAATTTATCACTTGTTAGATTATTAAGTGATGAAGATTTATATAATTTAATGAAAACAGCTAAGATTGAAGATATTGCTAAGACGATAAAGGGTCAGATCGAATTAGCTCCTAAGCATTTTAGCAGTAATGGCAGAGTGTATATCGTTACTTTGAATCGTAGTGAGGATTTTCAGGATGATTTTAAGGGTAGTATTTGCGTATTATCTGATGGTGATGATAAACAGAAGCTTTTAATTGAAAAGGGTGCCAAGTGTCTTATTATTACCTGCAATCGTAGTGTTACTAGAAATATCAGGCATTTAGCTGATATTAACGAGTGTGCCATCATTACGACTAAACTTGATACCATGAAAGTTGCTAGGATCGTTAATGAGTCATTTTGCATAAAAAAAATTATTACGACTAATGTTATTTCTTTTAATGAGAATGAATATGTGGAAGATGTTGCTGCTAAAATGATGAAAAGCAGGGTTAGAAGTTATCCGGTATTAGATTATGATGGTAACGTTATTGGGGCTATTTCTCGTTATCATTTGCAGAATTATCGTAAGAAAAGATTTATTTTAGTTGATCATTCAGCAAAAAATCAGGCTATTAATAATATAGATAAAGCTTTAGTAGAAGAAATAATCGATCATCATCATATTGGCAATATTGAAACTGATTATCCGATCTTCTATCGTAATCAGAAATGTGGATGTACAGCTACGATCATTTCAATGTTATATCAGGAGAATGGTTTACTTCCTGATGATAAGTATAGTGGTCTGTTATTGAGTGCTATTATTAGTGATACTTTGAATTTTAAAAGTGCTACTACTACGCAATTAGATATTAATACGGCATATTGGTTAGCTCAAAGAGCTAATATTGATGATATAGGTGAATATGCTAAAGAGATGCTAGGGGCTAGTGTTTCATTGAAGGATGCTAAACCTATTGAGATCTTGAATCGCGACTTGAAGAATTATGATGTTGGTAAATATCGTATGGCTATTGGTCAGACAAACTATAATCGTTTAGAACAGGTACAAGGATTATTGCCTGAGTTTAAAAAGGTTATTGAAAAACAGCAGCAGGATAGTAAACTTGATCTTATGGTCATGATGTTTACTCATGTATTGGCTGAAGGTACATTGTTTGTTTTCTATGGACCATTGTCTTATGTCATGGCTGATGTTATTGAAACCAGATTTGATGAGCATTCTGGTTATGATAAAGATATTATTTCACGTAAACAGCAGCTTATGCCTAAATTATCAGCAATGTTAAAGAGTATATAGAGGTATTATGAGAAGAGTTATAACATATGGAACTTTTGATTTATTGCATTATGGGCATATAAATCTATTACAAAGAGCGAAACAGTTAGGTGATTATCTGATCGTTGCTTTGTCAACTGATGAATTTAATTTAGATCAAAAACAAAAGAAATGCTATTTCACCTATGAACAAAGAAAGGAATTACTTGAGGCTATACGCTATGTTGATTTAGTTATTCCTGAAATAAACTGGGATCAGAAAGTTAGTGATATGCATGAATATCATGTTGATGTCTTTGTAATGGGTGATGACTGGAAGGGTAAATTTGATTATTTAGCTGATGAGGGTGTTGAAGTAGTTTATCTGCCACGTACTCCAGAGATATCAACTTCACAGATCAAACATGATCTACATAAATAAATGCTAGTTATATACTAGCATTTTATAATAATAATGGTCGACAAAACCCACGAGCTTCAGCCATGGGAGTGTCAAAAAAGAGGGAAGAAATGATGGATAATATTAAAGCTGTTTTATTTGATTTTGATGATACTTTAGGTAATCGTAATGGCTATGCCTATTATATGTATGATAATTTTATCAGGACGTATCTTAGCGATATTTATGATAATAAATTATTAAAGGAAGCCATGTTACAGGATATGATGACCTGGGATCAAAGAGGTGATTCTGATAAGAGTTATCCATATCATAAAATTAGAGATAAATATCATGTTGAATTGCCTGATATCGATTTTTTGCAGTATTTTAAAGATAATATCAATAAGTATAGTTATTTATGTGATGACGCTTTAAATGTTATTAATTATTTAAAAACTAAATATAAGGTTGGATTATTAACAAATGGTGATAAAATATCACAAAGGGCTAAAGTAAGTCACGCAATTGATTTAGATATATTTGATGTAGTTGTTATATCAGGGGAACAGGGATATCATAAACCAGCTAAAGCTATTTATGATATCGCTATTGCGAAATTGAATGTTAAACCTGATGAGATCGTCATGGTTGGTGATAATTTCGCTAATGATGTATATGGAGCTATCAATGCTGGCATGAAGGCTATTTGGATATGGCCAGATGATGGTAGGCCTATGAATTATGATGTAGCTAGAATATATAAATTAGATGAGTTATTAGAGCTTTTGTAATAATAGTAGGAGGATGTATGAAAGATTTAAGTTTAGAATATCTTGATTCATTAAAAGCTGACTATGAAAATGATAAGGTAGCTAAAGCAGTTAGAAGGGCATTATATAAAACTGATGTTTTAGATCTTGCTAAAAAACAAGAAGCTGAGAATGGTATTTTGCATCAGTTTTCAATTGATGTTAAGACAATGAAAGCTACTAGTCAGGGGCAGTCTGGCAGATGCTGGATCTTTGCTGGATGTAACTTTTTAAGAGAAGAAGTTAGTAAAAAGTGTAAAATTGATAATTTTGAAATTTCACAGAATTATGTAGCATATTGTGATAAATTAGAAAAAATCAATTATACGATGGAAAGTATCATTAATTTAAAAGATGTTGCATGGAATGATAGAACACTTATGTGGGTATTACAGGGTGGCATTAATGATGGTGGTCAATGGGATATGTTTACCGCTATTATTTCTAAATATGGAGCTATGCCAAAAAGTGCTTTCCCTGAAACTAAAATGAGTGGTTCAACAAGAAACTGGGCAATGCTTGTTAATAGAAGATTAAGAAAGTTTGCTGCTGATGTTCATCAGCATAGTAATGATATGGATAAGATCTATAGCTTAAAAGATGAATGCATGAAGCAGTTATATAGCTTTACTTCTTCTTGTTTTGGTGTTCCACCACAAACATTTGATTTTGAATATGTTGATACTAATAACCAGTATCATATTGATAAGAATTTAGATCCTCATACTTTTTATGATAAATATATTGGATTAGATCTAAATGAATATGTTAGTTTGATCAATTCTCCAACTAGTGATAAACCTTATTATGAAAGATTTACTGTTAATTATGTAGGTAATGTTACTGGTAAGAAAGTTACTTATTTAAATATTACAATGGAAGATATGAAAAAGGCTATTATTGATACTTTAAAAGATGGTCATATCGTATGGTTTGGTTCAGATGTAAGTAAATGGGGAGATAAAGTTAGTGGTACATGGGATCCAGATAGCTTTGATCTAGAAGCATTATTTGGACATGATTTTGCGATAGATAAAGAGAATGCTTTATATTATTGTGAAAGTGCAATGAATCATGCAATGTGCATTACTGGAGTTAATCTTGATGAAGATAAACCAACTAAGTGGAAGATTGAAAACAGCTGGGGAGAAGAATCGGGTGTCAAAGGTTATTATTTAGCTAGTGATAGCTGGTTTGATCAGCAGGTATTCCAGGCTGTTATCAATAAGAAATATTTACCTGAACATATTTTGGCTTGCCTAGACAAGAAGCCTATTGAATTAGATCCATGGGATCCAATGGGAACATTAGCTGATTAGTTTATGGAAGATAAAATGATCAAATCCTTTGCAAAGGCTAATGGAGGTTTATTTCAAAGTGTTGAAAAAGCTGATGTTGGTTCATCATATCAAGAATTAGAAAAACAAGGTATAGCATTAATGGGATGGGCTGATCCTTTTATGCCTGATTATTCACTTCCTTCTTTTATCGAAGAAGCATTGATCGAGGCTATCAAAGATAAGTCTAGTCCTCATTATACAGCTCCTATTGGAAATGAACAGTTAAAATATGCGATAGCTAAAAAACTAGAAGAACAAAATCATTTAAAAGTTGATCCTTTGCGTAATATTTTGATTACGCCAGGATCTGATAGCGGATTATTCTTTGCAACCTTACCATTTATTGAAGCAGATGATGAAATAATTATCTTTTCTCCTAGTTATCCTAATAATTATCTTAATGTTGAAATAATGCATGGTATTATTAAGGAAGTTATCCTGAAAGAAGAGATAGGATATCAGATAGATGAAGATGATTTAAATAAGGCAATAAATGCTAAGACTAAAGCTATTATTTTAACTCATCCTAATAATCCAACAACGACTGTTTTTGATCGTAATTCACTAGAAATCATTAGAAAAGCCTGTATTAAACATGATCTAGTATTAATATGTGATCAGGCATTTGAAGATTTTACTTATGAAAATGAAATGATCACACCAGCTGCTATGGATCAGATGTTTGATCGAACAGTTACTGTTTTCTCTTTTTCAAAAGGTATGGGACTTAGTGGTTTGCGTGTTGGTTATATTGTTTGTAGTGATGTCATAATGGATAAGATGTACGCTAATGCGGTATCAGTTATTGGTGCTACTTCTACTGCTAGTCAAAAGGCTATTATTAAGGCTTTAGAAAATCCTGGATTTATGAAAGTATTTGAAGAAGCTTTTGATTATCGTCGTCATAAGGCTTATGAGATCTTGAATAGTATTCCTAATGCAAAATGTTTATTGCCACAGTCTGGTTTCTTATGCTGGCTGGATGTATCAAAAATTGGTGATTCATCAAAAATTGTTGATTATCTGTTAAAGGAAGCAAAAGTATCAGTAAATGATGGCAAGAACTATGGTACTAGTGGCAAGGGGCATATTAGGATCGTATTAGGTGTTTATAAGGATAATGATAAAGTTATTGATGCTTTGATGCGTATTAAGGATGCCTTGATCAAATATCAAAATAAAGAAGCTGTAAATTAAATATTTACAGCTTTTTGAATACTTGCTCCATTGAAGGTTAGATTTGTTAATTGTTCATTAGTTGGATCATTTATTAGTCTACATGCTTTGGTTTTTGCTTTATCATATAGTTCAAAGAAAGTATCATTGAATTGATGTTCTTCTTCATAGATATTTGTACATTCTATTCTATTTAGATTTAAGACATCTTCTTGAACATTATTATTTAGCATTAGTCCTGATACGAAATGAGGAGCTTTAAAGATATTTTCTATTGTTGTAACAGCCTGATATTTAATATTATTAGGCTTTAATAATTTTAAGAAGAAAGCACAATCTTTACAGGTATTTTGAATTCTTTTAAAATTGACATTAAGATCAAATACTTCTTTGAATAATTTCTGATACATGGAAGCTAGTTTTACACTATCAGTATCACTGATGCATAGTGCATCATAGACATCATAGTCATTGATATCTTTACCTTTATAAGCTAATAATTCTTTATCATAGGTAGCTTCGATCCTGAAATGGTTGATCATTTCGTCTTCTAAATTAGACATGATATGTCTTTGAGCATAATATACTAATGGATGTACAACAGTATCTAAGGCATAATGACATAAATAACCATATGTATAACTTAATAAGTCATTATCATCTTTGCTATACTGGTATAAGAAATTAATTACTTCTTTGATCTTTTCATCATGCATACGATTTCCTAGCTTCTTTAATGATTTACTGGTTATTCCTGCTTCATTGAAGAAAAATAAGTCAGGGCCTTGAGATCCTAGATAAAACATATTAAGGTTAGTGATCATATCGGCATGTTTAGCATCTAAACTTAAGTAGACATCTTTACTAAATTCATAGTGGGTAGTTGCTGCTGGCATAAAATCATCTCCTATTTTTATATTATATTATAAAATTTGTCAATTCTATGTAAAATTGCTTTAAATAAGTTTATTCAAAGTGAAAAAAATGATAACATAATATCAAGGATAGGAATTTTTATATGAATAAATTAACAAAAATTGAGAAGTATTGGATATTATATGATGTTGCAAATTCAGCATTTATAATGATGGTTTCTACGATCATTCCTATATTTTTTAAAGCTATTGCTTCTAATGCTGGATTGAGTGCTTCACAATCAACAGCATATTGGGGTTATGCTTTATCAATATCGACATTGATCGTTGCCTTTATTGGTCCGACATTAGGTCGTTTAGCTGATGAGAAAGATAAGAAGAAAAAGTATTTCTTACTGTTCTTGGCTATGGGCTGTATTGGCTGTGCAATTATGGGCTTTATGCAAAACTGGCTGGTTTTCTTGGCTATTTTCTTAATTGCCAGAGTTGGTTATCAGTCAGCTAATGTATTCTATGATGCTATGCTTACAGATGTTACCAGTGATGAGAATAGTGATTTAGTTAGCTCTTATGGCTATGCTTTAGGTTATATTGGAAGCTGTATTCCATTTGTTGTTTGTATTGTTTTAGTATTAAATCCTGCGATGATTGGCTTAAATACGATGAGTGCTATTGCGATTGCCTTTATTATTACTGCAATATGGTGGTTTGGTTTAGCTATGCCATTAGCAAGAAATTATAAACAGATACATTATAATCCTGATGCCAAAAAGGAGAGCTTTACTGAGGTTTTGGCAGAACTAAAGAATACTTTAGTAAAAGTTAAAAATAATAAGCCAATGTTTATGTATTTGTTAGCTTATTTCTTCTATATCGATGGTGTATATACAATTATTGAGATGGCTACCAGCTATGGTTCAGATGTTGGTATTTCTTCAGATCAGTTATTGTTAGCTTTATTATTAACTCAGATCGTTGCTTTCCCGTTTGCTATTATTTTTGGTAAACTAGCTAAGAAAGTAAAGACAAGAAAACTAATTCAAATTTCTATCTTTGGATATATTTTAATTGTATTATTTGCATTACAGTTGGATAAAGCATGGGAATTCTGGTTTTTAGCTGTATGTGTTGCAATGTTCCAAGGTGGTATTCAGGCACTGTCAAGAAGTTATTTCTCACGTATGGTTCCAAAAGAGAATGCTAATGAGTATTTTGGTTTCTTTGATATATTTGGAAAAGGTGCTTCCTTTACAGGTACATTATTAATGGGAGTTATTACTCAAATTACTGATAGTTCTACAATGGGTGTTGCCGGATTATTGATATTATTGATAGTTGGTTTCATCTTGATGTCAAAAGTACCACAAAATAATGCGGATATTTAAAAAGTTGCTTGATTAAGCAACTTTTTCTAATATTTCCTTCATTTTATATGCTAAGCCTTTTGCTTTAGTTACTGGTAATGAACAAATCGCAACTCTTATACCTTTGTTAACACATACCGTATAAATATGTTCATCCATTAACGCCTGATGGTATTTGTCTCTAATGTCATTATCTACTTTGATGGTTACAAAGAAACCTTCTTTATAAGGATAAATAGGTAATTTAGCATCATTTGCTTCTTGAATGAAGATATCACTGCGTTTTTTCAATAAATCGACATATTGTTTCTTTTCTGCTAAGAATTGTTGTTTATTATCACTTACTACCCAGGCAAAGTTTTCCATTGCAGCATTAGGGATATTGCTCCAGACGCTTCTAGCACTTTTTTCAAAAACGATTTCTGTTTCTCTTAATGATGTAGCATCCTTGGTTAATAAAATGGCAGCACCGCATCTTAAACCATATGAAGTTAATGTCTTAGAACAGCTAAAGGCTATGATAGCCATTGCATTAGCTGATAATTCATTATAGCATTCCATATAATCTCTTACATGATCTAGATCATATGAATAATCAATATAAGCGATATCATTTAGAATAACACATGGTACTTCTTTGCTTACTTCATTGATAAAGCTAACTATTTCTTGCCATTGAGCAACTGTTAATGTATATCCTGTTGGGTTATGACATGGATCATTGATTACTACCAGGATCTTATCTTGTTTCTTGCTTATGTTAGAAATGGTATTTTTAAATGATTCCATATTGAAATTATTATTTTCATCAAACATCTGATAATAAGCACAATCAAGTTCAAATTGAGAAGCCATTAGCTTATATGAACCCCAGGCAATATCTGGAAGGATAACTGTCTGACCTTTATCTAAGATATTGCTGATTGTCATGCTTACAGCACCACTTCCTCCTACTGTAGCTATTACAGAATGATTTAGCTTATCACAGTGATCTTGACATACCCATTTATAGACATTATCGCGATAATTGGCATTACCAATAAAACTTGCGGCATATGCTGCTTTAGTACGAGCATCGATCTTGTCGTAATGTTTAAATACATTATCATAGGCAACTAAATTGCCATTTTCATCAGCTAATGAACCAATTGTAGCATCTGTTACAATATCATTGCCATTTTTTTCTTTATCTTCTTTTGCTAATTTTACAATTGCAAACACTGTATCCTGTATTGGTGTTAGATTAGCACTTTTTCTAGTAAAAGTCATATTGTAGCCTCCATATATGCTAATATTTTATACCTAAGTTTTTTAATTGTGAACTAAAACATTATTGAGCCTAATCTCACTTGAGTACTAGAAGCTTTTAATGCTAGTTTATAATCATCAGACATACCCATTGATAAAGTATCTAAATGATATTCTTGCTGATAGTCTAAGAATATCTGATGAGCTTTGTTGAAGACTTCTAGTATTTTTTCTTCATCTTCAACATGGGGTCCCATACACATAAAGCCTTTGACACATACATTAGGATAATCTTTGGTCTGTTTCATAAAATCAGCTATTTCTTCTTCTAATAGACCATGTTTTGTATCTTCTTTGGCAATATTTAATTGGATAAGAATATTAATATTTTTATTAAGAATTTTAGCTTGTTTATCTATTTCTTTGAGTAAATGGATAGAGTCTACAGAGTCAATTGAGTAAATATATGGCAAGATCATTTTTACTTTATTGGTTTGTAAATGGCCGATAAAGTGCCATTTGATATCATTAGCTATATTTACTTTTGTTAATAATTCCTGAGCTTTATTTTCACCAAAGTGACGATGTCCTAAGTCATAATAATATTTTATCTGTTCAATAGTTCTTTTTTTGCTTACGATTACTAGCATAGTATCATTTAATTCTTTTTTAAGTTCATTGTAATTCATATTCATCACCATGATTATTATAACATGATATAATAATAGTAATTAATGAGGTAATTATGAAAATTGATCTGCATTTACATAGTTCATATAGTTTTGATTCTACCAATGAAGTAGAAGAGATATTAAAAATGGCTAAAGAAAACAATTTTAGTTATTTGGCTATATGTGATCATAATGTAACAAAAGGAAATATCGAAGCTAAGGATAATGATCTAGGCATTAAGATCATTTCTGGTATTGAAATTGATTGTTTCTTTCATGATAAGATCATTCATGTATTAGGATTGGGATGTAACTTACAAGATGAAAGATTTGAAAAAATCAGAAAACATTATTACAAAGAATTAGATCGTATTGCCTATGAAAGACTAGCTATTATTGAAAAACATCATAATGTTAAATTGGATATTGATAAGATCAGAAGTTATTCACATTTTGATGGTTTTTCCAATGTAGAGATCGAAAGAGTGTTATTAGAAGATCATCATTTAGCTGAATTAGCAATTTATCAAACTGGAAGCAAGAAAGATAATCCTATTGCTAATTATTACTGGGATAATCTATCTATTGGTAAATGGGGTTATGTGAAGATGGAGCTTCCTGATTATAGAGATATTATCGATTTGATCCATGATACTAATGGGATAGCTATTTGTGCTCATCCTAATGTTAATATTGAGCATGATATATCTAGTATCAATGATTTGATTCAAAATGGAATAGATGGCTTTGAAGCTTATAGTTCTTATCATAATGAAAATGATATTAGTTTTTATCGTCAGATCTGTGATAATAATGATTTGATCTATACCTGTGGCAGTGATTATCATGGTGATACTAAACCTAATATCAGGCTGGGTGATCATCATTATGATAATGATGGTTCGATCATTATTGAAAAGCTAAAAAGGAGGATAAATATTTGAATAGAACAATAAAAAATATATTAATGATTCTCACTACGGTCATTGTTATAATTGGTGCTTTGACGATAGGTTTAAGTCTTTTTGCGGTTAATAATCAGGTAGAAGAAACTATTGTTGATCCTAAGCCTATGGATGAAGTATCATATGAACAATATACTATTGATTTATTTATGATAGGTAGTGTTGATAATGTTAATATTGATACTTTAAAACCTATTTGTCATTCTTTTGACATTTCTTTATATGGCAGTGAAAGATTTGATAGCCATATTATTAGTGATATTGGTTTTAATATGGTAAGTATTGCTGATAGTAATAAGAATGATATTAATAAATATGCTGATAGTGGAGTTATGTATCCTAATAATATTGGTGATAACACGGATTCATATTATATCAATGATATTATTTTATCTTTACTACAATTTGAGGATGACCATAAGGATGAAATGATCGAAGATATCAAATATGCAGTAAGTATTAGCGATGTTGTTATTGTTTGTTATCATGATAGATTAGATCATGATATGGCAAAGATCTTAGCTGATAATGGAGCTGATATCATTATTGGTATGGATGATGATATGGCACCTATTGAGTGGATAGATGATACTTTGGTTTATTATTCACTTGGTGAGATCGAAGATGATGGTGTTGATATGATGGCTAGTGTTAAGATCAATAAGACGATTTCTGATGGTGTGGCTAATATAGAAATAAGCCAGCCTAGGGCTGACTTATTGTATACTGATCATGATATCTTATATACTTTTGATGAGTTGGGTGAAGAGTATAATGATATCTATCAAAAAAGAGTTGGTGTTATCAATCAGTTGGATGATTCGATAGTTGTTGGTTATATTAAATAAGATTACGCTTTTGTAAGATAGGAATCATCATTTTAAATACTAAGTATAAAATGATGATTTCTATTGGCAACAAAAGTGTATTTTTTATTGCAGATGCAGTTAAATAAACAATAAAAGCTTTAGAATATAATATTGCAGACCATAATGAACCTATTAAAACATTAACTATATAATTTACTAATGTTTTGGCAATAATAATATTTGAAAGTTTTATCTGTTTCTTATAGAAACATAAAGAATAGATAAAGGCAGCTATAACATTACTTAAAGCATAGCCTGGGAAAAATGGGGGATATGGATTAACGATATATCCTAAGATGTCAGTTATTACTCCAGATACCATACTTGGACCATAGCCAAAAATAGTACATTCTATCGCTGTGATCACAAATGTGAAGTAGATATTTAGATTATCTCCAACAGGTATTTTAAAGTAGGCAACAACGATTTTTAATGCGATGAATAAGGCAAGTATGCATAAATATTTTGTTGATCTTAAT
This sequence comes from Erysipelotrichaceae bacterium, assembly GCA_022780745.1. Taxonomy (GTDB): domain Bacteria; phylum Bacillota_I; class Bacilli_A; order Erysipelotrichales; family Erysipelotrichaceae; genus JALEVB01. Next base: position 17,404 of record JALEVB010000030.1, read on the forward strand.
TTTTTAAATGAGTCTTTAAACATAAAAATAACCTCCTTTTCTCATTTTTCCTATATGTGAAAAGAAGACTATATTCACATTTAGGGCATCATATATAAACCGCAAATCTTTTGATTTTTCGTTCATTAATCACCCAATTAATGACACTTAACGCTTATATATAATTTTTATATATAGTATGTTTTTTATGGCTTTTTGTCAATATTATATTATAATAAACATATGATAAATATATTATGTAGCCCAATTGATGAATTGGAAATGTTAAAACTTAAGGAAGCTGGATGCAACATGGTCTTATTAAGTGATGAGTTTCATGGTACGAGAATGCCGGCTTTTTTCAGTATGAATAAATTAGATATGATGATCGATAATGCTAAGAAATGGGATCTAAAGGTTGTAATAGCGATGAATCGTATCTATATGGAAGAGGATCTAAATAGTATTGATCCTTATCTTGAGTATTTAGTTAAGAAAGATGTTGATTATATTTATTATAATGATCCTTGTATTTATATTCATGCCTTGAAATATGATATAACTGATCGTCTGATCTATAATCCTGATACTTTATGTTCTAATAGTTTTGATATCAACTTTATGTTGCATAAGGGTATTTATGGCTGTGTAATTGCTAAGGAACTTACTTTACAGCAGATGTGTGAGATTGCTGGTAAGACTAATAATAGTATGGTTATTATTCATGGTTATTTGAATATGTCTTATTCTAAAAGATTGTTGCTTGATAGTTATTTAGATATGATCAATAAGGATATTGATCTTAAGCATAATTATCATTTAAAGCTTAAAGAAGCTACTAGAAATGATTATATGCCGGTTTATGAAGATGATAAGGGTACATGTATTTATACGCCTTATGTTCAGGAATCTTTTGAGGAGCTTAATATTCTGATTGATAGTGGAGTTAATAACTTTATTATTGAAAGAAGTTTTGTTGATATTGAGATGATATGTGATGCCATAAGAGCATATCGTGATATTGAAAGTGGCAAGGATGCTAAGCTTATTAAAGAAGCATTTTATCAGAAATATGATAATTATCCTTTGAGTAGTGGATATATGTATCAGAAGACAACATTGGTGAAAGTATGAACAAGAATATTGAATTATTAGCCCCTGCTGGGGATTTGGAAAGAGCTAAGACTGCTATTAGATTTGGTGCTAATGCCGTTTACCTTGGTGGTAAACGCTTTTCTTTGCGTTCGCGTGCTAGTAATTTTGATATTGATGATATCAAAGAAGCATGTGATTTTGCTAGGGAACATGGTGCTAATATCCATGTTACTGTTAATATTATTCCTCATGAGGAAGATTTAGAGGGTATTGAAGATTATCTTGTTACTTTGCAAAGTATTGGTGTTAAGGCTATTATCGTGGCTTCATTGTCAATTATTGAGATAGCTAGAAGAGTTGCTCCAAAACTGGAAGTTCATTTAAGTACGCAAATGTCTACTACTAATAGTGATGCTATCAGTTTTTATAAAATGCTTGATTGTGATCGGGTAGTATTAGCTAGAGAATGTAATATTGACCAGATAAGACAGATTTGTCAACATAGTGAAGTTCCAATTGAAGCTTTTATTCATGGTGGAATGTGTGTTAATTATTCTGGACGCTGTACTTTAAGCAACCAGATGACTTATAGAGATGCAAATAGGGGTGGATGTGCTCAAAGCTGTCGCTGGAAATATGATTTATTTGAAGATGGTAATAAGATCAGTGATGATGAATGTATGTTTTCGATGAGCAGCAAGGATCTGATGGCTATTGATTATGTGTATGATATGATGGATGCTAATGTTACTTCATTAAAGATCGAAGGACGTATGAAGACTAATTATTATATTGCTACCGTTGTTAAAACATATCGTAGTCTTATTGATGAGATTGCTAGCAATAATGGTCAGCTTTCGTCTGATAGATTAGCATATTATCGTAAGCAGATAGCTAAGGCTGAGAATCGTCCTTGTGCTAGTGGTTTCTATGGTGGTATGCCTAATAAAGATACACATCTATATGGTGTTAATGGAGCTGGAGTTACTCATGATTTTGTGGGCTTAGTGTTGGATTATGATGAAGTTAATCATGAAGCTGTTGTTCAAAGCCGTAATGTTTTTAGAGTTAATGATGAATTAGAAGTTTTTGGACCTCATCTTGATGATAAGTCTTTTGTTGTTAAGAGTATTAAAAATAGTGATAATGAGTTTATTGAAGTAAGTAATAGGCCAATGGATGTTGTTAGGATCCCTTTAGATTTTAAAGTTGAAGCTTTTGATATGATTAGAAGAAGGTAATTTATGATATTTGAGGGTTCACTTAGTGTTAAAGCTATTATTAAGGCTAAAAGAAGAAAAGTAGATAGAGTATATATTGATAAAGCTAAACATAGTAAAGATATCAGTTATCTTTTGCATCTATGTCAGATGGATAATATAGAAGTATTAAGAACTGATAGAGAAACGATTGATAAAATGGCTAGTGGCAAGACTCATGGTGGGATATTATGTGAGGCAAATGAGCGTGTTTATCAGAATATTGATGATATCATTACTGATAATAGTTTTATTTGTTTGCTTGAGGGTATAGAGGATCCTTTTAATCTTGGCTATATCTTTCGTAGTCTTTATAGCAGTGGTTGTACAGGGGTTTTAATGAATAGTCGTAATCTGGCTACTAGTGATAGTATTATTGTTAAAAGCAGTGCTGGAGCTAGTGAGTTTATCAATATTGTTCAAAGTGATGATTTGGTTAATGATTTGGCTTATTTGAAGACAAAAGGAATAAAATGTTTAGCTGCTTACCGCAATAATGCTTGCGTTTATACAAAAGTTGATTATACTAAACCTGTACTAATTGGTATTGGAGGAGAGATGAGAGGTCTTAGTAAAGAGGTTATTAATATGATGGATGGTCATATTTATATACCTTATGCTAATGATTTTCGAAATGCTTTAAATGCTAGTAGTGCTACAAGTGTGATTGCTTATGAGATATTAAGGCAAAGAAGTGAGGACAATTAAAAATGAAAGAAGCTATTTATTACAAAAGAAATATGGCAATTATCAATTACACAAAGAAATATTGTGTAAATGCACAAGAACTAATTTCTTCTGAAGGTTTTCAACAATTTTTAGACTTGTTTTTTAACCATTTAGCTACCCATAATCTTGAATTATATAACTGGTTGTTTGAAGGTGCTAGAATTTCAGATGTTAAAGTTGAAATTATTAAATTATTAAAACTTTTATTAGTTTTAGAGCCTGATGAAATCATTCATCCAGCTATGAATGATAGGGGAATGTTATTAGCTTTAATTGAGGAAGGTTATAATTTTTGGCGTAATATGGAAAGATATTCGCTGATTTTTACTAAGAATGAAGAAGGTTTACAGATTCACAACTTTATTGAAGCTGATAGTGAATTTAATCAGCTGGTATTGAATTTTTATCGTACTATTGAGCAGAAGGTTCAAGGTAGCAATAATAAAGTATATCGTCAGTTACAGGCTGGTACTAATGCTAGTATTTTATTACAGGAATATAATTGGAGTGTTCCTAAAGGCTATGAAGCTTTGACTAAGATCCCATTTATTAATAGAATTATGCTTAGAACGCCATTGATCATTCATCCTAAAAGCAATAAGCGTATAGGAATGTTTACTGAGACTAAATTTAATCCTATTAATGAATTTGTTAGAAATGATGATGAATGGATATGTTTCCCTTGTAAAGTTGGCTCTATGCTGACATTTGCATATTTCCATCGTGATTTTATGTCTGGTGCTATTGCTGCTCCAAACTTATTTGAAATGGCTAGTGTTCATGAATGTGAAAATCATAAACCTGATTGTATCGTTTTATTTGGTAATCCTGATGGTAAAAATGATACTAGTTTCTATTATGATGAAAAAGAAGATATTTGGATCGGTAAGGTTAGTGCTGCTGATGTTATTGAATACTTTGGTTATGTTAAGAAGATGTTTTTAACTTTACATAACCTGGCAGTTATGAAAAAGGGATGGTTGCCTATCCATGGTGCTATGATCAATCTATATTTAAAGAATGGTCAAAAGAAGGGTATCATGTTTATGGGTGATTCTGGTGCTGGTAAAAGTGAGACTATTGAGGCTTTAACTTATCTGGCAAAAGATCTGATCGTTAGACAGGAAGTTGTATTTGATGATATGGGTTCAATTCATATCAACAAGAATGGTAAAGTTGTAGCTCAAGGTACAGAAATCGGTGCTTTTGTTAGATTAGATGATCTTGATAAGGGTACGGCTTATCGAGATATGGATAGATCTATTTTCTTTAATCCTGAAAGTGCTAATGCTCGTGTTGTTGTACCTGCTGCACCATATGATGTAGTAACAACTGATCAGACAATCGATTGTTTCATGTATGCTAATAATTATACTGATAAGCGTGGTTTAAAGCGTTTTAACAGTGTTGAAGAAGCAAAGCCATCATTTGTTGAGGGTAAACGATTTGCTTTGGGTACGACTCAGGAAAAGGGTATTAGTACTACATTCTTTGCTAATCCTTTTGGACCAATGCAAAAACAAGAAGAATGTACACCATTGATAGATACAATGTTTGAACGTTTATTTGAACAGAATATTACTGTTGGGGAGATCTATACTTGTCTAGGATTACCTAACAAAGGTGATAATGGTATCATGGATGCTGCACAGGCATTACTTGATTTAGTGAATGAGAAATAAGCAGCTACTATTAGTAGTTGCTTTTAAAAAAGGTGGAGCATGAGAATTGGATTAACATTAGAGGGTGGCGGTATGCGAGGTATGTATACTGCTGGAGTAATAGATGTGATGATGGAAAATAATATCCGTTTTGATATTGCTGTAGGCGTTAGTGCTGGTGCTTTATTTGGCTGTAATTATAAATCACATCAGATTGGCAGAGTTATCAGATATAATAAACGTTTTTGTCAAAATAAACGCTATGCCAGTATTCAAAACTGGATAAAGACTGGTGATCTATATAATAAAGAATTCGCTTATCATATCGTTCCTAGCCAACTAGATGTTTTTGATACTGATACTTTTGCCAAAGATCCAATGGAATTCTATGTAGTATGTACTAATGCTGATACTGGTTTACCTGTCTATCATAAATGTGATAAAGGTGATTATGATGATATTGAATGGATGAGAGCATCAGGGGCTATTCCTATTGTCTTTAAAATGGTTAATATTGATGGTCAAAAATATGTTGATGGTGGAGTGAGTGATTCTATTCCTGTAAGATGGATGAAGAAACAGAATGTTGATAAACAGGTAGTAGTGCTTACAAGGCCTTTAGGATATCGTAAAAAGCTTATGAATAATTTTAAAGCAATAGCTTTAATATTAAAGTCATATCCTAGATTAGTAGAAACATTAAAGAATCGTCATATCATGTATAATAATACTTTAGAAGAAATAGCGTTGATGGAGAAAAATAATGAAGCTTTTGTTATTAGACCTAGTTCAAATATTAGTTTAAAGACAATGGAAAAAGATCCTGATCGTTTAGAGGAAGTATATCAGTTAGGTAGAAAAGATATGCTAGCAAGATTAGATGAATTAAAGGAATATATTAAAAAATGATTCTGGAAAGCCAGAATCATTTTTATTACCATCCATATTTTTGATAATGTGGATATACTTCGGTATTATTATAGTCTTTTCCACCAGGATAGTTGGCACTCTTTAATAGTAATGGTGTTTTGCCACGTTTTTGCATTTCTTCAAGAACGACAGCGGTAACTGACCATAGAATATAAGAACTGGCAATACCACTGGCTGCAGCAAATTTTGCTTCAATGCCATCGATGTCAAGCATAGCTTCAGCACTAGGTGCACAATTGTCTAAAGTAAGATCAACAAATTCATATAGTTTTTTGCCTGATGAATGAACTGCATCAACACTTGTTGCATAGCTCATTGAGCTCATGGCAATTACTTTGATACCCATTTTTTTTGCTTCCCAGGCTAGATCAACTACTGATGCTGTTCGTCCAGAAACACTTCCTACAAATAAAACATCACCTGGTTTGATCGTACTGGCTTTTAGGATATAAGCGCCTAAACCTTCCATGTTAGTATCGACATCGCTACGATCTCTTGGTCTGGCATCTGATTGAACATCTAATTTATAATGAAATGTACGATAGAAGGCAGGTCCTCCACCACGATTAAATAGGTCCATTTCAATAGAATGGCAGATACCGCTTAGATAGATATTGCCACCTTCATCAATGGTATCAGCTATCATTTTGCCAGCTTTAATTATGTTTTCTCTTTGGGTTTGTTTGATTTGTGTAAATAATTGATCTACTCGATTTTGATAATCATCTAATATCATAAATTATCCTCCATATGAATATTATATACTAATTAAAGATACTAATGAAGCTTTTAAAGATGTCTAAACCTGCAATAAAGGTTCCAATCGAACTTCCTATGTTTGCTAATATGACGACGATAAGTACATGAGTGAAACGATTTTGATATAAGCCTTTTAGACTGTTTGCTGCTTCATCAATATTTTGTAAATCACTAACCTTGGGTTTTCTTAAATAAGCTTCCATTATGCCAGCAAACCATCCGGCTGCTAATAAGGGATTTAGTGATGTAATAGGGGCAGCTATAAAAGCGGTAATAACTGATAATGGATGAGCAAAAGCTATTAAGGCTCCTAAAGCACTTAGGCCACCATTTACTATTAGCCATACCAGCATCTGATTTTTAGCTTGATCAAAGTTTTTAAAACAGGTTATAGCGATCATAGATATTATCAAAGCAGGTATGATCCAACCTTTGATCTTGCTGCTTTTGGGTTTTATTACTTTGTTATTTATTTCTGTAATATCAATATCTTCATTTATATATTTTAAGATACCTGGAATATGGGCAGCGCCAACGATGGCTAAGATTTTTTTGCCAGGTGCTTTTTTTATATTTTGAGCCAAAATTTTATTTCTTTCATCAATTAATACTTCTGATACGATAGGGAATGCTTTTTCAATATCTTTTAAAGCCATATCTAGAATATCTTCCTGTTTAAGTGCTTCAATGTCTTTATCATTTATTTCTTCATCATCAAAAATGGCACTGATAAGAGATACGATAAGTTTAGCTTTTTGCCATAAATTATGCTTTTGATATATTCTGGAAAAAGTAGTTTGGATATCTCTATCTATTAATTCCAAATGAATATTTTTTTCTTTAGCTTCTTTGATTGCAGTTATCATTTCAATTCCAGATTGCGAATTTATTTTAGATGCAACTCTTTTCTGATAGGAACTTAATATCAGATTGGCTAGTAAAAAGCCTGTCTGTTTCTTTTTGATAACATCTATAATATTGGTTTCTTCCCATTTTTTAGGATTATTTAACGAATTATATCTTCTTTGATCTAATTCGATACATATCGTATCAAAAGCGTTTTCATCTATTGTTTTTAATACTTCTTCTTTTGATATTTTTGATACGTGTGCAGTACCTAATATATATATTTCTTTATCATTTATATGTAATATTTCCATGTAATTGTCCTCTAATGTTTATATTCTAGCATAATTTCATGAATAAAATATGTGAAAATATGGGTTATATCTTAGATGTAAAGATAGATACAACTGTGTTATAATATAACAGTTAGAAGGAGGCTTTACTTGTGACACCTTATAATTTAACAGTTACATTTGATAATATTAAACAAATATCACAAATGTTTTTAGATATATTCATTATGTGGTTATTGATTTATTATGGTATAAAACTAATTAGAAATAATTCTAGAACGATTCAGATCTTTAAGGGCGTTCTATTTGTGATAGTTGTAGATATTTTAGCAAAATTTCTGGGATTAAATACGGTAGGATTTATTGCAGATATGTTTGTTAACTGGGGTATTTTGGCTATAATTATCCTATTCCAGCCAGAACTTAGATCTATTCTTGAAAGAATGGGTAAGAGTGGGATGTTTTCGCGTTTCAATACTTTATCTGGTAATGAAAAAGAACATCTTGTTGATGAGATCGTTACTAGTACTATGTTATTGAGTAAAAATCAGACTGGTGCATTGATCTCTATTGAACAAAGTCATTCATTAAGTGATTATATTAAAACGGGTATTCAGGTCAATTCAGATGTTTCAGCTGAATTGTTGACTAGTATATTTGTTACGACTACACCATTGCATGATGGAGCAGTAATTATTCAAGGAGATAAGATTGCTTGCGCTAGTGCTTATTTTCCTCCAACAAATCTAGAGCTTCCTTCAAGATATGGTGCCAGACATCGTGCAGCCATTGGTATTAGTGAAATAACTGATTCGGTAACAATCGTTGTTTCAGAAGAAACAGGTGGTATTTCAATTGCTCAAGGTGGTCAGATCTTTAGTGTTAATCGTAAACAGCTGCGTGATTATTTAATGCGAGTTATCTGTAATGCTACTACAGAAGTAAAAGATATGCTTGTTGATGATGATGTTCAAAAAGCAAAGATCGATAAGCAGAATGTTAAAAATAATGATAGTGATAAAACAGATACCACAGTATTAAGTAAGCTTTCAATCAAGAAACAAAGCGAAAATGTTAGTGAAAAGATCGAAGCAGAAGAAATCGTTAGTGATGGTAAAGTAACAATGAGTAAGGATACTGTTGAAGAAAAGCCGAAAGTTACTACTAGTACGCAAAAGAAGAAGAGTAAGGGCTTGTTTGCGAAAAAGGATAAGAATGTAACTACTAAGAGTATTAATCTTAAGAAAGATGATTATGATGCTATTCTTGATAAAGAGGAACAGAGTATTAAGCTTCCTCAGAAGAAGGAAAAACCAGTATTAAAAGATTATGAAGAAGATATTGTTAAACGTCATAATCCTTCTTTTGATAAACCAAATGTGGATACACAGTCTAAGGTTGTCAAAGAAGATGAAATGAAGAAGGAAGTGGAGCCTAAGGCAGTTAGTCAAAAGCCAAATAAGGTTGAGAAGCCTTATACTTCTACTTATGTTAGCAGTACTAATGTTAGAGTAATGGGTATTGATCCTACAAAAGAAACATTGGATCCTGTTAAGCATGAGGAGAAAGTGTTGCCTAAGGTAGAAAATGTCGAGAAGAAAGTTTTTGAAAAACCTGCTGTTAGTGAAAGTAAACCAATTGATTTTGATACTGATAAGATCGATGTTAGTAAGTTAATGGGTTATGACAGTGAACTTGATAAGACTTTTGATATCTTAGATAAGAACTATCATGGAAAAGGAGGTAATGAATAATGACCAACTTTAATAATGATAATCAAAAAAATAAGACCGAGTTAGCTAATCGTATAGCTAAACAAAGTAAAAAGGTGGCTTCAACTTATGAACATCTTGAAAATGGTTTTTTTAAGATCATTAGGATCTTTTCAAGCTGGATCGATCATGTTATTTTTAATCCTAAGTATACGAAGATCGTTGCATTATGTTTAGCAATATTATTATATATTACAGTTAATATCAACAATGATGATTCTATTTTTGCTAGTCCATTACAAAGCAGTAAGGATATTAGTAATTTAAGCGTATCTGCTATATATAATTCTGATGTATTTGAGCTAAGTGGTCTGCCTGAAAGTGTAAATGTTACGGTTACTGGTGATAGTGCTAATGTTACTTCTGCAGTTAATATGGGTGGATATATCATTGCTAATCTAGAAGGTTTAACTGAAGGTACACATCAGGTTAAACTTACTAGTGAGGGATTTAATAGTAATGTTAATATTAAGATCGATCCTAGCAATGTTGTTGTTACTTTAAAGAAAAAGACGACCAGACAGTTTGACATTTCTTATGATTTTATTAATCTTGATAAGATGGAAAATATCTATAGTTTGGGTACGCCAGTATTTGAATATGCTAAGGTTAATGTTCGTGCAAGTAAGGAAACATTGGATTCTATTACTTTTGTTAAGGCTTTGATCGATGTTACTAATGTTACGGGAGAATTTACACAGAAAGCTAAGATCGTTGCTTATGATAAGAATGGTCAGCCAGTTAATGCGGATATCGTTCCAGATGAAATTAGTGTTACAGTACCGGTTTCTAGTCCTAATAAGGTCGTGCCTATTGAGGTTGAGATCAATGGTACATTACCTGATAATCTGGCAATTGATAGTATTTCAATGGATCAAAAGTCAGTTACTATTTATGCATCTGAATCAGTTTTAAGTAAAATTGATAAAGTTGTTGTAACTTTAGACGCTTCAACAATAAGTAAAGATACAACAATATTAAGACCTATTAGTTTGCCTAGCGGTGTTAATTCAAGTAATGTTAATCAGCTTACTTTGGATATCAAAGTAAAAGAAGCAGTAACTAAGGTTATAGACAATGTAAATATTTATTATCGTAATAATACTAATAATTATAAATTCACACCAGTTGATGGTAAGACTACTACTTCAGTTGAAGTTAGTGGTACATTAGAAAATGTTGAAAGTATTACGGCTGATGATATTTATGTATCATTTGATATGGGTAATGCTAGACCAGGTGTACAGGAATTTACATTATCAGTTGATCAGCCAAGTTCTTCTTTAGTTAAATATACATTAAAGGATGCTACTTATAGTGTTAATGTATTAGGAGAGACTACTGAAACTACTGAAGATGATAATATTAATAATGACAACGGATAAAGGCTGTTGTTAAAAGGACAGCAAATGCTGTCCTTTTGTTATAAAGGAGGAACTAATGAAGAAAGTAATATGTATAGTTGAAGATGAGAAGGATCTGAATGAATTAGTTAAACGTTATCTGGAAAATGAAGGTTATGAAGTTAGATCTTATCTTACATATGATGAAGCTCAGGTTCATACCAGTGATGATGATATTCATTTGTGGATATTGGATATCATGTTAGATGATAAGAGTGGTTTTGATCTGATCGAAGAAATCAGGATGCATAATCCTGAGGTTCCTGTTATCTTTATGTCAGCTCGTGATAAAGAATTTGATCGTATTATTGGTTTGGAAAAAGGTTCTGATGATTATATTACTAAACCATTTAGTACTAAGGAACTGGTTTTAAGAGTTAATAAGATCATTCAAAGGACTTATCGTCAGGATAATACAAGAATTCATATCGATGGTTATGAAATTGATGAGTCACAGAGAATGGTTTATGATAAGGGCCAACAGGTTGAACTTACTACTAAGGAATTTGATTTGCTGATGTTATTTGTTAAGAATAAGGGAACAGCCTTTTTAAGAGAGCAGATATTGGAACAGGTATGGGATACTAATTATTTTGGGTCTGACCGTGTTGTTGATGATACATTAAGAAGATTAAGAAAGAAGATGCCTAATTTAAGTATTCATACTATATATGGATTTGGTTATCGTTTAGGTTAGTATATGAAAAGATTTAGATTATGGGCTAAGGAACTATCCTTGTCTCAACAGCTGATAACGATCATCTTTATGATCACTGTTAGTTTTATGATCTTTTTCTTCGTTTTCTTGACTAATAGTGTTGATAATTTCGTTAGAGATGAGATGTATAAAGTTTTGCATCGTTCACAGACTAGTGTTAAACTGTATCTTGAAAATGATTTTGAAAATATTCAAAGTGCTCAAGATACTAATATTATTCATGTTGTTTATGATCTGGATAATCTTACTTGTACGATTTTAAATCCTAATTCAATTTCTAATGAATTAATTAAGCAGATAAGTTCTAAAGTTGATCTGGCTACAACATATTCACAGGATTTTACTTATCTTGAAGGGGAAGTTGAAGTTTTATATTCAATAATCGCTATTGATGATCATACAGTATTGGCTTCAATTATGAATAATACTTACAAAATGGAATTTAAGAATGCGATCACTAATAGTTTTATCAATGTCAATATGGGCTTTATTTCTATCGTCTTTCTAGTATTGATGTTATGGGTTAGTTATTTGATACATCCATTAAATCAGATACGTAATTATGTTAATCAGATCAAGAATGATGAAAATGCGACATTGGTTATTAATCGTAGAGATGAGATAGGTGATCTTGCGAATGCCTTAGTAGATATGAAGGAACAGCTTGATAAGGAAAATCGGACTAAAGAAGAGATGATTCAAAATATTTCACATGATCTTAAGACCCCGATTGCGACGATCAAGTCATATTCTGAAAGTATAAAGGATGGTATTTATCCTTATGATACTTTGGAGAAGAGTGTTGATGTTATTATTGAACATGCTGATAGATTAGAGAAGAAGGTATATCAGTTAATTGTTTTGAATAAGATGGGTTATCTATTAGATAATTGTGAACCTGGTTTGAATCTTAATATGAAGAATGTTATTGAAAAGGTCATTATTTCATTAAAGGTTGTTAAGCCTGAGATCGAATTAGTTACTAATTTGAATGATGTTTATTTTCATGGTGAAGAGGAACCATGGCGTATTGTAGTTGAAAATCTGATTGATAATGCTTTGAGATATGCTGTTAGTTATGTGAAGATCAGTTTGAATGATAATGAGCTAATAGTTGAAAATGATGGAAAGCAGATCGAAGAGGATCGTTTGGATAAGCTGTTTAAACCTTATGAGAAGGGTACTGATGGTAAATTTGGCTTGGGTTTATCTATTGTTCAAAGAGTTACTAGTACTTACGGTTATAAAGTAATTGCTGAGAATTTAACTAATGGTGTTTGTTTTAGGATCATTAATAATAAAGCTTATTATTATAAAAATGATGAACAGGAAGTTAATGATGCTAGTATTGTTCAAATAGAAAAGAAAAAGAAGAATAAAAAAGAAGCCTGATTGAAGGCGGGTGTTCATAAGACAGTTAACAGTCACAGCAGTTTGAAATGCGGCGGCTGTTTTTGCATTAATTGAAGCCGTATGATAT
>JALEVB010000031.1 GCA_022780745.1 Erysipelotrichaceae bacterium
TTATTATTAGCACTTATCTTATCAATATTTTCTCTTGCTAGTTTTTGAAAATCTGCAACACTATAACTATCCTTAGCATCTAGTTCATCAATACCATAATGCACTATACCCTTAGTATCCGTTACTTTACCAGATCCAATATCAAAACCTCTATAGATCTGAATAGAATCTCCACTAATGATCTCACCATTAAAATGCTTAGCCAGTTTCAAAGAAAGATCAGTTTTCCCCGAAGCAGTAGGCCCTACTATAACTAATACCTTCTTCATCGCAAAAACTCCTTCTCCAGCACTTTATCTTCCAATAAAATAAAAGTAGGACGACCATGTGGACACTCAAAAGGCTGTTCACACTTACTCAAATTGTCAATAACCATTCTCATCTCATCCATAGTTAATACATGATTAAATCTAACAGATGCATGACATGCGATAGTAGCGATCTTCTTTTTCTGCAATCTTAAACGATCAACATCACTTTCATTTTTAAAATGATCAACCAGATCCATCAAAAACTGCTGTTCATTAACTTCCTGCATCCAGAAAGGAATTCTTCTTACTATCAAACTATCATCACCAAAGGCCTCATAAACAACCTGCAGATCTGCTGTATATTTATTTAGACCGTCAATATTACTAACAACATCCCCATTGACCTTTAATAAAACAGGAACCAGCAGATCCACAAGCTCTGTCTTAGTATCAAACATCTTTAAATAATATTCATAATTAACTCTCTCACAGGCAGCATGCTGATCAATTATATATAAGCCTTTTTCACATGAAGCCAGAATAAACTTACCATGCATCTGTCCTATCAGATCCATATGCGGAAAAGCTCTTTTTTCTGCTTGATATGCTACTACTGGCTCATTAATAACCGGTTTAAACTTATCATCGATCTTCTCAATGATATCTTTTTTAACCTGAACGATTTCATCATCTAAACTATTAAATAAAACTGGCGTTTCAACCTTAGGCTTTTCTTGTCTTTTAGGTTCAATATCTAATACAAACTCATTCATATTATGCTTAAGCGTCTTCTTAAGACTATCCTTGATCAAAAGATCAAGCTGCATCTCCTTAGACAATCTAACTTCCCATTTACTAGGATGAACATTAACATCCACCAGTTTACTATCCATCGTAATATTCAAAATAACGATAGGATATCTATCCTTAGGCAAATAATCATAATAACTCTCAATAATATCATTATTGATCTTATAAGACTTAATAATACGATTATTCAAAAAGACATTGATCGCATACTTATTAGCCCTAGAAAACTGCGGATGTATCATATATCCACTAAGCTCATAATCAAAATCACTAGCTTCGATCTTAAAAGCCTTCTTAGCAACATCCTTGCCATATATCCTAAATATTACTTCCAATAGATCACCACTACCACTAGTACTCATTATCATCTTATTATCACTAGTTAAACTAAAAGCAATCTCAGGATGACTAAAAGCAAATCTAGTCATAATATCACTTATCAGACTAGCCTCATATGCTCCACTTTTCAAATGCTTAAGTCTAGCTGGTGTCTTATAAAATAATCCTGAAACATTGATCGTTGTACCATTATTAGCACTAGTTGGTTCATGACTAATAAATTCACCATAACTGATCTTTAAATTATAAGCTCCGCTACCATCATTACTAGTCATACTAACCTTGCTTACAGAAGCAATCGAAGGCAAAGCTTCTCCTCTAAAACCTAAGGTTTGAATATTAAATAAATCATTGGTATCAATGATCTTACTTGTCGCATGACGTTCAAAAGCCATAAGCATATCCTGCTTATCCATACCCTTGCCATCATCACTAACCTCGATCATATCAATACCACCATTCACTATAGTGACATTAATATTTTTACTATTGGCATCAATAGCGTTCTCTATCAGTTCTTTGATCACACCAGAAGGTCTTTCAACCACCTCACCAGCTGCAATCATATTAGTCAACTTCGAATCTAATTTATGAATTACACCCATCATCTCACCTACTTATATATTATAACAAAAATGTTGAACATCAACGCTCAACATTCTCATATCATATTACATACCTGTTTATGGCAAATAATAACACAACACAGTATCTTTGATCTTAAACCAGTAATGAAGATCTTTCATCCAGATCTCATCTTCACTACCCAAAGTACCATCCATAATAAATTTAACTATTTCACTTTCACTAAATGGTCCCTGTTTTTGACCATTGACACGATAATACCATACTTTATCCATATTATATCCTCACTACTCTGTTGCCTCAGCTGTTGGTTCAACATCATTACATACACCATTACGATCATCCCAGTTAGTACAGCCCTCTGGTTTAGGTTTAGGAACATAACAGTCAGGATATCCTACTTCATTAGCGTTACACTGATTATATGTATAAACATAATTACGAGCATCACTAGTTGTATATTTACCTTCACCATTGGCAACAACGGCAACATTATATTGATTATCTTTACTAAATTTATCTATAGGAATTAAAACACTTGTTTCACTAGTTAACTGATTGACACCATTATCGATCGTAATCGTATAACTAACCGCATTTTCAACCTTATCCCAGCTAAATTTCACATAAGTACCATCATAAGTAGCACTGATACTATTAGGTGTACTCAACTTAACTTTATTGCTTTGATAAGTATAAGTCGTAACAAACTCTTGTGAATCACTATAATTATCATTACCCTTAGCAATAATACTTATCGTATAACTATTATTCTCTGTAAATGATGTTACTGGTATCACGATATGATTATCACTAGTACTCTTGGAATAATCAATTTCTTTGATCTTAAATTCATAACTCTTAGCATTTTCAACACTATCAAAGCTAAATGTAACATCACTATCACCAACAGTTACTTTAAAATTACTAATACTATCTAAAGCCGATAAATTAGCAACATAATTTAAAGTATAAACAGCTTCATCACTATTATCATAACCATCTTTACCAAACGCAATGATTCTAACTTCATAAGTATTACCATCTTCAAACTTTGAAGCATCAACACTTAAACTATTAGTAGCACTCTTAACTGTATAATTATCGCTAGTATTAAAAGTAAGTTCATAATGATCAGCCATCTCAATACTATCCCATGTCATATTAACTTTCTTAGCCGTGATACTATAATTAAAGTTTTTAACACTATCCAGCTTCTCACTGTTATCGATCGTCGTAAACTGACCATTATTAACACCATCACCATGACATACACCATTGGCATTACATGCTACATAATAATCATGATAGGCACTAATATACTTAATATCACTAAACTTATCAGCCGTTTTCTTCATATCATCATTACTAATTATTAAAGTACCATCATTCTTTAAACCAAGGATAAAATCATCCCCACAAGCAACATCAATAATACCCTTATAATCACTAGTATCATATACACCTTGTCCATAGATATTAACAGTTCCATCTTTCATCAAGACTACTGCTACATCATCTGCCAATGATACCTTATTAACACTTACTAAGCCATTGATATTTCCAATATATGCAGCATTGCCATAAGCATATACCTTACCATTACTATCGATCAAAACACTAGCATCCTTGCCAGCATATACTTTCTTAACATCATTCACTTCATCAATAGCACAGCTAGTACTATTACCAGCACATAATACTTTACCTTCATTATCTAATCCTAAAACATGATCATAACCACCAGCTATCATCACGATATCTTTGAACTTGCTAAAATCATATTTATCGTTAGCACTCACAAGGGTACCATCAGCTTTTAAACCGATAAGATCATCATTAGTAGCAGTGATCTGTACCACTTCATTCATGCTGATCGTACTAGGCATTGCACTTACTCTTTGACTATTATCCAAATAAGCACTATAGCTATTAGTAGTAACCAGACGATTAATATCAGTTAATTTATTGTTAACACTACCTTCTGAAGTCTTGATTGCAAATATTGCCACTGCAATCATAGCGATTACTACAATGATCGCAATAGCACTAATAAACAAAGGCTTATTCTTACTAGGCTTCTTGTCACTATTATCATCTTTGACTACTTTAGTAACCGTCGTATTGTCAATTCTATCATCATTTAGATCTTCAATATTTTTAACAGCAGGCATAACTATCGTTTTGCCTAGATCTTCACTAGCTGGAGTATCACTGATAGTATCAAACCTTTTAGTCATACCAAGATCTTCACTTGCCTGCTCTATTTCTTCTTCCTTAGTAACAAAAGGAATATCTAAAGTTGGTTCAATAACTGGAAGTTCAATATCTACACTATTAACAAACATCTCATCGACACTGATGTGGAATATATCAGCTAGCTGCTTGATCTGTTCCATCGAACACATCGCATTACCATTTTCAAAAGCCATATATTCATTAATGCTAACATTTAATTTCTTAGCAATTTCCTGTTGTGAATAGTTAAAATGTTTTCTTAAGAT
>JALEVB010000050.1 GCA_022780745.1 Erysipelotrichaceae bacterium
AAAAACAATGATAGGACGATAATAATAAGCTAAAGGTATCGTATTGATACTAATAATAAAACTATAGGCATTATAAGTATTTATCAGTAATTCTGTCGTCAGATAAATCAGACTGGTAATAAAAAACAATTGAAAAATACAAATAAAAGCCAAGGCAATAAAACTAAAATTAGCATAATTCTTATTCATATTATTGCCATCCTTCCAAAGAGAATTCATCAATATTATCTTTAGTAATAATATTGACCATCATCTTTTCTTCTTTTAGCTTATCATTGCTTTCTAATAAGCTATAAGCTGTATTAATAGCTCTTTTAGCCATTAATTTGGGATACTGAGCAATCGTAGCCTTCATATATCCATCATTTACTAATACTTTGGCTTCATCAGAACCATCGATACCATATACTAATACCTTATCAAGCATTTTATTATCCTGTAAGGCAGCAACAGCTCCTAAAGCACTAGGATCATTTAAACACATGATAACATCAAAATTTAAGCTATCTTTGATACATTGTTCAACAATAGGCATAGCCTGTTCCAATTGACCTTCACATTCATATCTGCCAACAATATGATAATTATCAAGATCTTTGATCGTATCAAGAAAACCATTGATACGATCCACTGCAGAATTAGCCGCTTCATGACATAATAAAACAATATTAGCTTTATCAACACTATTGATCATATCTTTAGCACATAAGACACCAGCATAATAATTATCTGATACTACTGTATAATCAATAAAATCATTGCCTTCATAAACACTGGTATCAATAGCGATGATTTTAATACCCTTAGCAGATGCTTTTTTTAATGCATCAGTAATTCTTTTAGAATCGACAGGGTTAATGATGATAACCTGACATTTTTGTTCAATAAAATAATTGATCTGCTCAATTTGTTTATCTACTGATAACTGAGGATCTAAGGTAATAAGGATATCACCATTAGCTTCAACGATATTTCGCATTTCTTCATCGATTACTTCATAGAAAGGGTTATTTAAAGTCATATAGCTGGCTCCAATTTTAACAGGATCTTCTTTGATATATGACATATTCTTTTTAGTATAGTTAGCTAGTAGGGTAAATGATACGGTAAATAAAGCTATAATTGGTATTATTAAAACCAGATATCGATATTTTTTCATAGTCTTAACCTCTTTTTTATTATACAAAATTAATCTAAAAAACTAAATGCATTACACATTTAGTTTTTAAGAAGGATATTTATATTTTTTGTACTGACTTTTTTAAATTATGATTAATATGTTAATTGAGGATCGAAGAAGCCGATCAATACACCAACAAATGCGATTACAACTAATAATAACATTACTTTTAGTGGAGACATCTTCTTTTTAGCAATCAAGTACCAGCAAAGGATAACGAAGATAGCAGTTAAACCTTTAGGTAATACTGAGTTGATCTGATCGTTAAGATTTAAGTAAGCTTCACCAGTTTCAGGATTAACCATCTTAAATACTGTAGTAACATTTACCCAAGTAGCAGCAACAGCACCGATTACCATACTACCTAACATCATGATTGATTCTCTTAATGCCATTGATTTTTCACCAGTTAAGAATTCAACAGCTTTACCACCAAATTCATAACCTTTGAAATATAGCATACGCATACCTAATGTAACAATAACGTTCCAAGAGATAATGTAGAAGATAGCTCCTAAAGGAGAACCATTTGTAGATAAACCTAAACCAATACCTAATAATAATGGAATTAATACACCAACTACTAGTGAATCACCGATACCAGCAACTGGTCCCATTAGACCTGCTCTTAAACCATTGATAGTTTCAGCATCAACATTTTCACCATTAGCTTTTGCTTCTTCTAGACCAGCAGTAATACCGATTACAACTGTACCTAACTGAGGTTCTGTATTAAAGAATGCTGTATATGTTTCTAAAGCTTCTTTTTGTTCTTCTTTTGTATCATATAATTCTTCGATGATTGGTAACATAGCACATAAGTAACCAAATGTTTGCATGTGTTCTTGAGAGAAACATGTTAAGTGACCATAATACCAGTTTCTAAATGACTTATTTAAAGTTTTCTTTGTAAGTTTCTTCATTATTAGATATCCTCCTCTTCATCATCTTGAGCACTTGTTACTGTGTTTTTAGAGATTGCTAGAGTTTTGATCTGATAGTTGATCAAAGCAAACATACCAGCAATAATTGTAGCTACAACTAAGTTGATACCTAAAGATGCTGCTAAAGCAAATCCAAAGAAGAAAGGAACAAAATCAGTAGCCTTAGTAATAATTTGTTTTAATAAGATAGCAATTCCGACACATGGTAATAATGAACCAACTGTGAAGATAGTTTTCATTGCAATACCATCCATTGGTAATACTGTTTTAATAGTATCAACCATGCTAGCACCAGCTAAGCAGATAATGAATGTAGGAATGAAAGAACATACGATATGAGAGATCCAAGGTAATACCATGTCTACAACATATAATTTCTTGAATTCACCTTTTTCTACAGCTTCCCAACCAATGTGTTGCCAGATTAGGTTCATTGTAGCTGTACCATAGAATAATACTGTACCAAGAGTACCAACCATGGCACCAAATGAAGTAGCTAAGCCAATTCCATCAGGGCTATTAGCATCTAATCCATAAGATTTTAAAGCTAACATTGCTAAAGGAATACCAATATAACTTACAGCACGAACGTCAGCAGAAACAGTTCCACCAGGTGTAACTAAGGCAATATATAATAATTGCATTGCAGAACCAACTAGAATACCAGTTCTAACATCACCTAAGATGATACCGCAAACTAAACCACCAACTAGAGGTCTACCTAAAGTGTAGTTACCAATGGCACTACCACCCATACCAGGCATACTTGCTAAGCAGGCAAATAATCCCAATAATGCAGCTTGAATAACATTAATTTCCATATTTTTTCTCCCTTATTTATTAATAACCAAATTGGTTTTTGAATTTATCCCAGTTACCGATACTTACATCTGGTAATAATCTGAATTCTACTTCATAACCAGCTTTAGCCATTTTTTCAATAGCGTCTGCTTCTTCTTGAGTAATTGACTGGTTATTACCTAATTTGACAGCATCTTTACGATCGTTACATGGACCGATGATAACTTTGTTGATTGAGCATTTGAAACCTTGTTCAACTAGGATCTTTTCCATGTCGATAGGGTTTTTAGTAATCAAGAAGTAACGGCTGTCTGAATCTAATACCTTTTGGCATTTTTGTTTCCATTCTTCCATTGTCCAGATGAAAGTTTTCTTACCGCTAGCACTCTTGTATGCAGCTTTTAGTACGCTATTATTTGCAGCTGCATCATTTACTGCTACGATACCATCACATGGGTATTCTAATGCCCATCTTGTGCATGTCTGACCGTGGATCATACGGTCATCAACTCTAATAAATGAAATTGACATTTGACTTTACCTCCTTAAATTTCTTCGTCATTAGAACTTGCAATTTCTAAAGTTTTAATGGCTTCTTTAGCTTCGCTAATAGCCATATTAGCAACCATATCTAAATTGTCTTTCAATAATACAGCATTTAATGCCATAGCTAAGTTAACACCACCGATAACAATAGTATTAGCTAGCAATTGTTTGTTTTCTAAACAATTCATGAAAGTAGTTAATGGAGAACCACCAATCAAATCAGCTAATAGAATAATATGATCATCAGCAGTGAAGTCTTTGATCATTTCATCAACTCTAGTAGCAAAACTTGCAACATCTTCACCATTTTTTAAACCAATACTTAAAACCTGATCGGCATTTACAAACATTTTTAATGTGTCATGAAGTCCTTGAGCTAAGCCACCATGACTTACGATAATTACTTGATTCATTTTTCTTGTCTCCTTTTTGTTTACGCTTACATTTTAGAAAAATCGTTTGAATAAATAACCTGAATTTTGTAATTAGTTAATATGACATTTGTCACTTTCTTAAAAATCTATTTGTTGATACAATAACAATGGAAAAAATGAGGATAAAATTTATGATAAAAATGGTAGCTTTTGATGTTGATGGAACATTATATGATTTTAAAACTGCTAGTATTTTACCTAAGACGATAGAAGCAATCAAAGCATTAAAAGAAAAAGGTATTTATGTGGTAGTAGCTTCTGGAAGATGTCATTATGGTCTAGGCAAGGCTTTAAATGATCTAAATATGGATTATATCATTGCCAAAAGTGGTTCAGTACTAGTAGATAAAGATAATAATGTCATTAGCAGATATGATTTTAGTATGGATCAGGTTAATGAGCTTATTAATTTTAGTCATGAGACAGATGCTGGATTAATATTTAAATTTATTGATCATATGTATATTTATCAGCATCCTGAAAGAATAGACTGGTTAGAAAAACAGATGAATAGTGATATTGGAAAAGAGCCATTTAAAGATGGTTCTAGTCAGGATCATCATTTGCTTGATCTACCACAGTCTTGCAGTATTCATGCAGATCCTGAAAAAGTTAAAGAACATTTTGATAATCATCCAACAATTAGCTTTATTCAATATTCATATGATGGCTATGATGTGGTAAATAGAGGTATTAATAAGGGAGTAGGACTTAAAAATCTGATGGAACATCTTCATTTAAATAAAGATGAAGTAATGTATTTTGGTGATAATTATAATGATATCGAAGCGATGAGTATGATAGATCATGCGATTGCGATGGGTAATGCTGTTGATGATATTAAAAAAATAGCTGAATATGTTACTGATAGTTGTGATAAAGATGGTATCTATAAGGCTTTAAAACATTATGAATTAATATAAAAAGATGCTTAGGCATCTTTTGTTAATTTATGGGTAATGTTTTTTCTAAACCAGTCGACGATAGGACCTGTGCCAAAAGCAACAAAGATGGTTGCTAGACCTACGGTGGTAATATTTTTTAATATGCCCATGATCAAACCGATAATAGCGAAGATAAGATCCTGAATCACTCGGGCATATTTAAATGGGATCTTGCCATTGGTTATTTTTTCAACAACTGGTCCTACACCATCATATGGTGATACTCCTAAATCACAGTCAATATATAATGCACAGCCAAAGCATATTAGTGGTATGCCAATGATAACGGCAATGATGCGATATAGCATGTTAGATAATAATATAGCTGGTGTTAAATTAAATAGGGCATAAATAAAGTTAAAAAATTCAATGATATAACCCATTAAAAATAGATTGATAGCTGCACCAAAGCCAAAGGCTTTACGATTAAAATATAAAATAGGGATATATAATAAAGCATTAAAGATCATTTGGAACATGCCTAGGCTTATTCCTAAATAAGTAGATGTTCCTATGGTCATTGAGGAAAAAGGATCTACACCAAAGCTTGATAGATTAAGCGTCGAAATTCCTAGACCAATACAAAGATTACCAATAGCGGTTAAAAAATATAGTTTTGTTTTCATATCTATTTTCCTTTACACCGCTTTAATATATCATATTTATAATATATAAAAAAGGTGCATTTATATGCACCTTGTTATCTAACAAAAGTTTGACAATATTTAATATTTTTATAACCCATGCCCCAGTAACAGTCATAGGCATCTAATAGAGCTTTTTGGTTGTGAAACTTTCCTAGAAATTCTACTTCATTAAAAATATTTTTTCCAAATAATTCGTACATAGTATTTTTTCCTTTCACATTTGTTATTATACTCGTATAGGAATAAATTGCACGCATTTTGTTGCAAATTTTTCATAAATATGTAATGTAAGAGTTTACATTTGCAATCTTTATGAAATTTTAATGTCCATGTGCCTTCTCAATTTTGGTCAATAGCTTATAATTATAATTGACTAAGGTGGTCAAGATGAACGAGAAATTTTATACATTATCTAAGGAAAAACAGGATACGATCATTAATGCTGGTTTTAAAGTGTTTAGTGATAATAGTTATAAGAAAAGTCCAGTGCAGCAAATTGCGAATGAGGCTAATATTAGTAAGTCTTTATTATTTTATTATTTTAAAGATAAGAAAGAGTTATATTTGTTTCTATGGAATAAATGTGCTCAAATTACTTATAGTATTTTAGATAAGTATAAGGTTGAAGATGAACCGTTTTTTGATGCTTTAGAGCGTGGTTTGAAAGTTAAGATGGATATGTTAAGGAAGTATCCAAAGCTTGGTAATTTTGCAATCAGAGCTTATTATGAGAAGGATGAAACTGTGGCTTCATCTATTCAGAAACTTTATCATAAGAAACTTGAGGAACATTCTAATCGTATTATTAATAATCTAAAACCAGAAGAATTTAAAGAAGGATTAGATCTAAAGATGATGTATCAGGAAATATATTATGCTTCGGAAGGATATCTATATGAGAAGATGAAAAATGGTAAAATAGATCCTGATGAAATAGAAGAAGAATATCATAAATTAATCTTATTCTGGAAAGGAGTTTATCAAAGATGATATTAAGAGTTGTACAGCTATGTAAAAATTATGGTAAGACTAAAGGTATTGAAGATCTAAGTCTGGAATTAAATGATGGTGAGATCTTTGGTTTGATCGGACCTAATGGTGCTGGTAAATCAACGACGATCAGATCGATCATGAATATGATCAATAAATCTTAGGGTGAAGTATATTTCAATGATCAGCTATTAGATAAAAATAATATTGAAGCTAAGAAATTGATTGGCTATTTGCCAAGTGAAGTCTTTTTATATGAAGATATGAGTGTTAAACAGATGCTTGATTATCATGCTTCATTTTTTAAGGAAGATCTAAGCGAAAGAAGAAAAGAACTGGTTAAACTTTTAAATGTTGATGAAAAGAAGAAGATCGAAGATCTTTCTTTAGGTAATCTAAAAAAGGTTGGTATTATTTTAGCATTAATGCATAACCCTAAATTACTGATCCTGGATGAACCTAGCAGTGGTCTAGATCCTATTATGCAGCAGACCTTCTATGAACTATTGCTTCAGGAAAAAGCTAAAGGAACAACGATCATTTATTCTACGCATATTCTAAGTGAAGTTAGCAAGATATGCGATCGAGTAGGTATTATTAAAGATAGTCATCTGGTCAAAATTGAAGATGTTGATAGCTTAAATAATAATCGCTTAACCTTTATTAAGATAACTAGCGCAGATAATGAAAAGATCAAAGAGGCACTAGATCTAGAAACTTATGAATTAGGTAAAAATACGATCAGATTTAAATATGATAAGGATGTTAATAGTTTATTAAGGGTTCTAACAAATTTTAATATCGATAGAATACTTATTGAAGAACCTACGATCGAAGAAATCTTCATGCATTATTATCGATAGGGAGGTAAACGATGTTAGTTAAAAGAGAATTAAAAGTTAATTTAGGTAATTTTATTATCTGGTTTTTAATTGTTGCTGGTATGTTTGCACTGATCTTTTTGCTTTATCCTTATATTATAGAAGGTAATA
>JALEVB010000055.1 GCA_022780745.1 Erysipelotrichaceae bacterium
ATCATGGAAATCATGGCATAGCCACCGCCAAAGGTGAACAAGCCAATCTTTGCAAAAGTAAGAAACAAATCAAGCAAGATATTCATTCTTGTTCGCCCTCCTTCCGATATTCGCACTGACAGACCGTCATATCACGGTCAACAGTAAGGGATGCACTCCGCATTAACTCAAACTGTTCGGTAAGGTAATCCACGGCATCCTGCAAAGGGAGATAATGTGTGTGGTAGCCATATTTTTCTCCATAAACCAAACCTGCGTCTTTCATCACCTTCATGTGCTGAGAAATCGCAGATTCTGAGATACCAAACTTTTTAGAAAGAGAGCGCACACAATGCTTTCTTTCCAAGAGAGCTTGATATATTTTCAAACGCATTGGCTCACCCAATGCTTTTAACATACGGTCAAGTTCCATACTTCTGCTCCTTTTATTTTAGTAGTTACTTAATTGTAGCATCATCGTTTGTTTAAGCCAACACTAAATTAAAAACACCCGCATGATTTCTCCTTCGGGCGACGTGAGGTCAATTATCTAAAGGCATTGCTTCGATCTGCTTTCACGGCTTGAACGGAAAACTGTTGTTGCTGAACTCACTCAACAATTTATCCTTTATCCTAAAACATAAGCATGCTATAATAAACATGTATCTGTTACTGATACATGTTTAGGAGGCTGTCATGGATACTAAGTTTTCAGTCGCAACTCATATATTAATATTAATAAGTGAAGCTGATAAAGATATAAATTCTAGAGATATTGCGGAAAGTGTAGGTACTAACGCCAGTTATATCCGTAAAATATGTGCATTATTAAAGAACGCTAATATCATCGATAGTCATCAGGGTAATAATGGCTATAAATTAAAAATAAGCGCTGATAAATTAACTCTATTAAAAATATATCAGGCTGTTAGCGAGGAGAATAGACCTCATCTATTTGATATTCATCTAAATCCTAATGATAAATGTTTAGTTGGTGCTAATATCAAGCCAGTACTAAATGATATGTTTACTGATCTTGAAGATGAATTTGCGAAAGAATTAGAAAAAAGAACATTATTAGATTGTATCAATGAAATAAGAAAGAGATTATAGGAGTATAAATAATATGAAAACAGTAGAAATCGTTTTTAGTCCAACGGGTGGTACACAAAAAGTAGTAGATATCATTGCGAATAAGTGGGGATATGAAATTGCTAAAATTGATTTAAGTGATCCTGATGAAAAGTTTGATCAGTGTCAAATAAATAAAGATGATAATGTAATTATCGCTATGCCTTCATTTGGTGGTAGAGCTGCAAAAGTCGCCATTGATCGATTAGGTAAGATAAATGGTAACAATGCCAGATGTACTATTGTATGTGTATATGGCAATAGAGCTTATGAAGATACACTTGTTGAGATGCAAGATGCTGCTACCCAAAGTAATTTTGTTGTTACATCAGCTATTGCCGCTATTGCAAAACATTCGATCATTAATCAGTATGCTGCCAATAGACCAGATGAAAGTGATAAGAAACAATTAGGTGAATTTGCTGATAAGATCAAAGACAAAAAAGATGCTGTATCATTTGTTCCTGGTAGTCGTCCATATAAGAAAAGTGGTGGCGCTTCTCTTGTACCAAAACCAGATAAAAACTGTATCAAATGTGATATCTGTGTTAATAGCTGTCCTGTTAAAGCTATCAATACTACCGATCTAAAAGCTGATCCTTCCAAGTGTATTGGATGTATGCGTTGTGTTGCCATATGTCCACATGAAGCTAGAGTGGTAAATAAAGCTATGGTATCAGTTGCAGCTTTAGCAATCAAAAAAGCATGTTCACAAAGAAAAGATAACGAATTATTTATTTAAAAGGAAGTCAATCTCGACTTCCTTTAACTGCATTTAAGACCTTTTGACAATCACCATCTCCTATGCATTCAAAATTGATCTGCATATTTGGATATAAATGACTGATCTTATCTTTTAATACTATTGCATGTCCTATCATTAGTTGATCGATATTAATATGTCTGGTAACACATAATACGATAGTACATATATTGTCTTTGACATCA
>JALEVB010000063.1 GCA_022780745.1 Erysipelotrichaceae bacterium
CTAGTATAATGAAGCTTAGTAAGCTTTAAAGCATCGATCTTATTACCTCTTTCATTCTTCTTTCTTCTTAATTCTTTCCATGTTGCTACCACATCATTTTCTTCATCGATATAACATAACTTAAATAATAAATTCCAAAGATCAGTTAATTTATCTTCACTATCTTCCATAATATAATCAGCCCATTGCTTAGTAGGAACCATCGCAATCAACCATTGACAATGATGTGTTCTGCTAGCCTTACGCATAATATTTCTAATCGCATCAACACGATTAAAGATCGCATTACTTTCCTTCTCACTAACATCTTCCATTAGTTTAGGATTAACACCTTCTAAACGAATATAACAAGCCCCCTGATCTAAATAATACTGATAATAAGCTCTTTCTACTTCATCAACCTTACTAACTTCTTTTTCATCAACATATTGAGCTCTAACTTTTAAATTATAATCATCAAGATAATTGATAATAACATTACTAGCACCTAACTTATAACACTCCTTAGCAAATATACTAGTAAACTCATAACCCTCTATTGCAGCCTCAACCAGAACGATCTGACCTTTTTGAACATTTAAACCCACTCTAGCCAAAGTATAAGCATATTTTTGTTTCATTTCTTCTAAATTCATAACAATTCTCCTTACCACTTTTTATACTAAACATTATAATTAAAAAAACTGCTTAATTCAAAATGACATATTTCAAATCATGCAGTTTAACAACGATCTTATTAGATTTAATAACAGATCAACTAAATCTTTCCAGCATCTTTCATCCATTTTTCAAATTCCTCACCTGTCTTCCTTATCATAACTTAAAGCTACTCTCGTCTTCTCAAAACGATGATTAGGATGAGGAATAGCTGATAATAATGATCTGGTATATGGATGAATAGGATTAGCAAATATTTCATCTGTCATATCAAGCTCTTCCTGAATATCTTTCATCAAATTAACGACCTGAGCCTGTATCGTAACATCCTAAGCCGTTAAACCAAAAAGCATCATAGATTGAGCGATAAATGAAGTACCATCAGTAGCGATATGATGATCCATTGAAGCAATCTCAGTATCTTGTTGTACTCTTACAACACTTTCTTCTAGCGTTTCTGTTGTAGTATCAGTAGTAGTTGTTGTGTCAGTAGAACCACCAACTACAACCAGCTAACATAGCTAAGTAATAGCAGGATCACTAATATTTTTTTAATCTTTTCATCCCCCTTTTTAGGATAACATTTTTAAGCATAATAAAAGATGACATAATGTCATCTTATACTAACTACACAACTATAAGGATCTACTACTATTACCTTGGAACATAAGCCATTAGTAATCAAACCCTTTTCATCTAAAATAATATTGTAGCTATCATCATAATTGAAATACTTCTGAACGGAAGTCGGATTAAATATGATCTTAACTTCACTAATATTATTAACCTGATCATCATGTCTGATAATGTATTCTAATACATTATCATGCTCAACAAAGCTTACTTCTTTTTTGATCGTTTCACAATCATTCAATTTAAAAGCCTCAAACTGCTTTCTAATAGCGATACAAGCCTTAGTATATTCAACGATCTGATTATAGTTACATCTTCTAGCCCAATCCATACCATTGATCGTATCTGGCTTATTATAGGTATTACTATATTGCAGTTTAGTACGACAGAATTCCTGTCCACTATGAATAAAAGGAATACCTTGAGCAAACATTACACTAGCCAGTAATAATTTATGCTTAGCCAGTCTAACCTCTCTAACACTATCCTTACAACAATCTTTAAGCTTATCCCATGATGTCTGATTATCATGGCACTCAACATAATTGATACTATGATTAGGATTATTATAAATATAATCATAACCCTCCATCAAAGTATTACCAATAAGTGCTGATTTCATTTCTTTGATCTTACCATAATTACCAGACAAATATCCCTGATCATATCGACAATCATCAGCTGTTCTACCCTTAGTATTATCTCTAAAATAATCATTAAAGAAAGCAACACCATCTAATTTAAAGTTATTATAACTAGTAGACTTGATACTATCATCAATAGATGTAGGCATATTCCATCCTTCACCATATATCATGGCATTAGGATTAATAAGTTTAGCCTGTTTAGTTATCTGATTCATCGTATCAACATCAATAATACCCATTAGATCAAATCTAAAACCATCAACTCCATAACAGTTCATAAACATCTTAACAGTATCAACCAGATACTTTCTCGTCATCAAACTGCATGAATCAATATCATTGCCACAGTATGAACCATTAGAAATATATCCCTGTCGATTATATCTAAAGTAATAATACGGAACACACTTATGCAACATGCTATGATTAACATCAAACATATGATTGAAAACCACATCCATGTTAACTCTAATACCATGTTTATGATAAGTATTAACTAAATGCAAGAACTCTCTAACTCTAGCATAAGGATCATTAGGATCAGTACTATAACTACCCTCTAATACCATATAATCAACAGGATCATAACCCCAGTTATACATCCTCTTGCTATGATTTTCATCAACAGTTGCAAAATCACTAACTGGCATTAGCTGAATATGTGTAACTCCAAGCTCTTTAATATATTGTAAACAGGTAGCATAACCATTATAGCTTGTCTTCTCTTCACACATTGAAATAAACAAGCTGCTAGTATTAGTACCGCTAGAATATAATGATGTCATATCTCTAACACTACATTCATAAATAATGGCATCATTATAATGCTTTACTTCAATACAATTCTTATCACCAAACTTATCTTCCAATAATGACCAGTCAATAATAGCACTTCTTTCACCATTACTAGTAGCACTGATCGCATAAGGATCTAAAGTCTTATTAACCACACCATTAACTGATACATAATAAACATAAGTGGCGTATTGCAAGTTTTTATCAACTCTTATACGATAAACACCTTTTTCACATCTGACTAAAGAATATAAATAAGTATTATCACCATTTTCAATTTCAATAACTACTTTATTAGCTGTAGGAGCCCACAAAGCAAAGTCAGTATGATCACTGTAGTATCTAGGACCCAAATCATTACCATCATAATAAAACTCTTTATCAAACTGCTGCGTCTTAACGATGAAACGATATTGAATAGGCGTTTGAATTCCATGATTATCAACAAGATAATATAATGTTCCAATCTTCAAATCACAAGGAATACTTAGATGATAATTAATAGTATCATTATTCTCTTCTACCTGACTAATAACACAGTCATGATAAAAATCAACATTATCACTAATGTAGAAATAATCACATTTTCCCTGATAGAAGTTTCTTGGTACTTTGGCAACTACCTTACCGTAGTCATCCATATAAGCTACTATATTATCACTATTTTGCATACTATTTTATTCCTGTAGGTTTAATATTCCAAATTTCTTCACAATACTGTCTAATTGTTCTATCACTAGAGAAATAAGCACTCTTAGCAATATTGATCAAACATGACTTAGCCCATGCATGACGATCTTGATAACGTCTTTCAATTTCTTCATGAGCTTTAACATAGCTATCAAAATCAGCAAATAAGAAATACTCATCATTTGCTAAAGTTAAATCTTCATATACACGACGATAATCATTATTACTTGAACACCATGGTCCATTGATCAATGAATTATAGATATTACGTAATCTTTCATCAGCATTCATATAATCATAATAATGATATACTGGTTTTAATTTCTCAACTTCTTCAACTGTTAAGCCAAAGATAACATCATTTTCACGACCAACTAATTCATCGATTTCTACATTAGCACCATCTAATGTACCTAAAGTAATAGCACCATTCATCATGAACTTCATATTACCTGTACCACTAGCCTCTTTACCAGCTGTACTGATCTGTTCAGAAACATCAGCAGCATTCATTAAGATCTCAGCAATTGATACACTATAGTTAGGAATAAATACAACTTTGATCATACCCTTAACATCTGGATCATTATTAATGATCTTACCTAACTGATTAATTAACTTAATTACCTGCTTAGCAAATACATAAGCAGGAGCTGCCTTAGCTGCAAAGATAAAGGTACGAGGATAAATCGTAAAGCTAGGATCACTCTTAATTCTTTGATATAGATAAATAATATGGAAAACATTTAATAACTGACGCTTATAAGCATGTAAACGTTTTGCCTGTACATCAAAGATACTATTAGGATCAACATCAATATTACATGTCTTCTTGATATAATCAGCTAGGATCTTCTTTCTTTCTAGCTTAACAGCCATAAACTTATCCTGTAGCTTTTCATCATCAACATGATCCATTAAATTAATTAACTTATCAAAATCCGTCTTAAATTCAGGACCAATAGTCTCACTAATTAAATCAGTTAACTGAGGATTAGAATATAATAACCATCTTCTTTGGGTAATACCATTTGTCTTATTATTAAAACGATCAGGATACATCTTAACAAAATCTTTAAAGATATCATTTTTAATAATTTCACTATGAATTCTCGCAACACCATTGATACTATGAGAACCAACAACAGCCAAATTAGCCATATATACACGATCATCAGCAATAATTGCTACACGCTTTAATAGATCTGGATCATTAGGGAATCTTTCACTAACCTCTTTGATCCATCTTCTATTGATCTCTTCAATGATCATATAGATACGAGGTAATAATCTTCTAACATAATCTACTGGCCATTTTTCTAAAGCTTCAGCCAATACTGTATGATTAGTATAAGCCATAGTATTAACAACGATCTTCCATGCATCATCCCATTCATAACGATAATCATCCATTAGAATACGCATAAGTTCAGGAATAGCCAATACTGGATGAGTATCATTTAGCTGAATAGCGATCTTATCAGCAAAATTATCTAAAGTACCATAGGTATTTAAATGTTGTTTAACAATAGCTGCCAAACCAGCACAAACAAAGAAATATTGTTGTTTCAAACGTAACATTTTACCTGCTTCAGTTGAATCATCAGGATAAACATTTAAACAGATCTCACTAACTTCCGCAAGATATTGTCTAAAATCTTTATTCTTAGGCAAAATATTACTAGCTTCAGCATTCCATAATCTTAATGTATTAGTTTGTCTGGTATTAGCACCAATAATAGGTACATCATATGCCACAGCTGTTACATGTTCGCAATCAACATGATTAAAAGTCATCTTTCCTTCTGGTGTAGGAGCACCTACTTCAATACGTCCCCAGAATTTAACATCAAATGAATGTTTAGGCTTTCTAACTTCCCAGACATTACCTAACTTTAACCATTGATCAGGAACTTCGATCTGATTACCATTTTCATCGATCAGCTGTTTAAATAAACCATACTGATAACGAATACAGTTACCATGACCAGAATAACTTTGACTAGCTAAAGAATCCATAAAACAAGCAGCAAGTCTTCCCAAACCACCATTACCTAAACCAGCATCACTTTCCATATCTTCTAATTCATTGATATCGATATCAAGTTCAGCTAAGCCTTCTTTAACAATGTTATAAATTCCTAAGTTCATTAAATTGTTTGTTAATAAACGACCCATTAAGAATTCCATTGAAAAATAATACATCTGTTTTTCAGCATTATTGCTAACGGTATACTTAGAATCGATCCAGTTTAAGCTAGCATATTCTCTTACCATCTTACCTAAAGTAAGATATTTTTCAGTCTTATGAGCATCTTGAACAGGACGCCCAAATTCCGACTCGATTTGCAAACAAAACTCCTTCTTAAATTCTTCCTTATTTTTAAACATTATTTTCTTTTCCCTTCTTTTTAGCATCTTTCTTCTTTGCTTTTTTATGAATAAACATAATACCAGCAAAAGGTGCAACTCTAATATCTAAATATTGCTGTTTATTTAAAGAATCATTTATTGTTTTTAATGGTTCATAATTGCACATATTACAGCCATCATAAATATCTTTTTCACTATTTATTAGCTCAACATACTTACCCTTATAAGGAACATTCACTCTAAAATGTTCATAACTTACCGGAGTCATATTTAATACAACAACAATAACTTCTTCTTCAGCTTCACGATAATAAGTATAAATACTTTGCTGATTATTATCAGCATCGATCCACTTAAATCCTTTATATTCATAATCATAACGATATAATGAAGGATGCCCGATATATATTTTAGACAAATCTGTGAAATAACGCAAGAAGGCATCGTGTGCAGGATACTTCAACATGAACCAATCTAGCTCTTTTTTCTCATCAAATTCACGATACATGGCCATTTCATTGCCCATAAAGTTCAATTTCTTACCAGGATGCGTAAACATATATAGATAAATATTTCTAGCCTGAGCAAATTTCTGTTCATAATTACCCCACATACGATCAATGATCGTAAGCTTACCATGAACAACTTCATCATGACTAAATGGCATTAAATATCTTTCAGAATAGAAATAAGCCATTGAGAAATTAATCTTATTATGATGCCATTTACGATAAATAGGATCTAATTTATAATAACTCAAAGTATCATTCATCCAACCAAGATCCCACTTATAATCAAAACCTAAACCACCATCAATAGTTAAAGCAGTAACCTTAGGAAAATCTGAACTATCCTCCGCAATAAGCATCAAACCATGATATTCTTTGCTTAGATAATAATTCATACGCTTAACGAAAGCCAAAGCACCCTCATTAGTACCTCTACCCTTATTACCACTCCAGAATATCAGATTACTAATAGCATCAAAGCGAATACCATCAACATGATAAATATCAGCCCAGAAACTACAGCTAGACATCAAGAAAGATCTAACTTCCTCTTTCCAAAGATCAAAGTTACATGTACCCCATTCACTATTAGCATCATAATCTTTTTCATATTCATATAAAGGCTGGCCATCAAACATTCTAAGTCCATGACTATCCTTAACAAAATGAACAGGCACAACATCCATAATAACACCAATATTATTCTTATGGCACATATCAACAAACTTTGCAAACTCTTTAGGCTCACCATAACGGCTAGTACAAGAATAATAACCATTAGCCTGATAACCCCATGAACCATCAAAAGGATGCTCATTCAAAGGCATTAATTCAATATGTGTAAAACCATGTTCCTTAACATAAGGAATCAACTGTTTTGCTAGATCAACATAATTTAAAGGTTTGCCATCCTCATCAAACTTCCATGCTCCGGCAAATACTTCATAAATATTAAGTGGCTTATCAAAATTCTTAGTACGAGCTTTCATCCATTTACTATCAGTCCACTTAAAATTAAAAACATCATAACAAACACTAGCAGTATTAGGTCTTAACTCACTAAAATACGCAAAAGGATCAGCCTTATCAAAAACATTACCGCCATTATCAACAATACGATACTTATATAAATCATTCTTCTTAACACCAGGAATAAATAAGCTAAAAATACCAGAATTGGTAATTCTCTCCATCTGTGTATCTGCTCCATTCCAGTTATTAAAAGAACCAACTACACTAACATGACGAGCATGAGGTGCCCACAAAGTAAATCTAACACCATCTAAACCATTCTCATTTACAAAATGTGCTCCAAAAACCTTATAAGCATGTATACTATGCCCATAATGAAAACTTTCAATTATCTTGTAATCCATAAATTACTTATATCCCTTCTAGTCTTATTATATAGACAAAAAAAATATGATTTTTTAGTTAAATATAGTTATATTATATAATAAAATCATCAATTTAAACTACTAATTTTCTTTCATAAGATTCAAGATAAAAATAAAGCCATAGCAATTACTATGACTTATATAATAAACCTTCAAAATATTCCTATTTAAGCTTTTTGATCATCTGATACTCATCATCATAGGTACCATCAGGATACTTCATAGCCCTATCTAAAACACCATAACAAACAAAACCAGACTTTAGATATAAATGATAGGCATGAACATTCTTCTTAACCACTGAAAGCTCCAATTGTTCCAAACTTGTATACTTACAATTTTCTAAAAGATAATCAAACAATAAAGTACCAATATGCCTATTAGTAAAAGCTTTTTTCAAAGCAATACCAACATTAGCACGATGAGCACTTCTGATGGTATTACCACCCTCAATACTAGCCATCCCCGCCAATTCACCATTCACAAAAGCCAAAACCATATAACTATTATCACTTTTATTAATTCTTTCAATAAAGGCTTTCTCTGCTTTTTCACTAATATTGATCTCACTAGCTTCCTTAGCTAGAAATCGAGTTTCCTGATAAACGATCTTTAACAGTTTTATCAATGATTCCCAATCATCTTTATTAGGACTTCTAAATAATATATTATCATTATCTAAAATAAACTCTTTACTTTCAATTATCATAAATTCTTCATCCTATAGAAATACTTATCAATTATTGCAAAATTATGATCACCAATCTTAGGATCATTAACTCTTAATGAACCATTATAATAAACATCAGGCATAAAACCCTCTTTGATACAGATGTCTACAGCTTCAGCTAAAATAGCATTAATGATAAAGATAAAAGGAATCGTGCTGGTTGATCCCACCTTCATTGGCAAACCATCAATAGCTACTGCAGCATCACCAATAGGCGAACAATTACTAATTATTACATCACCATGGTCTTTTAAATGCGTATTAGAACTATGACGAGGTTTTAAGGTTTCACTATATTCAACATTGGTTAAAACAATAACAGGATATCCTCTTTTTTGACATTCTGCTGCAAATTCTAAAGTCACAGCATTATTACCAGAATTAGAAATACATATCACGACATCATTAGGTTCAAAACGATGATAATCAATGATCTTCGCAGCATATCCTTCCATCTTTTCAAGAAATCCCGATTTAAAAATTTGCGAATTACCCGTAACTGCTTCCTCTAATATTGCCTGTACATTGCCTAAGGTCGCAGATCGATAGAACACATCATCCGCAACCAGATGCGAATGTCCACACCCAAAAACTCTGATAATGCCATCCTTTTTAGTACAATCAGCCAATATCCTGGCTGCTTTATCAATATTATCTGCTTGCGTATCTGCAATTTTTCTAAGAGCATCCATTTCTACTTCTAAATATTTTTCCCATACTTTCATTGTGTAAATCACCTGCTTTTCTTTATAATAATATTAACATGCGGAGAAATGTTATGAAAAAAATATTACTAATTATTATAAGTTTGCTATTAACATCCTGTCAAAAGCAAACTCCAATATTAAAAAACGAAGAAATAGCCAAGGATAAAACGGTAAATTATATTGAAGAGCCAACAATGGAATATAGCTATGAAGAATGGTTTGACCGCTATGATGTTTACCAGATCAACCGTTTAGAAACAAGTAGCAGCTTCTACCATTACGACAATGAAACCCAGGCTCTTAAGGCTTCTATTAGTGCAATGGACGATATTGACCAATATAGTTCAAGTCATATTATGAGTCTAAATGGAACATGGAAATTTAAATATACGACATTAGCTGATCGTCTATTTGATCTTAAAGGAGTATCATTTGAAAATCGATA
>JALEVB010000070.1 GCA_022780745.1 Erysipelotrichaceae bacterium
GCCTTACATACCTGATATATCATAGCATCCCAGACAAGTGTAGCCTTAGGATCACCTTTTTCCTTTTTCAAATGAATAATATCGGAATTACTGGTATGAAAATAATTAGACAAACCACCAGTACAGCTACATAGATTTAACATTTCTGACTTTGGCTTATCCCATAAATAATTAATAACATCACTAATAGCCATATTACCCATTCTGGTTGGTGTAAATGGCCCTTCTCCCCCACCACCATCATTACCATCAACCATTTTACCAAAATGATGAGCCATGATCGTAATACCACCATCGATATGACAAACGATAAGATTTAGATCTTCATATTTTTTTCCAATATCATGGGCATACTTTTTCGCAACAGCTTTTTGATTTAAAGCATGACATATTGATTTACGATAGATACCATCGATACCAGTAACACGAGCAATATCACTATATTCATCAGTAACTGTAGGATCACTCATATACATCTTTCCACCATAGATACCTTGTACTTCTTTACCCATCTGTACTGCTAGCATCGAAGAATGATATAAACCGCCTTTAGCTAATTTAGTATCATTGATCAAAAGATCATCTACTTCATATGTACCACCTTCAACGGCATAACTGGCACCACCTCGACAAGCAATAGCATCTAGCTTTTCAATATGATTTTCATTTAAAAACTTATATACCACTTCCATACGATATGGCAATTGATCATTGATCGTCGCAAAAGTCTTTAAAACTGATGAATCATGAAAAACATCTATTGTTTTTACTTCTTTTTCATTTTCATATATTGATAATTTGGTTGATGTTGAACCAGGATTAATAACTAATATTCTTTTCATATAAATACTTCCCTTTGCTAAAATGATATCACAATAAAAGGCAATATTGTCTATTGCCTTAGTAATATTTCCATAAACTGTTCGCCAGTAATGGTTTCTTTTTCATATAAAAACTTAGCTAGCTCATCAAGTTTATCACGATTTTCAACAATGATCTTTTTAGCCTTATCATATTGTTGTTTAATAAGACTTATAACAGCTTCATCAATTTTAGTCTGTGTATCACTTGAACAAGCCAAAGTTGTATCTTGTCCTAAATACTGATTAGTAACATTTTCCATAGCGATCATTCCAAAATCATCATGCATACCATAACGAGTGATCATCGCTCTTGCTAATTTTGTTGCCTGTTCAATATCATTGCTAGCCCCAGTAGTAATAGTATGACAAGCAATTTCTTCTGCTACTCTACCTGCTGTTAAAGTAGCGATCTTATTTTCAATTTCTTCTTTACTCATCAAATAATGATTACCCTCTTCTTCAACCTGCATCGTATATCCTAAAGCTCCTGAAGTTCTTGGAACAATAGTGATCTTTTGAACAGGAGCACTATTAGTCTGCATAGCTGCCACTAATGCATGCCCAATTTCATGATAAGATACTATCATCTTTTCTTTATCAGTTAAAATAGCATTTTTCTTCTGATAACCAGCTATTACAACTTCAATTGATTCTTCCAGATCAGATTGCGTTACCTGACTACGATTATCTCTAACAGCTCTTAGTGCTGCCTCATTAATAATATTGGCTAGTTCAGCACCAGATGCTCCTGAAGCCATTCTAGCAATTTTACCATAATCAATATTATCAGCGGTTTTAATTTTCTTGGCATGAACTTTTAAGATTTCTTCACGTCCAATAAGATCAGGAAGTTCCACTGGAACACGTCTATCAAATCTTCCAGGTCTAGTCAAAGCAGGATCTAATGATTCAGGTCTATTGGTAGCAGCTAAAATAATAACTCCATTATTATTTTCAAAACCATCCATCTCTGTTAGCAGCTGATTTAAAGTCTGTTCTCTTTCATCATTGCCACCAATATTACCTTCACGTTTTTTACCAATTGCATCTATTTCATCAATAAAAACGATACAAGGAGCTTTTTCTTTAGCTTGTTTAAATAGATCTCTTACTTTAGAAGCACCCATACCAACAAACATTTCAACAAACTCACTACCACTCATTGAAAAGAAAGGCACATTAGATTCACCAGCAACCGCTTTTGCAAGCATCGTCTTACCAGTTCCTGGAGGACCAACTAATAAAATACCCTTAGGCATACTGGCACCTATTTCTTTATATTTAGCGGGATTATGTAAGTAATCAACGATTTCCTGTAGGTTTTCTTTAGCCTCATCTTCACCCGCTACATCAGCAAACTTAATTCCTTCACTAGATTTAACATAGATCTTGGCATTACTTTTACCTATACCAAACTGCATAGCATTTTTACCGCCACCCATTTTATCCATTAATTTTTTGCTGGCATACTGACCTAATAAAGAGAATATTAATAGTGGCAATACAAACCATATAAACATATCTAAGAAAGTATTATTTTCCTGATTAATTTCCTGAGTAAAGCTAACATTAGCATCATGCAGACGATTCACCAAATCAGGATCATCCATTTTCCCAGTGCAATATACTGTTCCATCTTTATCGGTAAATAAAACTTCATGATTATCTATTTCTACTTTATCTATTTTTAATTCTTCGGTCATGGTCATAAAGGTACCATAATCAAC
The DNA here is from genome assembly GCA_022780745.1 of Erysipelotrichaceae bacterium. GTDB lineage: Bacteria > Bacillota_I > Bacilli_A > Erysipelotrichales > Erysipelotrichaceae > JALEVB01. Next base: position 2,591 of record JALEVB010000070.1, read on the forward strand.
CTGCTTTATCTTATTTCTAATGATCATAGGCGAAACGATCGTGTTAAACAACACCAGAACGATCAAAATGATCATATAATAATACATCAAAGGTTTCTTAGGCTTATCGATCTTTTTCATACTTTTCTCCTTTTTTCAGGCATCATTCTAGCATTTGTTTATGTTAATTTTATGTGATATTTCTAGCATTTTAGACACATTAATTAAAATGTATAACGTTGATATATAGGATTTTTAGCATATAATATTTGTGAAAGGATTCACTTATGGAAAAATTAAGTATTGGTCAAATGTCTAAACTCAACAATATAAGCATTCAGGCACTACGCTTATATGATGAACTTGGCATTCTTACTCCTATTGAAATCAACGAACAAACAGGATATCGCTATTATGATATTAAACAAAGTGCCAAGCTAGATATGATCAATTATATGAAAGCCACAGGAATGTCCTTGAAAGACATCAAAGGTGTCTTTGATAATCATGACTTATCAAAGCTAACAATAACTCTAGAAAAACATCTAGATACTTTAGATAACCAAATAAATGATTTAAAACAACAAAAGAAAGCTATTAAAAAAATGATCGATAGCTATAATCGTTATTTGAACTCTCCAACTGATGGCATGATAACTCTAGAATATATTCCAGAAAGAAAATACTATCCCTATAAATCAAGTATTAATATCTATGATTATGATCTTAGCATGTATGAAAATCTATTAAAGAATCTAAAAGACGATATGCTAGCAAGCAATATACCTGAAATCTATTACTACAATGCTGGTACGACTATTTTGGAAGAAGATTTTAAAAATGATAACATTAAATCCGACGAAATATTTGTTTTTGTTGACAACGAGTTACATGATAGTAATCTAAAGTCTATACCAACAAGCGAGTTTGTATGTATCTATTGCGATGCATTTGATAAAGAAATCGCATATATTCATCGTCTAAAAGATTATATCAAAGCCCATAATTTCATAATAAATGGTCATTATATTTGTGAAGTATTATGTGAATTACCCTTCTTGACGTCAAATAAAAGAGAAATGTATCTTAGATTACAAGTACCTGTAGCCTTTAAAAAAAATATTTAAATATACTTGACTCTATTGTTACCATAGGTTCTATTATAAGATTGTGAAATAAATAACAACTTTAAATAGGAGGTAATAATCATGAGCAAAGAGAAAATTAAGGTTGTACAATACGGTTGTGGAAAGATGTCAAAATACACTTTACGCTACCTATATGAACATGGAGCACAAATCGTTGGAGCAATCGATGTAAATCCAGCTGTTGTTGGTATGGATGTTGGTGATTTCGCTGAATTAGGTGTAAAAACTGGTGTTATCATCTCTAACGATGCAGATAAAGTATTAGATGAATGTGACGCTGATGTAGCTATCGTAACATTATTCAGTTTTATTAATGATATTTATGAACATGTTGAAAAATGTGTTAAACGTGGTATCAATGTCATTACAACTTGTGAAGAAGCAATTTACCCTTGGACTACTTCTGCAGCTATGATCAATAAGATCGATCGTTTAGCTAAAGAACATAACTGTACAGTAACTGGTTCAGGTATGCAGGATATTTTCTGGATCAATTCTGTTGCCTTGATTGCTGCTGGCTGTCATAAGATCACTAAGATCCGTGGTGCTTATAGTTATAATGTTGATGAATATGGTCTAGCATTAGCAAATGCTCATGGCTGTAACTTAACAACTGAAGAATTTGAAGCAAACATTGCTCATCCTGAAGTATTTGAACCATCATATGCATGGAACTCTTGTGAAGCAATCTGTAATAAATTAGGTTTAACAATTAAATCAATCACGCAGAAACATGTACCTTGCACATTAGATCATGACTTATATTCTGATACATTAAAAGATACAATTAAAGCTGGTAAATGTATTGGTATGTCAGCTGTAGTAACAGTTGAAACAATGCAAGGCATCACTGTTGAAGAAGAAACTATTGGTAAGGTATATGGACCTGAAGATGGTGATATGTGTGACTGGTGGATCGAAGGTGAACCTAATACTGAATTCCACGTTGTAAAACCTGCAACTGTTGAACATACTTGTGCAACAATTGTTAACCGTATCCCTTCTCTAGTTAAAGCACCTAGCGGATATGTAACTTGTGATCAGTTAGATCCAGTTGAATATTTAACATATCCAATGGAACTTTATAAATAGTAATTAATAAGTGAAAGCATAGTCTTTCACTTTTTTTTATGTTAAGATAATACATGTTTTGGAGAATTTTTATGAATACAAAAATTAAATCAATGATGATATTATTCTTAGCATCTATTGTGTGGGGCTTTGCCTTTGTAGCACAAAGGTTAGGAGGAAATATTGGTACCTATACCTTTAATGCACTAAGATTTGCCTTAGGAGCAGTTTCACTGATTCCTGTAATTAAAGTATTTGAAAAAGATGTAGATAAACAAAAAGCCCATAAAACCATTAAACCAGGCATTCTATGTGGTATCTTCTTATTTACTGCATCAACTTTCCAGCAATATGGTGTCGTATTAACTGACTATGCTGGTAAATCGGGATTTATTACTGATTTCTACATTATTCTTGTACCAATATTCGCAATGATCCTATTTAAAGAAAAAGTAAATAAACAGGCACTCATTGGAGCTATCATATCGATAATTGGTTTCTATTTCTTATGTATAAATCAGTCATTAACCATATGTCTTGGCGATATCTTATTATTTGTATGTGCTATATTCTTTGCCTTCCATATTCTGGCAATCGACCATTTTGCTAATAATACTTATCCTTTAAGACTATCATTATATCAGTTTGCAACATGTTCA
>JALEVB010000082.1 GCA_022780745.1 Erysipelotrichaceae bacterium
CAAACATCTCGACAAATCGGGCTTTAATCAGATCGTCTAGTTTTTTGAGTTCATCTTCCCTATGTTTAATAAGTAATTTGCACTTATCCAATACTGATATTCTATAATTCTGTTCTTCAATATCTGGCAAATCGATATTAAATTTAGATAACCACCCTGTATTCAAATTCACTTGGGAAGCTCCCTTAACATTTGAATCAACTTGATCCCAAAATGAATTAGAATACATCCAATATTTTAAATAATTTAGATTGCATCTATTAGCATCTCTATTTCTTAAATAGCCCAAGCTAACAAACGAGCCAAATAATGGTGTACCTTTAGGTATAATAATTGGTTTGCCAAGTGTTCCTACTCGGCAAAAAAGCATATCACCAATTTTTGGCTTAGCACCCTCTGATAATGAATCGTATTCCTGTTGCGAAATGTATTTGCAATCGTCAAAGCAAATCTTACCATTGCTTATATCTTTAACTGATAAGAAAGGCACTCCTTCTTTAACATACTTTGGAGTATGTGTGACACCCAAGTATATATCAACAAGTTCTTTTAATTTTACTTTTTCCATCTATAACATCCCTACAAACCCGAAATTGTCTTCTAGATTTGTAATATTTACCTATTATGATATAAACTTTCTATGTGATTCTTTGACATTATTCTGATTTACCATAGCATATTGCATTGTAGTATCAATTTGAGAATGTCCTAATAGATGTTGTACTTGCTCTATTGGCATACCTTTATCAATTGCTCTAGTAGCAACAGTTCTTCTAAATTTATGTGGATGAACCTTATTAATACCTAATTTCTTACCAAGATTTCTTAGTCTTATTTCAACGCCACTGATCTGTAATCTATCATATGGTGCATCTAATGTAACAAATAAAGCTTTATTATCATCATTTCTGCTATTTATATAATTTCTTAAATGTATTTTTGTTTTTGCATCAAAGTATACTGGTCTTTCTTTATTACCTTTACCAAAAACAATACATTCTCTATTTTCAAAATCAATATCATTACGATTTAGTTTTACTAATTCACCCACACGCATACCCGTAGAAGAAAGAAGATCAATAATTGCTAAATCTCTTAAATTATCACAATTATCCCTTAACATTTCTAAATTTTCGTCAGAATATGTTTCCTTAACTACTTTATCAGTTTTAATCTTGTGAATTCTTTTCACAGGACTTTTTAATATATAATTTTCTTCTTCCAACCATGAAAAAAAACTGCTCATATTACGTCTAATATTATCAATATTAGCCTTTGAGCAGTTATTAATTTTTTGATATCTTACTAGATAATCACGTAAATCATCAGTAGTCATATGCATTACATTCTTATCTACTAATGAATTAAGTTTTAATAAAGTACTTTTATAGTAATCAGTTGTTCTACTACTACATCCTTCAATATTTTTAGCAATAATAAACTTATCTATTAATTCTTCATTAGAATATTTAGCAATATTACATCCATCTTTTACAGTAATATTAACATTATCTAAACATCTAATTAATGTAGAATGCAACATTTCCATTTGTACATTATCTAAATGATTTAGCAATGATTGTTCAATTTCTTTAATAATAGTATCTTTCATAGTTAGTAATCTCCTTTAATTACCAACATCACTACAGCCATTATTAATATAAATTTTATTTATTATCCAAAATACTCTTGCATTAAGCTATCAAACAGTTTTTGAGTCTCATCAAGTGACCTTTGAACTTCCGATTTTGATTTGTCGACCTGTTTTACAAAGTCTGCAAACTCGCTTTGAATTTCAATTGGCGGATTCGGGGCCATATAACTCATTACATCCGAATCATGGATCGCCGGATAGTTTGCACCAGTTGTAACTTCTGTCATCTTATTTGTGAAATCGTCGGAGCAAACAATGGCTTTGATATACTCTGGTCTTATATTTTCTTTGGCTCTTAATATACAAAATCCGCTTGAAGCCACCAAGTTTTCGAATTCATAAGGTGTGAGCGCCACATTTCGTAGATTTGGACGAACCGTTGAGACAACAATGTCGTTTTTTATGATGTGTTGCTGAGCCCTTGATGGAGCATCTTTCAAGACATATTCTGTATAACCTGTCATTTGATTATTTGAATTATCAATTGAAGAAATATCAATATACTTAATAATATCATCTGGCGCAAAGTCTTTTTTTGCTGTTGATACCTTGTTATTTGCTAATTCTGATAACGGTACTTTCTTGTATCTACGTTCATCAAACATCTCGACAAATCGGGCTTTAATCAGATCGTCTAGTTTTTTGAGTTCATCTTCCCTATGTTTAATAAGTAATTTGCACTTATCCAATACTGATATTCTATAATTCTGTTCTTCAATATCTGGCAAATCGATATTAA
>JALEVB010000147.1 GCA_022780745.1 Erysipelotrichaceae bacterium
TGAACCTCATGTTGCTTTATTTGGAGGAACAGATGGTTTAGAGTATTATCGTATTATCTTTCAAAACTGTAAGAAGGTATTAAAAGAAAAGAGTTTTATGGCTTTTGAAATTGGTTATAACCAGTTTGAAAGTCTGGAAATAGAGATTAAAAAGTATTTGGGCGATGTTCGCTATGAGATCATCAAAGATATGAATGGCAAAAATCGTATGTTATTTATTTACTTTAACTGTTAAAAAGAAGCTGCATATAAGCAGCTTCTTTTAATAATGTACTTTTTTGTCACTACGTAACAGCTTTTTAAATAAGCTGGCATTACGAGCCTGATATACTAATAAACTTACTCCTGAGGCAATCATGATAAACATACTGGCAATACCAAAGTTATCAGCGATATACCATGGTAAAAGAGTATCAGCGATCACTACCGGGAAGATACTAAAGATAAATAGTCCTACGGCAATAATGATATTATTAGCCTGTGATTTGCGATAACGTTCATTTTCAGCTTCGATATATTCATGATCTTCATCACTTAATTCCAGATTAGCTAATAATGATTTTTCATTTTTTACTCCAGCATTTCCCTTAACGATCAATACCACCCCAGCAAAGATCATCAATGCCATGATCAATACACCAAATACCTCTGGTATATATAAGCTATCAAGAATGATCAAAGGAACAAAACAGGTAATAAACATAAATAGGGCAACGACCATCATATTGATCGATGTCTTTTTTTGACTTATATAATTTAGAACATCAGTACTAGGAGTATTTAAACCATATATTTCCATTAATGTCTTACTTAATGGTGGCAATACTTCTTTAACTTCTTCATCCTGTTCTTCTAATATATCTGATAGTTTTTGAGCATCTACAAAAGATTGCTCTTCAAATAATTCTTCTTTCATTATTAATCACCGAATAAATTATATCATGATTATTTAGGATATATTATAATATATTTAAACTTGAGAGGTGATTTTATGAATAGGATCGATTGGTTTAAAAATGCAAGATTTGGGATGTTTATCCATTTTGGACTATATTCTTTATATGGAAAAGGGGAGTGGGTAAGATCAATCGAACATATTGATGAGAAAGATTATTTGCCTTATTTTGATATGTTTGATCCGGATATTGATTTTAAATATATCGCTAAAATGGCGAAAAATGCTGGTATGAAGTATATGGTATTAACAACTAAGCATCATGAAGGTTTTTGTTTATATGATAGTAAATATACCGATTTTAAAGTTACTAATACCAAAGTGAAAAAAGATCTGGTCAAAGAATTTGTAGAAGCCTGTCGTGAGGAAGGATTAAAGGTAGGATTATATTATTCTTTGCTCGACTGGCATCATCCTGATTATCCAAGCTACAATGATCGTCATCATCCGCTTCGTGGCATATTAAAAGATGATGGCAAGAATTTTGATAATTATTTAGATTTTATGCATCATCAGGTAGAAGAACTATGTACTAATTATGGCAAGATCGATATCATGTGGTTTGATTTTTCTTATGATGATATGGTATTAGAAAAATGGAAGGCAACCAAGTTAGTTACTATGGTAAGAAAATTACAGCCAGGTATTATTTTAAATAGCAGACTAGCGGTTAGTGGTGAAAATCATAATAAGCTAACATTTAATAATGATGATCATTTCTATGCGGATTTTACTTGTCCTGAACAGATCATTCCTCCTTTTGGCTTACAGGATGAAAATGGCAATGATGTCAACTGGGAAGCTTGTGTGACGATGAATGATAACTGGGGTTATTATGAGGGTGATGAAAATTATAAATTATCATCACAGATCATTAAGAAGCTTATTGAATGTGTTAGTAAAAATGGCAATATGATCTTGAATATTGGACCTGATGGAAATGGTAAAGTACCTAAGCAACAGATCAAAATATTAGAAGAAATAGGGCAATGGATGAAAGTTAATCACGAGAGTATTTATCATTGTGGCAGATCTTATTTGCCAAAACCAGAAAATGGCAGAATAACGCAAAATGGTAATATTCTTTATTATCATATCTATGAAAGTGCATT
>JALEVB010000186.1 GCA_022780745.1 Erysipelotrichaceae bacterium
TAGTCGCAAAGATGTTATGTGATCATTTAAAAAACAGACAGAACATCCATAGTATCTATCGTAAGTTACCTCTTATCTTAGGTGGAGAACAAAGTGTATCAACCGATGAACCAGTATTATCTATTAATAAATATATGGATGAAATGGAAAAAGATCCAAGAGTACTATCATGCAGCTGGCATGTAGGCTATATCAGACATGATTGTCCTGAAGCTGGATGTGGTATCGTTGTTGTACCAGCTACAGAAAATGATATTGAGTATTGTGAAAAAAAGGGTGATGAGTTAGCTAAATATGTATGGGATAAACGTCATGAATTCCATTATACAGGTCATAGTGCTTATCCTGATATTGCTTTGAAGGAAGCTTTAGCTTTTGATGGAAAGCCAGTATTTATTACTGATAGTGGTGATAATACGACTGCTGGATCTTTAGGACATAATACTTATATCTTAAGACAGTTTTTAAATGTTGAGGATTTGAATAAGAAAGTATTGATTGCTAATATTACTGATAGGAATGCTTATAATTTGCTAGCTAATTATCAGGTTAATGATATCGTTAATATCGATCTAGGGATGAATACTGATGAGAATAGTCTTAGTGTTAATATAGATGTTAGAATTATTTCCTTTGGTAAAATGATGGGTAATAAATGGAGTGGTGAGAATAGAGTTTGGGGTAATGTTGTTCTTGTTAATGTCATTGATAAAAATGTTGATATAGTTATCTCGACATGTAATAATTCGATGACACAAATCAATCAGTTTACTAAAGCCAATATTGATATTAATGATTATGATATCATTGTTGTTAAGCAGGGCTATTTGTTTCCTGAACTAAAGGATATAGCTGCTTTTAGTGTTATGAGTTTGACAAAAGGTTATACGATACAGGATACAAGATCTATTGATTATAAATTAATATGTAGGCCAATATATCCAATTGATAATATATAAGGAGGCTTAAGATGGAAAAGTTTTTATGGGGTAGCGCTACGGCTGCATATCAATGTGAAGGTGCATGGAATGTTGATGGTAAGGGTAATAGTATATGGGATGACTTTTGCCATAGTGAGGCTAATGTAAAAGGTATTACTGGGGATGTGAGTTGTGATTTCTATCATCATTATAAAGAAGATATTAGGATGATGGCTGAGTGTGGACAAACAACATATCGTTTTTCTATTAGCTGGAGCAGGATATTGCCTAAAGAAGATCATGTTGTTAATGAGGCTGGTTTTAAGTTTTATGATGATGTATTAGCAGAATGTAAAAAGTATAATATTGTTCCTAATGTTACTTTAGTTCATTATGATCTACCTGATTATATTGGTAATAAAGGTGGATGGTTATATGATAAGGTAGCTGATGAGTTTGCTTATTATGCAAGTGTTGTTTTTAAGCATTTTGGTGATCGTATTCCTTTATATGTAACCATTAATGAGCCTACTCATAATGCTTCTTGTGCTTATTTAACTGGTAATTATCCGCCTAATGAGAAGAATGTTAATCATTATGCTAAGTGTATTTATAATATGGTTATGTGTAATGCTAAGGCGATAAGGGAATTTAGAAAACTTGATTTGAATGCTAAGATTGGTTTGGTTCATGCTTCTTGTAGTGCTGATATTTTGGTTGATAGTGAAGAGTATCGTGTTGCTCAAAGAAATTGTGAGTGGTTTATTAATGGCTGTGTATTAGATCCTGCAATCAAAGGTGAATTTGATAAGGATTTTGTGTTAAAAGTTAAAGAGAGTAATATTGATTTGAGTTTTGTTAATGAAGATGATCTAGCTATTATTAAAGAGAATACGATTGATTTTTTGGGTCAGAATGCATATTGTCGTAATGTTGTTAAACCTTATACAACTGGAGAAACTAAAGTTACAGTCAATAATAGTGGTAAGGGTCCTGCTCGTGAGGGTAAGATCATTAAAGGATGGTTTGAGAGTGATTTTAACGATTCTATGAAGCTTAATAAGTGGGGTAGAGAGATTTATCCTAAGTGTATTTATAATTGTTTAATTCGTCGTAAAAAGGCTTATGGAGACATTCCTATTTATATTACGGAGTGTGGGCATGGTGCTTATGATGTAGCTGATGAGAATGGTTATGTTGAAGATGATGATCGTATTGCTTTCTTGAATGATTTTATTTACTGGATCTTAAAAGCTAAAGAAGAAGGATGTAATGTTAAAGGTTTCTATGTCTGGAGTACAATGGATCTATATTCATGGATCAATGGTTATGAAAAGCGTTATGGTTTAGTTAGAGTAGATTATAATGATCCAGAATTGCCACGTATACCAAAGAAAAGTTATTACTGGTATAAAGAGTTTATTAAGGAACATAGTCTATGAAATTATTTGTAAGTGATATTGATGGTACTTTATATTGGTATGATCATAAGAATAATAAGGGTGTTAGTGATAGCTGTCGCAATTATATTCACCAATGGATATCATTAGGTAATATTTTTGCTTTGGCAACTGCTCGTACTTATTTAAAAAGAGATGATGCGATTCAAGATCTAAAGATCAATGTTGATTATTTAGGGGGAAATGGTGCCGAAATCGTTTATCACGACAACACTACAGAATTTATTACTTTACCATTTGCATACTTTTTAGAAGTATGTAAATGGGTAAGTGATCATAATTATAATGCAACAGTTAAGATATGTGTTGATGATCATTTTGTTGCGAAAGATCATGATCATTATCCCTTTGATCATACGGAAAGAATGCGCAATAATCTAATAAATTCCAGTATATATGATCCTAATAGATCATATAGTGATAATGGCGTTAATATGAGCTTGTTATGTGAACCATCATTAACAAAAATGATTGAATCATCTTTGCAAAAACTATTTGAAGGTAGATGTAAA
>JALEVB010000081.1 GCA_022780745.1 Erysipelotrichaceae bacterium
TATGAGACTTAAAGACAATTTGATGGATACATTGCAATAAGGAATAGGAACTTAAAAAGGCTATGTAGAATAAAATAAGCACAAGTACTTCTTAATTAATAAATGATTTGAAAAGTAGAAAATAAATGAGTTGAATCTCGGAATTTTACCTTTTTAGTCTAAATTTTATACTAAATAGTAACCCTATTTTTTAAGATTTTTCATGAATATATAATCCAAAGTAGGAGGAATAATATTATGAAAAATCCATTAAAACAAATAGTAAAAGCACAAAAAGAAGGAAGAAGTGTAGGGATTTATTCTTGTTGTAGTGCAAACGTATATGTTATAAAAGCAGCTTTATTAAGAGGAAAACAAGATAATTCTTGTGTATTAATTGAAAGTACAGCCAACCAATGTGATCAATATGGTGGTTATACTGGAATGACACCAGCAGATTTTAAAAAGTTTGTAGAAGGGATTGCTGATGAAATTGGTTTTGATAAAACTAGATTATTCTTGGGAGGAGATCATTTAGGTCCTCTTACTTTTGCTTCAAAAAATGAAGAAGAAGCAATGAAAGAATCAGACGAATTAATTCGTGCTTATGTAAGTGCTGGATTCACAAAAATCCATATTGATACAAGTATGCGTGTAGCTGATGACGATGTTAATGAACGCTTAAGTGATGAAACTATTGCTCGTCGTGGAGCTCGTTTAGCCAAAGTGGCAGAAGAAACTTTTGCGGAATTGTTAAAAACCAATCCAAATGCAGTTGAACCAGTATATATCGTTGGTAGTGAAGTTCCAATTCCTGGCGGACAACAAGGTGGTGCAGCAGCTGATTGTGTACAAGTAACAAAACCAGAAGACTTCAAAGCAACATTAGCTACATTTGAAAAAGCATTTAAGGACAATGGATTAGACCATGCATGGAGCAATGTTATTGGAATCGTTGTTCAACCTGGTGTTGAAGAAAAAGATGCTGGATGTACAGAATATGATAGAAGCAAAGCAGTAGAATTATGTGCTGCAATTAAAGACTATGACAATATCGTATTTGAAGGTCACTCAACAGATTATCAAACAAAGATTAAATTAAGAGAATTAGTAGAAGATGGAATTGCAATTTTAAAAGTTGGTCCTGGACTTACATTTTCTATGAGAGAAGCCTTATTTGCTTTGGCTTATGCTGAAAAAGAATTATTGGGAGACAAGGGAAGTAACTTCATGGAAGTTCTTGACCAAGCAATGTTAGCAAATCCAAAATATTGGCAAAAACACTATGTAGGAACTCAAGATGAAATAAATTTAAAACGTAAATATTCATTCTCAGATCGTTGTCGTTATTATATGCCAGTAGAAAGCGTTGCAAAAGCAAGAGAGCAAATGATTGAAAACTTGAAGGATGGAGTACCACTAAATTTATTATCACAATTCATGCCAATTCAATATACAAAAGTAAGAGAAGGATTATTAGAAAACAATCCAGAAGCATTAATTATTGATCGTGTATGTAATACAATTGATGAATACTTATATGCAACTCATCAAAGTGAATTATTCTAATTGATTTGATATGAAAAAGATCGCGATATGCTATCCAACATTTGGCTTATTTGCAGACTTAGTTAAAGAAACAATTAAAAACATGGGGTATGAAGTTGTTGAGTTCTTTGATCACATAAAAGTTGCGAAATGTTTATTGCTGGGGAATTGTGATTTAGGTATTGTTTATTGTGGTACGAATCTAGAATTGATAAGTAAAATCCATCGATTTAATAATATTAGATGTGCACAATTAGACCAAAAAATAGTGATAAAAAAAGCAAGAGAAATGGTTGATGCAAATGTTTTATGTGTAGTTGATAAGGATATTACTGAAGAAGAGTTTGTTGATATTTTAAAAACTTACTTGAAAACAGAGTATATTTCAACTCCAGAGAATGACAGAATTGTAAAAATGATAGATCAATTGTCTAAAGATGAATTGATATCATAAATTTATCCTCCATTCTATATAAAAGAGTTCGTGACGATGTCAGAACTCTTTTATTTTAGAATTAGTAATTTTTAATGGCGAAGAAAAAAACGAGGTGATTTATATATGAAATTATTAGCAACAGATTATGATGGGACGCTGAATTATATACATACAGTTTTAATAGAAGATAAGAAAGCCATTGATCAATGGAAAAAGGATGGGAATCTATTTGTCATAGATACAGGAAGATCAATGGAATCAATTTTAGGTGAAGTAATTAAATATGATTTACCTGTAGATTTTTTCATAACAAATAATGGTGGAATGGTTTTTGATAAAGACAAAAATGTTTTGTTTTCTTCATATTTAGATAACGAAACAAGTTATGAAGTTTTAAAATTGACAAAAAATATTCCAGGGGTTGTTTCATATGTAGTAAATGACGGAATCTATAGACATCGAATTGTGATAAATGAAAATTTAGTAGAAAAAAGATGTCCTGAATTAAAGCCTGACTTATCTGAAGATGAAGTGATTAAATGGGAAATTATGCTCAAATTGTTATTTCAATGGATAATCCACAAATGGCTTTAGACTTAGCTCAACAGATTAATGAGTTATACTCAGATACAATTGTAGCTTATGCAAATAAATTTGTTGTAGATGTCGTTCCAAAAGGAATTTCAAAAGCTTTTGGTTTAGAATTTGTAATGAAGCATTTGGGTCTAGATATTGAAGATGTGTATGCAATTGGTGATGCAGATAACGATATTCCATTAATGACTTTTAATAAAAATGGGGCATGTATGATGCAATCAGAGGAAAATGTGAAAAAAATGCAACATATCTATATCGCTCTGTAGGAGAAATGATTAATTGTATCTTGAAAAATGAATAAAATCTCGGAAATTTCCGAGATTTTTAATTTTGTGTGCCGGGCATGGCACTAATTCAGTCGGGAATATGCCGACCACAGGTTATTGTCGCCAAGTGTAGTGAACCACAAGTCGTTGCCAGTAATGGCATGAATGGAGGAAGTGGTGTAGCGAGTTCCTTGAGCGTACGAACAGAAACTTGATACAAGGCCAAATGGTAGACAAGAGTGCAAACCAACTCGAAGTCTAAATGACAATCGTAAAACCAAAACGGTAAATCAAGACGTTGCGAGGGACATAGGATTAGTGAATTACCCCGGGAGGCCCTATAGGCGTTGAAGTCCAGTATACTTTTAAATCAGTGATGGTACCAACGTGCGATAAAAAAGCTTACTATAGGGAGTCAGCTGAGGTCGTAGTAGGTAAATGTTTACTGAAGGACCTAATGTTTATATAGTGTCAACCACTATATTTAAGTATTGGTTAGTCCGAAAAGAAAGTAGGTACAACATAATAGAATCGTAATCTATTTAGTACCGAGAATATGGGGATGTTTCCAATATGAATTTGAAATAGGAAGGAAGACAGCAACATGGAATTAATTGAAGAGATTTTAAGTGACGAAAACTTAAAGACGGCAATCAAGAAAGTTAAAGCAAACAAAGGAGCACCAGGAGTGGACAAGATGGTGATTGATGAACTTGATGAGTACTTTGCAAAGAATAAAGACAAAATAGTTCAATCAATTCTTGATATGAAATATCATCCCCAACCGGTTAAAAGAGTTTATATCCCAAAACCAAATGGGAAAATGCGTCCTCTTGGGATACCTACAGTAGTTGATAGGGTTATCCAACAAGCGGTTGCTAATAAACTTAGTGAAATATACGAGCCCGTCTTTTCAAACTATTCTTTCGGATTTAGACCAAATCGAAGTGCACATGATGCAATTTATCATGCGTTAGATTTAATAAATTATGGATATGAATGGATAGTTGACTTAGATATCGAAAAGTATTTCGACACAGTAAATCACGACAAATTAATTTCAATACTACGAGAGAATGTAAACGATAGAAGAACATTGCATTTAATTCGCTCATTTATGAGGGCTGGTGTTATGGACAATGGATTCGTGTCATCTAATACCCGAGGGGTGCCTCAGGGGGGACCACTTAGTCCCGTTATTTCAAACGTCTATCTAGACAAATTTGATAAGGAACTAGAGGCTAGAAATCTTAACTTTGTCCGTTACGCTGACGATTGTATTATCTTCGTTAAGAGTGAAATGAGTGCAAATAGGGTTATGAAGTCGGTTACATCTTGGCTAGAAAAGAAATTGTTTCTAAAGGTTAGTGCTACTAAAACGAAAGTTGTTAGACCAAATAATTCATCATTTCTTGGATTCACATTTTGGAATGATGGTGGTATTTGGAAATGCAAACCATTAGATGATAGAAAGCGCAAGTTAAAAGCGAAATGCTCCTCAGTTCTATGTAGGAAAAAAGCGCAATCTACTCCCTTAGGTACAACTATTACTAAATTGAATCAAATTATACGAGGATGGATAAATTACTTCAAGATTGGTAGTATGAAGCTATTCTTGAAAGAATTTGGTCAATGGGTAAGACATAAGCTTAGAGTAGTTATTCTCAAACAATGGAAACGTCCTCGAACAATATACAAAAATCTTATGACTCTCAATAGTTTCTATAAATGTAACCTTGGTCATGAAGATATTTACAAAGTCGCCAACTCACGTCGTGGTTGGTATGCACGTGCTAATGGTAATGTGATTAACTATATTCTTAGTCCTAAGGTACTAGCTATAGCCAATAGAAAAAAGGGGAACCCTGGATTGGTAAGGCCCCTTGAGTACTACTTGACTAGTAGTTGTGTTTAGTAATATAAATGTAGCGCCGTATACGAGAACCGTACGTACGGTGCAATGGGAGGTGCGTAGATTAATTTCTTCCATCTACCCTATTAATGGAAGTAGTTATTGAAGATAGTATCATATTGTTTGTCTAATAGTTTGATAAAGGTATCATAGTCTTTTTCTAGTGTTTGATAGTATCTGGCATCTTGTTTATTTAGTAGATAACTATTATCTGTAAAATTGTATTTTACATATTCTAGATTGTCGATGAGATAGAATAGCATTTCACTATTATAAATAAGACTTTGTTTAAAGTATTTTTCATTGATATACCAGCCGGTAATATGATAATTGATTATTAGTCCATTGTCTTTTATTTCAAAGACATATCCATATTCCTGAAGGGGAAGATCATTAATGATATGAGAATCATTACTATTATCTCCTACATATAGACTTTTATATTTGTTTAGGTTTTTTATGCCTGATCTGTAAGGGTCAAAGAAATAAACTGGTAGATTTTCTTCGTTATATTGTTTTTTTCCATCAAATAACATGTATTCATTTGGTGTATCATAGTTTATTTTGTAGGTATTATATAGTAATGTTTCATATTTAATAACGTTATCATTTGTAGATATCTTATAAGCGAATATTGGTTCGTTTAGAGCGTATTTCGCGTTTGTATAGTCAAATACCAGGATGCTAATGATTCCTAGTGCTAAAGCGATTATAATGGCTAATATGCGATGTTTAAATAGATGGTAACAGCTATAGGCTATAATGATCAATGAACTTATAATGATCAATAGTGTATACATATGATTCTGATATAGCATGATAGTCATCAATATCAGACAAAAAGCTAATATGATCAATAAACATAAATGATTATCATTAATACGTTTAGTTTTATTATTAGATAACTCAATAGTATTAATAATATTTTGTTCTAGTTTATCAGATGCATTCAATTCTTCACCAGCCAATAGATCATTAGCACTAATATCTAAGATCTTACATAAAGGAATGATCAAAGAAATATCCATCATACAGCGTCCATTTTCCCAGTTAGATACTGATTTATAAGTGACATCGAGTCTGTCAGCTAACATTTGCTGAGTAAGTTTTTTTTCTTTTCTTTTTAAGGCGATAAATTCGCCGATCTTCTTTTGGTCCATAAAAGCATTCTCCTTATGCTATAATCATATTATAAACTATTAAAAAATAACCCCCAATGAAACTAGAGTTAGGATAAAATATGAAAAAAGTAATATTAGCAGCTATTAATTTAAAAGATAGCAAAGAAGATTTTGATGAAAAAATAGAAGAATTAAAAAATTTATGTATAGCTTGTAATATGGAAGTAGTTGTAACTATTATCCAAAATAGTCGTTCAATGGATCCTCAAAGCGGTTTTCGTAAAGGTAAAGTAGAAGAGTTACTACAATTAGTTAAAGCGTATGAAGTAGAAGAGATCGTCTTCTATAATACTTTAAGCTTAACAATGGCAACATATTTAGCAGATCTATGTCAGGTTGATATCATTGATCGTACAACTTTGATACTTGATATCTTTTACTTAAGAGCAACTAGTGCCCAAGCTAAGATCCAAACTGAAATTGCCAGATTAAAATATGCTTTACCAAGAATGTTAAATATTGAATATGACAATGATAAACAAAGAGGTGGAACTCTTAAAAATAAGGGTTCAGGTGAGAAGAGAAGTGCTTTGATCAAGAAAAAGGTTGAAAAAGAGATTGCAAGTCTTAATCGTGAACTAGCTGCACTAAAGAATAATAATGATATCAATGCGAACAAAAGAAATAATAGCGGTTTAAAAAAGGTGGCTTTGGTAGGTTATACCAATGCTGGTAAAAGCAGTTTGACCAATGCGATTTTAAGATACAATAATACGGTTAACAAAGATGTTTTTAGCAAAGATATGTTATTTGCTACCCTTGATACCAGTACACGAAAAGTTAAATATCAGGGATATGAGTTTTTATTATTTGATACGGTAGGGTTTGTGTCAGATCTACCACATGAATTGATCGAAGCTTTTAATTCAACATTATCATGTGTATTAGATGCTGATCTTTTGATCAATGTATTAGATAGCAGTTCCCATAATCTAGCAATGCAAAAAAGTGTTACGATGAATACTTTAAAAAGTATAGGAGCAGATCATATCAAGGTCATTGATGTTTATAACAAATGTGATCTTAATGATCTTAATGAGTTTATTAGCGTTAGTGCTACTAATGATTATCATATCAAGGAACTATTGTCTTTGATCGTTACTAAACTAAATGAAGATCATGAAGCAAGATATTATCATATCGGTTATGAAAAAGCTTTTATTATGAATAAATATACCAATGCTTTATTTACGATCATTAATGAAGATGATGGCTATGATATCGAAGTAAGAGCAGATAAGGTAACATTTAATTATATTGAAGAGATAATTAATAGTTAAAGATAATAAATTATGTTATGATATTAAAAGTGAAAGTGAGGGTTTTATGAAAACTGTTTGGGAAAAATATGAATCATATGAAGATATTATGAGTTTCAATGATTTATATAAAAACTTTTTAGATAAGGCTAAAACGGAAAGAGAAGCGGTAGAAACAGCTTGTGAATTAGCAATTGAACATGGTTTTAAGTCTTTAGATTCTTATGAAACATTAAAAACTGGTGACAAGGTATATGTTACTAATAGAGGCAAAAATATTTGCTTATTCGTTATGGGAAGACAGCCATTAACTGATGGTATGAATATTCTTGGTGCTCATATCGATTCACCTCGTATTGATTTAAAACAACATCCTATTTATGAAGATAATGGCTTAGTATTATTTGATACTCATTATTATGGTGGTATCAAGAAATACCAGTGGGTTGCAACTCCACTAGCATTACATGGTGTTGTCTGCAAAAAAGATGGTTCTACTGTTAAGGTCAGTATCGGTGAAAAAGAAAGTGATCCAGTTGTTGGAATCAGTGATCTATTGATTCACCTTGCTGCTGATCAGATGAGCAAGACAGCTGCAAAAGTTATTGAAGGTGAAGATCTTAATGTTTTAGTTGGTTCTATTCCTTCAAAAGATAAAGATACTGAAAAAGATAAAGTTAAAAAGAATATCTTAGATTTATTAAAAGAGAAATATGATATTGAAGAAGATGACTTTATTTCAGCTGAACTAGAGATCGTTCCTGCAGGACATGCAAGAGATCTAGGTTTAGATCGTTCTATGGTCATGGGTTATGGCCATGATGATAGAGTGTGTGCCTTCACAAGTTTAAAAGCTATTTTGGATATTGAAGTACCTGACAGAACTGCCTGCTGTATTTTAGTTGATAAGGAAGAAGTAGGATCTCAAGGTAATAGTGGTATGCAATCACGTTTCTTTGAAAATGTTATTGCTAAGATCATGGCTAAGGCTAATGAATTTAGTCCAATTGCTTTAATGGATTGTTTAAGCAATTCTAAGATGCTTTCTAGCGATGTTAGTGCCGCTTTTGACCCTAATTATCCATCTGTAAATGAACCAAAGAATACAGCTTATTTTGGTAAAGGTCTATGCTTGAATAAATATACTGGTTCTAGAGGAAAAGGTGGATGCAATGATGCTAATCCGGAATTTATTGCTCAGATCAGAAAAGTAATGGATGATAATGATGTAATGTTCCAGACTAGTGAACTTGGTCGTGTTGATCAGGGTGGTGGAGGCACAATTGCTTATATTTTAGCTAATCTAAATGTTGAAGTAATTGATGCTGGTATTGCAGTACAGAATATGCATTCACAATATGAAGTAGTTTCAAAAGCTGATGTCTATGAAGGATATCGAGGATATAAAGCATTCTTAAAAGATATTAAGTAATAAAAAAGCGGATATGTTATGTATCCGCTTTCACATATTTAATTATAACATATAAAAAAATATAATAATAGACTATTAGTTATATATATTCATGTTACTATATAGGTGTAAAAAGAAAGTAGTTCATAAAGGAGGTAATCATTTATGAAAGAGATCCTACTAGAAATTTAGTTTGAACTTCTAAATAATTGTAGCTTTTTATTTAGAAGGGATAGTATGAAAGGAAAGTCTACTTTATTAGTGAGGATAGACCCATGGATATATTTAATTAATTACATTACGGTTTTATATTTATGAAAATTCATTATCTGATCATTATTGATATATAATAAAGACAAATATTTTTCAAAATACAAACTCCTTTAGCAAATAGTCAACAGATAGTCATATGACTATCTGTTTTTATTATGAAAAAAAGCACATTTATTAAATGTGCTTTAATTAAGAACTATCTGTTGTAGTATTCAACTACTAGTAATTCGTTAACTTCTTGGTTAAGTTCGCTTCTTTCAGGAAGTCTTACATATTTACCTTTCTTGTTATCTTTATCAACTTCAACAAAGGCAACAGTATTTAATGTAGCTTCTAAAGCTTCGTTAACTACTTTTAAGTTACGGCTAGCTTCTTTGAATTCAATTACAGTTCCAGGTTTGCAGATATAACTAGGAATATCAACTTTCTTGCCATTTACTAAGATATGTCCATGGTTTACTAATTGTCTAGCCTGACGTCTAGTAGTAGCAAATCCCATACGATATACTAGGTTATCTAATCTAGATTCTAATAAGAATAAGAAGTTACTACCAGTAACGCCTTCCATCTTAGTAGCTTTTAAATAAGTGTTCTTGAATTGACGTTCATTTAAACCATAGTAGTTTCTAATTCTTTGTTTTTCTCTTAACTGAGTACCATAGTTACTTAATTTAACTCTTTTTGTTGGTCCATGTTGACCTGGAGCATAAGCTCTTTTCTTTAATTCTTCACCAGTTTCTAAAATAGAGAAACCTAAACGTCTTGATTGTTTCCAAACTGGTCCAGTGTATCTTGCCATCTTTTTTCCTCCTTGTTATTTGTGGCTGGTCAATAACAGGTGTAAATCATCTAATAAAGGTGTTGATATGAGTAATTTCACTTATTGCAGCAAGCTACTTTTTAAAACAGATATTTCTGCTATCAACGCAATCATTTATTAGCCTTTACAAGCTGCCATCTTTTGACGCTTATAGATGATATCAAAAATAATAGTAATTGTCAATTAATATGGCATAATAATTAAACAAATTTACTAACAATAATAGCTTTATTTATGATAATATATACTATGTATGAAAGGTGGATAATGTGTATGGATCAAATAATCACTTTTTTATCAAGGATTGAAGTTATAATTGCTATTTTAGCAATTATTCTAATATTAATAATATATTTAATTGTCCATAAAGTAAAATTAAATGGCTATAAAAAAGAACTAGGAAAATATGAAGTAAGATATAATTCTATCAAGAGTGTTCCTTTGGCATTTAAATTAAATAAGGCGGTTGCAATAGCAAAAGTCGATAGTAACATGAATGAAAAAGTTAGCCATGCTCGCGATGATTTTGATCAGTGTCAGAATAATTTAAGACAAATTGCTGAATGCTTAGCTGATATAGATGACAATATCGTGATGGGAAAGACTAAGCTTGCGAAAAATGGATTATTGGATCTAGAATCTAGTATTTCTTTAGGTGAGAATCAAGTAAGTAAACTCAATGAATTTTTGGATTCAGTATTAGAAAAAGAAACGGCTCAAAGACAAGAAGTTACGATTTTAAAAGAAAAATTTAGATTATTGAAACAGGAAGCAAATGATAAGAGTTCTTTGATGAATTATTCATGGGCAAAAATTGATTTGTTTATTTGTGATATTGAAAAAGGTTTTTCTGCTTTTGAAGAATGGATGTATGCTTCTGATTTTGAAAAAGCTACTGAAAAATTAACTGAGATCAAAAATGATCTAGGTGATTTAGAAAATATTGTTAATAGTTTACCTGGAATTTTGCAAAAGGCAAGATATACGATTCCTAATTATATGTCTGATATTAATAAGAAATATTTGGCATTAAAGGATAAAGGGGTTTTTGTGTCTCATTTACAGATCGAAACTAATATCAATACGATTGCTACTAGTTTAAAAAGTGATCTTGATAATTTAAAGGATGCTAAGCTGAACAATGTTGTAGAACATTTGGAAGATTATCAGACTAGATTGAATCAATTGAATGAGCAGTTAGATAAAGAATCATTGGCTTATAAAGATATTTCTAAGATTTCTAGTGATATAACTAAAACAATCGAAGAAGCAAGAACTTATATTAAATATATCAAGGATGAATATGAGAAAGCTTCAATTCGTTTTGGAATTGAGAATTTAGATGAAGTTATTAAGACTTCTAATGAGCAAATTGATAGTATCATTGAGAAAAAAACTAATTTATATGATGAAATCAAAAATGATACTATTCCTAGCAGTGTTGCTTATGATCGCTTACAAGAAATGCTTGATGATACGATGAAGATGACTGCTTCATTGAAGGATAGCCGTGATCGTTTAGCTAGTGCTAAAGGTGATGAAGAAAGAGCTAATAAGCAATTATTGAAACTTCAGCTTATTATGAATGAGATGCAGGTCAAGATCAGAACTAATCGTTTGCCAAGTATATCTACCAGTTATGAAGATGATTTGAATAAAGCATATGAATATATTGGTTCTGTTAAGAAACTGATCGATGAAACACCACTTAATGTTCAATTGTTAAATACGACATTAAATGATGCGATCGATTTTATTTATAAGCTTTGGAATAATGTAAATAATGTTGTTGGTACAGCAATAATGGTTGAAAATACTATTGTATTTGGTAATAAGTATCGTTCTACTTATTCTGATATTGATTCAGAGCTTACCAGAGCTGAATTATGTTTTAGAAATGGTGAATATACCCAAGCGTTAAAGATTGCAATCGCAACGATTGAAAAGATTCACCCAGGTAGTTATGAAAAATTAATAAAGGAGAATGCTAGTGCGTAAGGTATATTTAGATTGTGCTAGTACTACTAATGTTCATCCTGAAGTGTATAAAACTTATATTAATCTTTTGGCATCTTCATTTTATAATGTTGATGCCTTATATGATGATGCCACTAAGATCAAAAGCATGATGGAAAGATCAAGAGAGGCTATAGCTGATATGCTTCATGTTCATAAAGAAGATATTATTTTTACCAGTGGTTCTAGTGAAGCAAATAGTATGGCTGTCAAAGGGGTTGCCTTGGCTAGTAATAAGAAACATTTGATTACTAGTTCTTATGAACATGCTAGTGTTTTAAATGCCTTTAAACAGCTTGAAGAAGTATTTGGCTATGAAGTAACTTATCTTGATCCTAATGAAGATGGAATCATTAGTGCTGAGATGGTAGCTAAGGCTATAAGAAATGATACTGCTTTAGTTAGTATCATGTATGTTAATAATGAAGTAGGTGCAATTAATCCTGTTAATGATATTGGTGCCTATATAAAATATCATACGGATGCATATTTTCATGTTGATGCTACCCAGGCACTTGGTAAATTGCCAATTGATCTTAAAGACATTGATATGATGAGTTTTAGTGCACATAAGATCGAGGGATTAAAAGGTAGCGGAATATTGGTTAAGAAGAAACATATTCCAATGATTCCACTTATTAATGGTGGTCAGCAGGAGGATGGTATTAGAGGTGGTACTAGTAATGCTTTAGTAAATATTTGTTTTGCTAAGACATTAAGACTATCTTTAGAAAATCAGGATAAATATCATGATCATATTCATATGCTTCATGAACATTTACTTGATGAATTATTGAAGATCGATGGTATTGTCATTAATAGTAAAAAAATAAGTGTTGATAGCATTGTTAATTTTAGTGTTGCAGCATTGACCAGTGAAGTTATGTTAAATGCATTAAATAGCAGAAATATCATGGTGAGTGCTCTTAGTACTTGTCATAGTAAATTGAATACTTCTCATGTATTAACGAGTATGAAATATGATGATAATAGAATCAAACATAGTTTAAGGGTTAGTTTTGATTATCATACAACGATGGATGATATAGATTATTTCATCACTAATTTGAAGGAGATTATAAAGATATATGGTTAAATATGATACTGTGTTGATCAGATATGGTGAGCTAAGTACCAAAGGTAAAAATCGTAAAACTTTCGTACAGAAATTACTAAGTAATATTAAGCATACTTTAAAGGATATGCCTAATCTTGAATATCGATTAACATATGAAAGAATTTATATTAAGATCAATGGTGAAGATGTTGATTTGCTTACTGAAAGATTAAAAGATGTTTTTGGTATTAGTTCTTTTAGTTTGACTCAAAAGGTTGAAAGCAATATTGATACTATCGTTGAGACTTGTTATCAGGCTAGTTTGAATGAAAAGGGAACTTTTAAGGTCAAAGCTAGAAGAAATGATAAAACTTTTCCCTTTATTTCTGATGAGATCAATCGTAAAGTTGCATCTAAAATATTAAAAGAAACTGATCATAAGGTTGATGTTCATGATCCTGATTTTATGATCTATATTGAGGTGTTTAGTGATGGTACATATATCACTTGTAATAAGATCCAAGGTGCCAAAGGTTATCCTACGGGAATCAATGGTAAGTGTTTAGCTTTATTATCAGGTGGTATTGATTCTCCAGTTGCTGGTTACCTGATGATGAAACGTGGTATTGAAATTGAATGTATCCATTATGCCAGTCCGCCATATACTTCTAATATGGCTAGGCAAAAGGTTCTAGATCTTGCATCAATAATTAGTAAATATCAAGGTAGAATAAAAGTACATATTATTAATTTTACTGATTTGCAAAAGGCTATATATGACAATTGTCCTGAAAGTTATGCAATTACGATCATGCGTCGTATGATGCTAAGAATTGCTGATATTGTTGCGAATAAACGTGATTGTATCGCTATTAGTACTGGAGAAAGCTTAGGACAGGTTGCAAGTCAGACTCTTGAAAGTATGCGTTGTATCAATGAGGTTATTAATATACCTGTTATTAGGCCTTTAGTAACTTATGATAAAGAAGAAATCATTGATTTAGCTAAAAAGATCAAAACATTTGAAACTTCTATTCTTCCATATGAAGATTGTTGTACGATATTTGATCCAAAGAATCCAGTTACTAAGCCAACTATTAGAAAAGCACAAGAACTGGAAACACATTTTGATTATCAAAAATATATTGATGAATGTGTTGATACAATGGAAACGATAATCGTTGATTGTTCAAGTAAAGCAAATGAAGATTTCTTATAGGGTAATAGTATGGGATTATTTAGAAAAAAAGATGATGCTTTTGCAAATAAGGTAATAAAAGTATTAAGTACTAATGATGAAGCTAAATTTCATCAGGCTTTATTGGAATTAGGTACGATAGTACAGAATAAAGATAGTATTGATGAGAATCGCAAACTAGATATTTATGATATTATTTCACGTTTGCAAAATAGTATTAATGACAAGGATCGTCAAAAATATATTCAGAAATTGGCTAAAAAAATAAGATAGCATAGGCTATCTTATTTTTATTGAGTTTGATCTACGGTTTTTAGTGTGTACATTACAACTTCTGGATAAGCTAGAAATCTGGTGCTACTGCCAATGGATCCAACTCCATTAGATATATCCATGATATAAGAGTTGTTTATCTGATGTTTGCCACTAATAGCTAAAGTTGCATCTTCCACCTTATATGTCGTATTAAGGAAATAATTAATTTGCCCGCCATGAGTATGACCTGCGATAAAATAATCGCATTTATCTTCAGGAAGTTTTAAACAGGTGTCTACAGTATGTGCAAGTATTAGATTATAACTAGTTGATGAGATATTACTGAATGTAAGATCTACATTATCATAATTGTCGATCGTACAATCAATACCAGCAATAATGATCGATTGTGAGCCTTTATTCCTTAGACGTATATATGAGTTGGCTAAAACTTCAAAATCAGCATTATATAATATATTATTAACTAGATCGATCTGCTGATGATCATATTCACCATATATTGCAAACTTTCCTAATGGGGCATTTAGACTAGCTAATGCATTGGTTAATTCATCGATCTGATCTTGATCATAACTTTGATCACTTATTAGATCACCACCAAATAGGATGACATCTGGACATAGATCATTAATGGTTTTAGTTAATTTATCTAAACGCTGACCATTCATCAGATTTCCATAGTGCAGATCAGTAAAGTATAAGATATTAATATCATTTAATTGTTCAGGTATACTAGCAGATGTTAAAGTTTCATAACGAACATTGAAACGTGATGGTGCAACATATATTGAATCATATACTAAACTTACTACTAGAATTATGATAACTAGCAGAATGATCAGGATTTTTTTGATAACGTTCATCTTTTTCTCCTAAATTTTGTATAATATATTATACTATACAATGGGTGGTTAAAAAGATGAAAAATAAATTTTATATGATCGATTTAGATGGAACGATGTATTGGGGTACTAAGATCATTCCTGGTGCAAAAGAGTTTATTGATTATCTAATAAATAATGATATTGGTTTTATTTTTTTGACTAATAATGCTTGTAGAACTCAAGAGCAGGCTTGTAATCATATGCTAAAGATGGGTTTTGAAAATATTAAACCTTATATGTTTTATACTAGTGCTATGGCAGCTAGTGACTATATTGCTAGTGCATATCCTGATAAGAAGATTGCGGGATATATTGGTGAAAAAGGCATGAGAGAGGCTTTGATCAGCAATGATTTTATTATCAATAATGAAAAATGTGATTTTCTTTTTGTAGGTTTAGATCGTCAGGCAACTTATCAGGAATATAGCTTTGCTTTACGATTATTATTAAATGGAGCTAGACTAGTGGGTACTAATAATGATCGTATTATTCCTACGGAAAGTGGTCCTTGTGTTGGTAATGGCGCTATTGTTGCAATGTTTGAATATTGTAGTAAACAAGAAGCTATTAAAATTGGAAAACCTAATCTGCCAATTATTGAAGGAGCACTATCTTATGCTAAAGTTGATAGGGAAGATGTTATGATCATAGGCGATAATCTTGAAACAGATATCTTATGTGGTATTAATGCTAATATTGAAACTACTTTAGTTACAACAGGTATTCATAATATGGAGGATTGCTATCGCTTGAATATTAAGCCTACATATTTAGTAGAAAATTTAAAAGGATTGATTAAATAATCACATATTCTTACATTTTTAATTGATATTTTTTCTACATCTATTTTTTAAAATAAAAAAATCAAATCATATGGTTTGTATAATATAAGAAAGCTTAGACTAAGTTTTCTTTTATTATATTTTTGGTAAAATAATAAAGAAAGAAGGATATCATAATGAAAAAAGAATACTTAGCTAAAATGTTTGATCATACTTATCTAAAAGCTTTTGCTTCAAAAAAGGATATGGAAAAACTATGTCAGGAAGCAAAGATGATCAATTGCAAAATGGTTGCGATCAATTCCTGTCAGACTAAATTGTGTAAGCAGCTGCTTAAAGATAGCGATATTCATGTTGGAGCAGCCATTTCTTTTCCATTAGGGCAAACTACAATTGAAACTAAACTGTTTGAGACTAAAGATGCAATTGAAAATGGTGCTGATGAAATTGATTATGTTGTTAATTTAACGAAGGTTAAAGATCATGATTTTGATTATATTGAAGATGAAATGCGACAAATTACAAAATTGTGTCATGATAATAAGGTAATATGTAAAGTAATATTTGAAAATTGTTATCTTGAAAAAGAAGAGATCATCAAATTGAGTGAAATAGCTTTAAAAGTAAAACCTGATTTTATTAAAACCAGTACTGGATTTGGAACTTCTGGAGCTAAAGTAGAAGATGTAGCATTGATGAAAAGTATTGTGAAAGATGAAGTAATGGTTAAAGCTGCTGGTGGTATTAGAGACCTAGAAACATGTATGGCAATGATCAAAGCTGGTGCTAGCAGAATTGGTACTAGTAGCTCTTTAAAAATACTTGAGGAGTTAGATAATGTTAACGCTGATTAAGAATGCTAATATCATTTTAGATGGCAAAAACAGTTGTTTTGGTAATGTATTGATCAAAGATAATAAGATCGTTGAAATAACTGATAAGATATGTGACGCTGATATTGTATATGATGCTAAGAGAAATTATCTATTACCGGGTTTGATTGATATTCATTTTCATGGTTCATATGGTTATGATTTTATTGAAAATGCTAAAGAAGCAATAGATGTAATATCTTCTAATTTAGTAAAAGAGGGTACTACTAGTTTTATGGCTAGTTTAACTGTTGTTTCTCATAAAGAGTTATGTTCTTTATTATATGATTATTCTAAAATTAAGGAAACTAATGGGGCAAATTTTCTTGGTGTGCATAGTGAAGGACCTTATTTAAGTGTAAAATATAAAGCATTGATGGATGAAAGATATCTAAGAGATCCAGATATAAATGAATTAGAACAGATGTTAGAATGTGCTAAAGGAGTTTTAAAGATCATGACTATTGCCCCTGAAAGAAAGAATATGGATCTGTTTATTAAAAAGGCTTTAGACAATAATATTACTTTGATGATAGGACATAGTGATGCCAGCTGTGATATTGCACTTAATGCCATAGATATGGGATGTACAGGCTTTACTCATTTATATAATGCTATGAGTCAGCATGTTCATCGTGAACCTGGAAATGTTACGGCAGCTTTTTTATCTGATAAAGCTTATTGTGAAATGATCGTGGATGGTTTTCATATTCATCCTGATGTTGTTAAGGCTAGCTATAATATCTTAAAAGCGAAAAGAATATGTTTGATAACTGATGCCATGCTTGGTAAAGGTATGCCTGATGGAGAATATGTATTTTCAAATCTTAGATGTATTAAAAAAGCTAATACAGTTAGAGTTATTGAAACTGGAAGAATAGCTGGTAGTTCTATTACAATGCTTGATGCAATAAAGAATATGCGCAAGTTTACAAATTGCAGTTTGAATGAAATCGTTCAGATGGCTTGTGTTAATCCAAGTATTATTGCTAAAGTAGATAAGTATAAAGGTAGTATCGAAGCAGGTAAGGATGCAGATCTAATTATATTAAATAATGATCTAGATCTAATGATGACAATGATCAATGGCAAAATAAAATACAGCTTATAGCTGTATTTTTTTGCCTTGATAGGTATTATTTTTAACCATTAATTTATCAATATCATTTAAGACCACGGTTTTATTTAGAACCCATTCTGGTGCAATCAAATCTTCCTTTTTAGGATCACCAGTCAGTCTTTCAATAAAGACATTGGCATTTAGTAGTTCTAGCTGTTTAACAACAATATCGATATACTCATCCTTTGTCAATAAATGAAAAGGATGTGTTTTATACATAGTGGCTAATCTGGTATTATTGGAAACATGAAGCATATGGATCTTAATACCATCGATTTGTAAATTATTAACATCTTTAATGGTTTGTAGCATATCATCAATAGTTTCATTAGGTAAACCATTGATGATATGAATAACGACTTTGATCTTTGTTTTTTTCAGCTTTGCTACACATTGTTTCAACGAATTAAAATCATGACCGCGATTTATAAATTTAGCGGTATTATCATTACTGGATTGTAAACCTAGTTCAACATAGATATCAGTATATTCACATAAGGATGCCAGATAACTGATTTTTTCATCATCGAGACAATCACTTCTGGTTGCGATTGCAATACCACATACATTAGGATAATTAATGAATGGCTCAATGCATTTTTTAATTTGTGCTAAAGGACCATATGTATTGCTAAAAGATTGAAAGTAGGGCATAGCTAAAGAGTTAGGCCATTTTTTCTCCATCATGATCTTATTAGTCTCAAATTGCTGTACTATATCATCAATATCGCCTCTGGTATATTCGCCACTGCCTTGACCAGAACAAAAGATGCACCCACCAATTCCACATGTGCCATCGCGATTGGGACAGGTGAAATGTGCATCTAATGGTACTTTATATACTTTTTTATGATAGCGATGTCTTAGATAATAATTAAATGTATGATATCTTTTGTTGTCATCACTGTATATAAATGGATTATTCATAATTATTTTTTAATACTTTGAATTGCCAGACATCCTGGACCACCTTGTGTGATAAATGCACATGATAATTCTAAGATATTGATTTCAATATTTTTAAATTTATCTTCGAACATCTTTTTTGCTTTTTCAGCATTTTCACTAGCAAAAGCATGTGAAATATAAATGATATGTTTGTCTAATTTTCCTTCATAATGACTAATGATCTTTTTAATAGCAAGATCAAATGATCGGCTTGTAGCAAATTTATCTAGTCTTTTACCATCTGCTGTTTGTTTAACAACAGGCTGTAGTTTTAGTAAACCACCTAGTGCAGCTGCTATTGGTGTACATCTTCCACCACGTTTTAAATAATTAAAATCATTAGGTAATAAGAAAGATTCGATAGAATCGATTTTTTCATGGATCATTTTTAAGATCGTGTCAATATTATCGTTATTCTTGATGCTTTCTAAGATCTTTTCTACAAGATATTTTTGAGGTCCACATAGAGTCTTTGAGTTAATTACATGAACTTTAGCATTTTCGAAATGATTAGCAGCACTTAAACATGTCTGATATGTTCCACTCAAACCATCAGCCATTGATAATAAAATAATATCATCGTTAATATTTTCTTCTATAGCGTCCATTATCTTTCCTAATGAAGGCTGAGAACTGGTAGGCAAATGTCCTTTTTTGATCTCTTCTAATAATTGTTTGTCATTTAATTGAGTGAACTCTTCATAAGATTTTCCATTAATATTGATGATCAAAGGATTTGAAATAAATCCAAGTGATTTCGCTTCTTCTGGCGTAAATAAACTAGCGGTGTCAGTAATTAGTTTTATCATAGATTCTCCTTTAAAATAAATAAATGTAAAATGCTAGTGCATGTAAAATTGTTCCTAGTAATATAAATAAATGAAAAATTTCATGAAAGCCCCAAGACTTATTTATGTTAGGTTTTTTTATTATATAAATTATAGCACCTATTGTATAGCTTATACCACCTAAAGCAATAATAAATAAGCAATTTTTATCTATTGACATGAAACTAGGAAAGTCAAATAATACAGCCCAACCCATTAATAAATATAAGAATGTATATAATATGCGAGGAGCATTTAGCCAGCATATTTTAAGTATGATACCAATAATGGCTATTGACCAGATAAAGATCAGAAATTTAATCGCATGACCAAGTTCAAGATAATTAATACAAACAGGTGTATATGTACCTGCTATTAAAACATATATCATTGAATGGTCGATCTTACGATATAGATCATGATGTCTATCGTTGATATTAGTATAATGATAAAAGCTACTAGCACTATATAGGGCAATAACACTGATGCTGAATATTAATAATGAAATAATACTGGCAATTTTTAGCTTATTACAAATACCTAAAAAAAGATAAGTGAAAAATAAGAAAATGCCTAATAGTATGCCGTAGAAATGCGTTAAACTGCTTATTGGATCTTGAGCTTTCTTAAAATATTTATACATTATATATAACCTCCTTACATAGTTATTATAACTAGATAATGTAGTGAAATCAACTACTATATAATATAATTGACAATTTCAAAAAGATTTAATATCATAAAAATACCGTATTGATTTTGAAGTAGTAATATGGCTCAAATACATAGAGAGCTTAGGTGTGGTGAAACTAAGTTATTTGAAAGATATGAACTTGTCAAAGGAGCGTAAGTGGTATATTCTGCCTTAAAGGATCTAAAAGTGCACATTTTATGTGAATTAAGGTGGTACCGCGTAATATTACGTCCTTATATCAAGGACTTTTTTTATTTTATAGGAGGAAATAATATGTTTGATCATATTGAAGTTGAGAAGAAATGGCAAAAGTATTGGGAAGAAAATAATACTTTTAAAACTGATGTTTATGATTTTTCTAAGCCTAAGTATTATGCTTTAGATATGTTTCCTTATCCATCAGGGGTAGGATTACATGCAGGACATCCAGAAGGTTATACGGCAACAGATGTTATTTGTCGTATGAAACGTATGCAAGGTTACAATGTTTTACATCCAATGGGATTTGATTCATTTGGTCTGCCTGCTGAACAATATGCCATCAATACTGGTAATCATCCTGAAAAGTTTACTTTAAAAAATATTCAAACATTTACAAAGCAATTAAAAATGCTTGGCTTTTCATATGATTGGACTAAAGAAGTTAGTACTTGTGATCCTGAATTTTATCATTGGACACAATGGATATTTAAACAATTATATAAAGATGGCTTAGCTAAAAATGTAGATATTCCGGTTAACTGGTGTGAAGAATTACAGACAGTTTTAGCAAATGATGAAGTTATCAATGGTAAAAGTGAACGTGGTGGTTATCCAGTAATTAGAAAGAATATGAAGCAATGGGTAATTGATATCTGCCAGTATGCTGATAGATTGTTAGAGGGTTTAAACGAAATTGATTGGCCTGAGAGTACAAAAGAGATTCAAAGAAACTGGATAGGTAGATCTTATGGTGCTCATGTTGATTTTAAAGTGGATGGTCATGATGATAGCTTTACTGTATTTACTACTCGTTGTGATACATTATTTGGTGCTACTTATTGTGTTCTTGCGCCTGAGCATGTCTTAGTTGCTAAGATTACTACTGAAGATAAAAAAGCTGAAGTTGAACAATATGTTAAAGAATGTGCAACTAAATCAGAGATGGAAAGAACACAATTAAACAAAGATAAGACAGGTGTATTTACAGGGGCTTACGCTATTAATCCTGTTAATAATAAAAAGATTCCTATCTGGATATCAGACTATGTTTTAGCTAGTTATGGTACTGGTGCTATTATGGCTGTTCCAGCTCATGATGAAAGAGATTACGCTTTTGCTAAGAAGTTTAATATTGATATTATTCAAGTTTTAGAAGGTGGAGATATTACTAAAGAAGCTTATGTAGAAGATGGTAATCATATTAATTCTGAGTTCTTGAATGGCATGGGTAAGAAGGAAGCTATTGATACGATGATCAAATGGCTTGAGGAACATCATTGTGGCTCTAAGAAAGTTAATTATCGTTTAAGAGAATGGATATTCTCTCGTCAAAGATACTGGGGAGAACCAATGCCTATCGTTCATTATGAAGATGGTACTAGTGAAGCTCTTGATGATGAAGATCTTCCACTTATCTTACCGGAATTAGATGATTATCGACCTACAGCTATGGGTTCTCCATTGGAAAAGGCTACTGATTGGGTTAATATTGAATATCATGGTAAAAAAGCTAAACGAGATACTAATACGATGCCTGGTTCTGCTGGTAGTTCCTGGTATTATTTAAGATATATTGACCCACATAATAGTGAACAGTTTTGCGATCCTAAACTTTTGAAACATTGGATGCCTGTTGATTTATATGTTGGTGGTCCTGAACATGCGGTTGGTCACTTGCTATATTCTAGAATGTGGAACAATTATTTATATGACAAAGGATTAGTATATACGAAAGAACCATTTAAGAAGTTAGTGCATCAGGGCTATATTTTGGGTGCTAATGGTATTAAGATGGGTAAACGTTATCCTGAATTTGTTGTTAATCCTAATGATATTTCTAGTCAGTATGGTGCAGATACATTAAGAGTTTATGAAATGTTTATGGGTCCTTTAGAAGCTGATAAGCCTTGGAGTACTCAAGGTGTTGAGGGTACTAGACGTTGGCTTGAAAGAGTTTGGCGTTTGGTTATGGAGATGGATAAAATTACTGATGATAATGATCATAGCTTAGATTTTATTTATAATCAGACAGTTAAAAAGGTTACTGAGGATATTGAGACATTAAATTTAAATACTGCTATTTCGCAGATGATGATCTTTATTAATGAGTGCTATAAGCAAGAAAAAGTTTATAAGGAATATATTTTGGACTTTATTAAGATGTTTAGTTGTTTTGCTCCTCATTTAGGTGAAGAGATGTATCATAGTCTTACTGGTAAAGATACTATTACTTATGAAAAGTGGCCTACATATGATGAAAGCAAGCTACAGGTCAATACTGTTGAAGTTGTTGTTCAGGTCAATGGTAAGATGCGTGGTAAATTGATGATTGCTAAAGATAGTGCTAAAGATGTATTAGAACAAGAAGCTCTAAAGATCGATAATGTTAAAGCTAATATTGATGGTAAACAAATCGTTAAGCTAATTGTTATTCCTAATAAAATCGTTAATATCGTTGTTAAATAAGATAAGAGGGGTATTACCCTCTTATTTTTATCATTAAATCCTGATTGTTTTTAAGTGAAGATATGCTATAATTTGAAAGCATTAAAGGAATTATTTTATGGATTTTAAAGTTACCATTGATCAGTTTGAAGGGCCATTAGATCTAATGCTTCATCTTATTAAAGAGAATAAGCTAGATCTTTTTGACTTGGATATAGATGTTTTGACTGGGCAGTATCTGATTTATTTAGATTCTATGGATCAATTGCATTTAGAGATTGCTAGTGAATATCTGGTTGAATTAGCTACTTTGATCGAATATAAGAGTAAAAGATTATTGCCTAAGGATGAGAGTGTTTTGGATGAGGATCTTGAAGAAGATCCTAAAGATCGTTTAGTTAGAAGATTGTTGGAATATCAGCAGTATAAAGAGGTTAGCAGCAGTTTTAAGCAATTATATGAAGATCGTCAAAAGCAGATGACTAAGCCATTGTCTTTAGTTGTTAATGAGTGGATAAATGATACTAGTGATGTGCATATTGAAGGTAATGCTTATGATCTTGTCAAAGCGATGAATAGATGTCTTAGAAGGATGAGTTTTACTAAACCTTTAGAGACAAAGTTTACTAAAAAAGAATTATCTTTGGAAGAAAGAAGTTTACAAATCAAAGCTAGACTATCTAGTTTGCCTAAGACTTTTAGTTTTGAGACTTTGATTGATGATTGTGAAGATGTTACTAGTGTAATAGTTACTTTCTTGGCTATTCTTGATTTAGCTAGGCTTCATACTCTAACTTTTACTACAGATGACAATGATAATATTTATTTTGCCAGGGGGTAATAATGGACAATATTAAGATGATTTTAGAGGGTTTGTTATTTATATGTGGGGATGAAGGTTTGTCGCTGGAAATGGCTGCAAATGCCCTTAATATCGATATTGAAACCTGTGAAAAGGAATTTGATGAATTGCAGGTTTATTATACTAATGATGATAGAGGAATGGAAATTGTTAGATATAATAATACATATAAATTTTTGAGTAAAGCTTGTATTGAAACATATGCTAAAAACTTATTTAAACAAACAAAAAGTAACAGTTTAAGCCAGGCAGCATTAGAAACACTAGCTATTATTGCTTATAAGCAGCCAATAACCAGAGTAGAAATAGAAGAAATAAGAGGAGTGCAGGCTGATATGATGCTAAGAAAACTTCAGGCATTTGGTTTGATCAAAGAAGCAGGAAGAAGTGAAGCAGCAGGCAGACCTATTTTATATGAAGTAACTGATGAGTTTTTAGATAGCTTTAAATTATTAAGCTTAGATGAATTACCAGAACTACCAGATTTTAGCAAAGAAGACGAAAATGAAGAACTTTTTGATTAGTATTTTATCTTTATTGATTATAAATGTAAATGCTTCAACCCAACACGATTGCTTTAAAATAAACAATTATCATTATGAAAATGAAGTAGAAATAAGTGAAAAGGTAAGTGATGATCATTATGATGATGCCTTATTCGTAGGAGATAGTCGTATGGGTGCCTTCAGTTTATATGGAACTCACGAAAATCGTCAGGTATATTATATTGAATCATTATTTCTAAATAAAATAGATATCACGACTCTAGAAGATGGAGATACTATTTATGACAAGATAATAAATAGTAATGTCAATAATATCTATTTAATGTTTGGCTTAAATGAAACCGGATGGCAAGATTATTCTTTATTTGTCGAACAATATGATAAGCTTATCAAAGAGATCAAACAATTAAAACCTGATATTAATATCTATATATTTTTATTATATACCTGTTATAAAACTACAGCATTGTCTCATGAAGT
>JALEVB010000087.1 GCA_022780745.1 Erysipelotrichaceae bacterium
TACGAAACAAAATGGTGGATGTAGAAATGGTGAATATGCTCAATACTATTGTGATACCTTAAGTGTTATAGAAAGTAACAGGTTAGAAGGCATATCAAGATATCAAACACTTTTGAATATATTTCAAAAGTAGTTTTACTAGCCAACAAAAACTCCAAACTTAATTGGGGTTTTTAATTAGCTAGAGTAGGTCTGAACTGTAACAAATTTATTTAATAGCTTTTTTTATAGGAAATATTTTGCACATAGAAATTGTTAGTATATATATAAAGATGATGAAAGGATAATGGATATGTGTAATAAAAGGGCTTATTTGCTAGAAAATTCTAAGAATATATTAGATAATATTAGTGTTGATGATGATCTTGAGCTAGTTAAGAGTGGGAATCTGATGAAGGCAATTAAGAATAATGTTTGTCTTGGATTTGTTAAATGGGATGATGCTCATGATTATTTGAGTGGGAAAGTTATTAGTGTTGATAAGATTGGTAATAGAGTTTTTGTTCAAATAGAAATCAATTAGGGGAAGATGTATGGATAATAATCGTTTATTGGCAATTCATATTTTAGAGATATTAAATGAGCATTCTAATCGTAATAATAAAATCACTCAGAAAGAGATATCTTATTATCTTGAGAATAATTATGGGGAAACTGTTAGTAGAAGGACGCTTAGTACTTATGTTCAGCAGTTAAAACAAGAAGGTTATGTAGAAGGTTCAAGGGGTATATATCGAGTTGATATTTTTAGTGAAAGAGAGATAAGAACTTTGATCGATGGGGTTATGTATGGGAAACATATTCCTAAAGATCAGGCTGATATTTTAATTACAAAGCTAAAAATGTTATCGTTGAATACTATGAAAGATAAAGCAAAAAATATTACCTATCTTTCTGGTATTAATAGAACTACCAATAAGAATTTATATCAGATACTAGATGTGATCGATGATGCGATTTCCAGACAGTTAATGATAGAGATCACCCAGTTTTCTTCTTTGCCTGAAGGCAAAGAAAGTATCTGGAGTCCGAAGATCGTTGATCCTTATTTTGTGGTGGCTGATCAGTCTAGATATTATTTATTATGTCATGGTGATAGAGAAGGATTGGAACCTAGAAGAATTGATAGGATCAAAGATATTAGAATCGTTTATCGTAAAAGGAAGCCTTTAGCAGAGGTTGCTGGGGATGATTTTGATCTAGGTAAATATATGAGGGAACATGTTTATATGTTTTCTGGTAAGGTTGAAAGAGTTACGATTAAGATCATGACGAAGAATATTGGTTATTATGAAGACTGGTTTGGCAGTAAATATTATATTTTAGATAGTAATGATGAGTATACAGTTTTAGCTTGTGATACTAATGTTAATGCTGTTTATTATTGGGCTTTGCAATATGGTAATATTGCAAAGGTATTAGAACCAGTGGAATTGAGAAATAGGATAATAAGGGGTTTGAAGGATATTCTTAAGGGTTATGAATAGGATTTATAAGGGTGATAGCTTAACTGGTTTTGTAAAAGATTATGTAGTTTTTGATATTGAAACTACGGGTTTAGATAGTATTCATAATGAAATTATTGAGATTGGGGCTATTAAGGTTGTTGATAATGAAATAGTTGATACTTTTCAGTCTTTTATTAAGCCTAAACATAGGATTAGTAGTTTTATTACTAATCTTACTGGTATTAGTAATGATATGGTCAAAGATGCTTTGGATGTTAGAGAAGTACTAATGTTATTTAAAGAATTTGTTGGTGATGATATCTTAATAGGTCATAATGTTAATTTTGATATTAATTTTGTATATGATCATCTGATACTAAATAATCTATATCCATTAGATAATAATTACATAGATACACTTAGATTAAGTAGAAAGTACAATAAGAAGCTATCTCACCATCGTTTATCTGATTTAGCAACTATTTATCACATAGACAACAATAACGCTCATAGAGCCTTAAATGATGCTTATACAACATACTATGTATATAAACATATGTATGATCTATATGCAACTAAACCAAGAAAACTAAAAGTACTAGATAATATCTTTGAAAACAAGTGCTTCACCATAAGTGGCAGACTACACAAATATACCAAAGAAGAAATAGAAACAATGATACTAGAAAATAACGGTATCATAGATGAAGATATAACTATCAGTACTAATTATTTAATAGTTGGAAGTAATGGTAATAATAGTACTAAGATGATAATCGCAAAAGAACTGATTAGATTAGGATATAATATCCAGATCATAACAGAAGAAGAATTAAATAAGAAGATAAGCTTATGAAAACAGGGTTTTTGACTAATTATTCAAATATAACCTTCTTAGAAGAAATAAAGAAAGATTTGAGAGA
This sequence comes from Erysipelotrichaceae bacterium, assembly GCA_022780745.1. GTDB lineage: Bacteria > Bacillota_I > Bacilli_A > Erysipelotrichales > Erysipelotrichaceae > JALEVB01. The sequence continues at coordinate 2,372 of JALEVB010000087.1, forward strand.
ATGTAAATCTTTCTGTTTTTCAGTGAGCTTTATCAAAAAAGCAGGATTAGTTTTATTAAATAAAGAAATAGAAGCAGCACTACAAAGAGGATGCAAAGGAAAACTAATTACTTCAACCTATCAGAATTTTACCGATATAGAGTCACTAAGATATTTTTATAATCTGCAGGATAATTATGATAATTTTGAATGTCGTTTAGATTATGATAGCTTTCATGATAATAGTTATTCTACATTAGGATATCATTGCAAAGGCTATATCTTTGAATATGAAGATGATTATAAAATCATTATTGGTTCATCTAATATTACCAGATATGCCTTATTAAAGAATATTGAATGGGATCTAATGATTCATGAAGCAAAAGATTCAATGTTGATTAAAGATGTCTTGCATGAATTTGATGATAAGTGGGCTAATACTTTTATCTTAGATCAGGAAATTATCAGAAAATATGAATTAAAACTACGCTATGCCATTGAAATATGGGATATGGATTATGATCTGGCTAAAGCTAAAATTAAACCTAATTTCATGCAGAAAAAAGCATTAAAGGAATTAAACAGATATCATGCTTTGGGTGTTAATAGAGCATTAGTTGTAAGTAGTCCTGGAACTGGTAAAACCTATCTTGCAGCTTTTGATGCCTTAAATTTTAATCCGGATAAATTATTATATGTGGTTCATGAAAGTACTATTTTATATAAGTCTTTAGAAACTTTTCAGACAGTATTTGGCAATAGAAACTATGGTATCTATAATGGACTATCAAAAGAAATAGATGCAGATTTCTTATTCGCAACTAATATTATATTATCTAAAAATATAGAATTATTTAAACCTGATGAATTTGATTATATTATCATTGATGAATGTCATCATGCCAAGGCTGATACATATACAAAGATTATTGATTATTTCAAACCAGAGTTTTTATTGGGATTAACCGCAACACCTGAAAGAAATGATGAAAAGGATGTATTTGCATTATTTGATAATAATGTTCCATTTGAGCTTAGATTAAGAGATTCTATTATTAATGATATAATCGTTCCATTTCATTATTATGGAATAAGTGATAAATATATTAATTATGGCCTAGATAAAGCTAAGGAAAGACAGCTAATAGCTCAATTAGCTAGTAGTGAACATATTGAATTTGTCAAAGAACAGATAAATAAATATCGTCCTCAAGGAAAGCTTAGAGCGTTAGCTTTCTGTAAAAATATAAGTCATGCCAGAATGATGGCAGAAGGTTTATCAGAGTATTATCATACTGCCTACTTAACTGGTAAAAATACAATTTATGAAAGACAAAAGGCATATGATAATTTAACTGATGAAAATAATGAACTAGAAATTATTTGTACAGTAGATATTCTTAATGAAGGTATTGATATACCTTCAGTAAATATGGTGCTATTTCTAAGACCAACTGAATCACCAGTAATATTTACCCAGCAGTTAGGAAGAGGATTAAGAAAATTTGCTGGTAAAGAATATGTAACAGTACTTGATTTTATTGGTAATAATTATAAAAGAAGTACGCAGATTGCGGTTGCTTTAGGTGGTTTAAGTAAAAATTTAGTTCTTGAAAAAAGATTATTACAGGCCTTAGTAAGAGATAATTTTAGTGCTCTAGGATTACAGGAATATGGTGTTCAATTTGATATTGATGAATTAAGTAAAATTGAATTATTAGAAAATATTGAGAAAGAAAACTTTAACAGTTTGAAATATATCAAACAGGATTATGAAAATTTTAAGCAGTATATTAATAGTCCTAATCCACCAAAACATATTGATTATCTATGCAATGATTGTGCACCTGATTTACTCAAGTTTCTAAATACTAAAATTAATAGTATTAAAAATAGAAGCTATTATTCCTTTTTAAAAGGAATAGATGAAAAGAATATTCCATGTTTTAGTGCTAAACAGGAAGCTCTTATTAAAGCAGTATCTGATTATTTGCCATTAGTTAGACCAGAAGACTATTTAATAATTAAGGAAATCGTTAATGGCAATAAATCTTTAGCTGCAATTATTAATAAACTGCTTAAAGAAAATAGCGAACAGAAAGTAATTGATCATGCGATTAAACATTTGGTTAAACAGTTAATAATCAATATTGATGATGATGTAGTTATGCTTAATGCCATAATAGATGATGACTTGAAAGAGTATTTGCTAGACTTAATAGAATATGGTATTGAAAGATATAACAGTGAGTACATGGATAATGATAGTATTGATCATGGCTTTATTCTTTGGCATGAGTATACTAAAACCCAGGTTCAAAGAAAACTATTGAAAGATCCCAATCAGATTCAAAAAGGTACATATATCAATGATGATGAAGTAGTAATATTTGTATCTTTGAAAAAAGATATCAATATTGAAGAAAGATTGAATTACAAGGATAAATACCTTGATTCTAATACTTTCCAATGGGAATCTGAAAATAATATTGCCGATAATAAAGAAATAGTAGATAGTCTTATCAATAGTAAGCGGGTTTATATATTTGTTAGAAAGTATGAGAATCAGCATAGTATCACTTTACCTTTTACATATGGTGGTACAGGTAGATTAACTAATCCAAGATATCAAGAGAATAATGGTAGTTATTTATTTGATACGATAATGAATAATGAACTACCAGATTATCTGCAGTATGATTTTGGTTTAACTAATGATTATCTAAAATAGGTGAGAAAATGAAAACAGTAAGAGTTGTAGCTGCAGTTATTAGAGATAAAGACAAGGTTTTTGCAACATGTCGAGGTTATGGTGAATTTAAAGGTGGCTGGGAGTTTCCTGGTGGTAAGATCGAAGCTAATGAAACCAATAAACAGGCATTAATTAGAGAGATAAAAGAAGAACTTGATATTGATATTGAAGTAAATGAGCTGATTGATAGAATTGAATATGATTATCCGGATTTTCATTTATCCATGGATTGTTTCTGGTGTAAAATTATCGGTGGTCATTTAGTCTTAAAAGAAGCTTCAAATGCCAAATGGCTAACAAAGGATAATATAGACAGTGTTTTATGGCTGGCTGCTGATCGTTTAATTATTGATCAAATCAAAGGAAGTTTGTAATACTTCCTTTTTTCACATAGTGATTGCATATTTAACAAAATTATAATATGTTTGTTACTGGGTTTTAGGTGTATAATCGAATGGAAAATGAGGGTGCGTTATGTTTGATGTTAATAATGTAAGTTTAGTTATTGCGGATATTGATGGTACTATTTGTGATGATAATAAGAAGATTTCTGATCGTACTATTGATGTGATCAAAAGATTGAAAGCTCATGGTGTTGGCTTTGGCTTGGCTAGTGGCAGAAATACCAGTGATTTGAATAAGTTTGCAGATGTGTGGGGATTAGATGGTGGTTTTGAAGTTCTTATTGGATTGAACGGATCAGAATTATATGATGGTTTTACTGGTAAGAATGAATTGTTTAATACTTTGACAAAGGAACAAATCAAGGAAATCGTTCTTATGATGGAACCTTTGGATTTAAATCCTAATCTTATTATCGATCAGGATCATCATTTGGTTAAAAGGATAGATGAAAGAGTAAAAGCTTCTTTAAAGCGAATTAATAGAGATATTAAGGTTGCGCATGATATATCTGATTTCTGGAAAGAAGATGCTTTAAAGATCATGTTTAGATGTCCAGTTGAAAGAATGCCAGAAGTAAAGAAATGGGTATTATCTCATCCTAATCCTTTATATAATGGTTTCCAAACTGATCCTGGTAACTATGAGTTTGCTCCAGGTAATATTGATAAAGGTTATGCATTTAAGGTATTTTGTGATCGCCATCATGTTGATAGTAATACGGTTATGTATTTTGGGGATATGATGAATGATGTGCCAATGTTTAAGGCATGTGGTTTAGGTGTAGCCATGAAGAATGCGTCTGAAGAAGCACTTAGTGCCTGTGATGATGTTACTGAGCTTACTAATAATGAAGATGGGTTTGCTTATTATATTGAAAAACATATATTAGAGCCTAGAGGATGGTAATTGTTGTGAATAGACAAACTTCTGATAGCTTTTATTTGGCTTTGTTACTGACAGTTTCTGGTGGTTTTCTGGAGTCTTATACTTATATTAGCAGGGATAAAGTGTTTGCAAATGCGCAAACGGGTAATCTTATTAAATTAGCTATGGGTATCAGTGATTTTAATTATATTGAAATTATTAGATATTCATTGCCTATCATAGCTTTTGTAGTTGGCATCATTATTTCCTGTTATTTACGATCAAAATATAAAGAAACAACTAAGATCCATTGGCGACAGATCGTCTTAGCAATTGAAGTAATTATTTTATTATTTGTATGTTTGATTCCTATTGGTAATCTAAATGCGATTGCGAATATTCTAGTATCATTGACATGTGCTATGCAGTATGAAGCATTTAAGAAATTTGAGGGTAATCCTTTTTCTTCTTTATTTTGTACTGGTAATTTAAGAAGCTTTAGTGAGCAGTTATTTTTTGCAATTACTAAAAAAGATGCGAATTATTTGAAGAAATGTCAAAAGTATTTATCTATTATTATGATCTTCATGATGGGAGTGATCATTGGTGATATTGCAACTGTTCGTTTATGGCAGTATGCATGTATCATTCCTTCAGTAATATTAGTAATAGTAATAATACTGATGAATAAAGAAAATATAGCATAAAAAAACAAAGATCTTAGGATAATCAAACTTAACGGGGGCCACCTTAACGGGGGTCTTTAACGGGGGACGTTAATGGGGGTTTCAGAAAAGTTTTCATTATTCTATAAAAAAACGTGTTAAGTAATAAAAAAGAGAATTATCTATGAAACAAATTCATTAGAAATTCTCTTTTTTTCTTCTATCATATTAGTGTCGGGCTAATGAAAGAAGGTGTTAATATTAACAGTAATAATATATCACAAATATTAGATATTGCTGATAAAAATTCTACCATCACTGATCTAAAAGTTGAAGGAAATGTTAAATACATTACCTTGACTAAAGATATTGATCATTCTCTAAAATGTCCTATTTGTGGTTCTAAACTTAAATCTAAAGGCCAATTTACTAGGCATCCTAATAATCAAATATTTCAAGATGGTTATATCATCGATCTTACTGTTATTGGTAGAAGATGGAAATGTTCCAATGAAGATTGTAGTTATAGCTATAGAGACAGCTTTGATTTCCTAGAAAAAAGGAAAAGAACTACCAAGATAATACCATTCCAAATATTAATGGCTTTAAAAGATGTTGATGTTTCATGTGTTCAAGTAGCTAAAATGTTCAATGTTTCCGATACTTACGTTCATCAAGTATTCAAACAATATGTCGATCTTCCAAGAAAGAAACTGACCAAGTATATCTGCATCGATGAAGTATATCTCAATCTATCTCCTACTTGTAAATATGCTATAGTTATCATGGATTTCGTAACTGGTGATATATTAGATATCATTCCAAGCAGAAGAAAAATATATACTGAAAACTATTTTCTATCTATCCCTAGGAGTGAAAGAAATCAGGTAGAATATTTGTGTTGTGACATGTATGACCCATACATCAACTACACCAATACTTACTTTCCTAATGCCAAGGTAGTTACTGATAGTTTTCATGTCCTTAAATGGTTATTAAGCCTTATAAACATTTATATCAATACTGTAAAAAAGAGATATATGGCAAAAGATGCTAAGAGACTTAAAGATAAAAATCATCAGACCAACAGTTCCAATAAGACTATAGAGGAATCAAAAGAAGTATATATACTTAAAAAAGCCAAATGGGTATTACTATCGAATCCTGGTAAATTTAAAGATTATGAATCTAGCTATAATCATAAGCTAGGAATGTTCATGGACAGTTATGCATGGGAAAGAGAATTTCTAAAATTAGATCCAAAATTTGAAGAGATAAAAAGACTAAAGGATATGTATGAAGAATTCAACGAGTCGTTCATTAACGATCTTCCTAGTGCTTCTAGAAGACTGGATGAACTTATCAAGATATATGAAACAACTGATATAGCTATTTTTAATGAATTTGCTAGACTTATAACCAAATATCATGATTCAATAGTAGCTTCATTTACATATATTATCGATAATAATATGGAAAACGATAGTGTTGTTATCAGAAGATTATCTAATGGACCATTAGAATCATTCAACAATATCCCATCGTCATTAAGAGCACATTCACATGGTATCGATGATTTTGATTTTTTTAGAAACAGGATACTTTGGCATTGTAGAGAAGATGCTGCTATACAAGCTGTACCAAAAAGTAAAAAAGAAATACATAGGGCTTCGAAGCCAAGAGGACCATATAATAAAAAGAAATAAAATAATTAATATATTATAGCCTGACTAAATTGAACCGTACATTCAATACGGTTCTTTTATAATGGTCAAGTATAACACTACGTTACAAGTATACACTTTTATGCCGAGAAAACTTATTTATAATGGGTTGTCCCCCTGATATACTTGTTCCGTCATCGGCGGTAATGAGTTAATGGTTAATTATCAGCGATGACAGTTTAAGGGGTTCAGGGGGATGGGTCCCATTGTCAATAAGGAAATTGGAATAAATAACTTCAAAATATATTGTAACAATAGTTGATCATCGATCAAGCCATTATAAAAGGACCATGAATTCTTACATTATGTAAGATTTTCACTGGTCCTATATTTTAAGCTTTTGGCCCCTGTTAAGTTTGGAGTTTTTCTGAAACCCCCGTTTAGGCCCCCATTAGTGACCCCCGTTAAGTTTGGAGAAACCCCCTCTAAATTTGGTTAGCCAGATCTTAGTCTTTGTTTTTTTGTGCAAATAGATAAGCCATTTTTGGTAATAGTAGTAATACATATAATAATTGGACCGATTGATGAGATAGGTAAGGATTGTCATTGTTGATCTTTGGCAGCATTACTACTTCATCGACTTTTTTGATAAATGGATGACGTAAAGACTCTGTTACTAGAATTAACTTGGGTCTTTTTTCTTTTGGCATATCATCAAGCATAGATATTAGATCAGCGTGTGATGGATTAGATGCTGAAAATAAGATGATAAGATCCTGATTATTAATTAAATGTAATGTTTCTACTTCTCTTGATGTTGGTATTTCAAAGACATTTAAGCTTAATAACATAGATCGAAAGGCTAATAAGTTCGCTGCAATCTCGCTGGCTCCATATCCTGATGTATATGTTACTCTGGCATTGATGATCATTTGCGCTATTTTGTTTTGATGCTCATCATCTAGGCTCTGACTTAATTGATTGATTTGATTGCATAGTGTTGCACACCATTCATTGGTTGTATTATTTGATGGAACACTGGTTGATAATGATAAAATCAAAGACATTCTAAAGTCAGAAAAGCCATGATAGCCTAGTTTTTGGCAAAAACGGCTGATCGAACTTTGTGATACATTGAATTTATTGGCGATTTCTGTAGCTGTTGAACTAGAAAAGACAAAGGGTTCTTGTTCTAATAGATTAGCTATTTTTAGTTCAGCATCAGTAAAGTCTTTTTTCTTTGATTGGATATTTTCGATAAAACTATTGGTCATTTAAAGCACACTTTCTATGTAATTATTATTACAAAATTTTATTCGTGTGACTAGTCTAATATGCGATTATTTGGGAACTTTTTGTAAAGAT
>JALEVB010000103.1 GCA_022780745.1 Erysipelotrichaceae bacterium
TTTACAGCTTGTCTTGGTTTTGAAATCGAGGGTAATGATGAAAATCTTAAAGAATTGAATCTTGATGGCTATAAGAAAATGTTAAATGAAGCTGTTAAGACCTATCCAAACTGGAAAGTAGTTGCAACAACATTGCGTACGGTTAAAACAGCTACTGTTAATGACTGGAAGGCTATGTGCTATGCAGATGGCGAGATCTATATGTCAAAGAGCTATGATAATCTTGAGATTCTTGATAGAGTTGGCGGTGGTGACTCATTTGCTTCTGGTTTAGTATATGGTTTAATGACTACTCAAGATCCACTAGTTGCTGTTAACTATGGTGCAGCTCATGGTGCATTAGCTATGACTACTCCTGGTGATACTTCAATGGCTAGTAAAAAAGAAGTTGAAGCTATCATGGGTGGAGCTGGAGCACGAGTTCAAAGATAGTAAACAAAAATATCATCATTTACAGTTTATCTGTAAAATGATGATATTTTTTTATTTCTTGAGATTTGTTGATTCTCTTTCAACTAATGTTGAATTAAGGATCTGTATCTTGTCGACCTGATTTTGATTATATATGGCATCAAATAGGATCTGTCCTGCTGTATAGCCTTCCTGATAGGCTGGCTGGTTGATGGTTGTAATGGTTGGTCTAACGCATTCACACCATTGTTCATGGTCAAAACCTATTAGTCCTATTTCTGGTATTCTATGGATATATGGCTGCAAAGCATCATATGTTAATTGCAATAATGAGTTATTAAAGGCAAAGATACAGACATTCTTTCTATTGTTGATGATAGGGTATAACCTTTGTTTAAGTAACTCAATATCATCATCAATGATTATCATATCATAACTGATATTAGAGTCGTTTAAGGCATCAGTGCATCCTTTGTTTCTTTCGATACGGGTTTGTAGAACATAAGGATTGCTGGAAATTAAAACGAAGTGTGAATATCCTTTATTGATCAATATTTTGGTTGCATCATATACGGCTTCATAGTTATTGGTTTTAACATATCTTTCATTATTAAGTGTCGATGGAGAATCAAAATAGACAATAGGTTTATTGGTTTCTTTCTGTTTAAAATAGCTGCTTGATTCAATAGTAGGCTGAATCAAAAATCCATCAACACCCATGGATAACATTGATTCGATATAGGTTCTTTCTCTTTCAGGTTTAAATTCACTAGAAGCAACGATCGTTAAATAATCTTTAGTATTGGCATAGTCTTCGATACCTTTAACAAACTGATTAGAAAAAGGATTGGTAATATTACCAATAATTATGCCTATCAGCTGAGAATTCTTTGAATTTAAAGATCTAGCAGCATAGCTAGGTTTAAAGTTGGTTTTTTCAATTGCTTCTTTGATTTTTTTAGCTGTCTTATCTGACATCTTATCTAATCGTCCATTGATATAATAAGAAACAGTTGCTTTAGATACTTGAGCAATGTTGGCTATATCTGTTATCGTAATTTTATTTTTCATATCTTTTTCCTTTGGCTAAATTATAGCATGAATTAGGTTTTTTATTTCTTTATTTGATAACATTATGAACCTTTTTTTGAGTTAATAAGAAAAGATCTTATGTATAAAATGAAGATAGAAAGAAGGGTGAAAAATGAGAGAATTTAGTAATGAAAAATGGTTTTATAATGCATATAATGACATCTATTATCAGACAGGTATTAACTATTGTCAAAATCCTGTAGATATTGATTATCAGACTTTGGCTATCTTTGTTAGTGGAGAATATTTTGATGGTAGTAACAATGGTGATGATACTTATACATTAAAAGCTAATGGTAATAAGGTCAATGTCTATGATATTACTAGTGCTCTATTGTGATACCTGTAGAAACGCCTGGTTATGCAGCTATGAAAGCATTAAGTGATTTTATTGATGATGCAATTAGTTATTGTCATGCTGGTTTTGTTTATGCTATCTATGCTTCTAGAAAGACCTTAAAGAAGATAAAAATTATTTAGGGTTTAATGATGATGCATGTTCCATGCATATCGCATAATGGTATTAGTAATAGTTTGCCATATTTTTGTTCATAGTCTTTTACTGTCTGTTTAGCTCCTTTAAACTGAAGATTATTATAGTCATGAAGAATAATCATGCCTTTTGATACTAAGCGAGGATAGAAGTATTCTAGACCATGAAGTACTGGAGCATATAAATCAGCATCTAGGGATATTAGAGAATATTTTTTATCTAATAAATTAATAGTTGTATCTGGAAAATAACCTTTAATGATATGGACTTTGTCTTTGTTGAACATTCTTGATAATACCAATTCAACGGAAGTATCATTAAAGTCTTTTTCTTTGCTATAAAAAAAGATTTTTAGTTATATCATTTTTTTGGTTATAATATATTAAGGTGATTTTATGGTATTGAAGGTAGCTACAAGAGGTTCTAAATTAGCATTAAAGCAAACTGATATCGCCATTGCATATTTAAAGAAGTATCTTAAAGATATCGATTTTGAAATTGTGATCATTAAGACTCATGGTGATAAAGATCAAACAAGTGCTTTATATAATATGCAAACTAATGGGGTATTTGTTAAAGATGTCGAAGAAGCATTAGTTTGTCATCAGGCTGATATCGCAGTACATTCTTTAAAAGATGTTAGTTCAACTTTACATGAAGGCTTAATGCTGCTTCCTCATCTTATCTTTGAAAATAAACAGGATTGTTTAATAACTAAAAATAA
>JALEVB010000104.1 GCA_022780745.1 Erysipelotrichaceae bacterium
ACTTCATCCTGAGCATTAGGATATTTAAAAGATACATGATCAAAGATGATCTGCTTATTATCATTTAAATGCTTAGGTTCTTTTGGATCTTTGATACTTAATTCAGTATCTAAGACTTCAAAGATACGCTTAGCACTAATAGCAGATCTAGGTATCATAATAGAAATCATAGCTACGATCATAAATGACATTAATACATGCATAGCATATTGAATAAAGGCTAACATGCTTCCTATTTCCATTACGCCTTTATCGATTTGGGTAGCTGCTACCCATACAATAATAACGGTAATAGCGTTCATAATGAAGTTAATCAATGGCATAACACTAGACATTACTCTATTAACAAACAGATTTAAAGAAGTAATAGCTTTATTAGCTTCATCAAAGCGCTCTTCTTCATATTCTTGCGTATTAAAAGCTCTTATTACTAACATACCATCTAAAAATTCTCTTAAGATCAGATTGATCTTATCAACGGTTTTTTGAATCTTTGAGAATTTAGGCATCGTTAATGCAAAAGTCATAATAAATACTAAAATAATGATCACTATGCATAAAGCTAATATCCATAACATCTGGGGATATCTAAATACTTTGATAAGTGATCCTATTCCCATCATAGGCGCAAACAGAACAATTCTTAATAACATCTGAATGATCTGCTGAACCTGTTGAATATCATTAGTTGTTCGAGTGATCAAAGATGCACAAGAGAATTTCGAATATTCACTAGTTGAAAAGCTTTGAACTTTTTCAAAGACATCTTTTCTTAATTTCTTGGTAGAAGCGATTGCTACTTTAGATGATAAATAGCCACCACCAATAGCGCATATGCTGCATAATAAAGCTATTAGTAACATATATCCGCCTTCTTTTAGAATATATCCCATTTGAATAGCGAAGGTATTCATGCCTAATAACTGATATTCATGCTGAATATACATTAAAGCTACCTGTTTGATATTATCGCTTGTTAAATTAGAGCTTGCTTCGTGGATATCATTGATGATCTTCTGTTTAGTTTGTTCATCTTGTAATAGCTGATAAATATTATCCTGAGGATAATTGTTTAGGGCACTGATGATAAATAGTTCATCTGTTAGATCAACATTAATATTATCTTTTCTAATATAAATATCTTCTATTGATAATAGGGGATATTTTTCAATTAATTTACTATTACTATTGGCTTCTACTTTATCAAATGCCTCACTGATATTTTCATCATCACTTAATAGTATTACTTTCTGGTAGGTATCAGCTGTTAATGCCATAACATTAGTATCTTCGATACCACCAAACTGGATACCATAGGTTACAATGTTTGACATACGATCTGGTAGAGCTAATTCACTTTGTGATTGAAAAAATACTAAGATAATGACACAGATAATAGCTAAAGTATATGGTTTTAAATACTTTATGATTCTTTTCATTGTCTTATTCCTTTCACTAACGTTTTGATTTTATTACAGCAATTATGCTAATACAATTGACAATTATCTAAATATGTATGTTTAGAAAATATCCAGATCATGTCCATTATATACTTCACCATCATAGATACTTTTTATTTCTTCTATGATCACTTTTTCTCTTTTTAATATTTCTTGTTTGGTGTTATCGTCATTCTTTTGGATATCCATATGATATATGCGATGGTAAGTAATACAAGTAAAGTAGACATATAATTTACCTCATATTCAAGATTATAACATAAAAGCAGGAAGGCTATTTTCCTTCCTGCCATAGTACGATTTCATTTTGTTGTAATGTTTTAGGTACATCAATGATCCTTTGATTAGAGCTTCCTCTAAATCTAAGACTAAGATCATGTAACTCTTCAACATATTTACCATCAACCAGAACATCGATCAGTGATAATAATTCTTTAGTATATTCTTGAGTTTTACTCTTTTCTAACAGATATTCATAAGTATATCCTGAATAACACCAGATAGTTTTATTAGGATATATCTGTTTAACACGTTTAACAAATGGCAATAAACCTTTCTGATTTAGATCTTCCATAGGTTCACCACCTAGTAATGATAATCCAGCAATATAATCAGGTTTTAGTAGGTCTATGATCTGATCTTCCTGCGTTTTTGTGAACTCTTGCCCATAATTGAAATCCCAGGCTTCCTGATTGAAACAATTATGACAATGGTGGGTGCATCCTGAAACAAATAAGGAAATTCTTACACCAACACCATTGGCAATATCACAGTTTTTAATTGAAGCAAAATGCATTATAGATGCGTAACACGTGATTTAATTTCTTTAGTCTTACCTACATTCCAGAAATTCTCACCTAAATAACCACAAGTTCTTCTAGTAACATTCATCTTCTTACGATCTTTATTATGGCATTGAGGGCATTCCCATTCATTATCATCATTGATAATGATCTCACCATCATAACCACAAACATGACAGTAATCAGATTTAGTATTAAATTCAGCATATTGAATATTGTCATAGATAAACTTAACAAGTTCTTCTAAGGCAGCTAAATTATTACGCATATTTGGAATTTCAACATAAGAAATAGCACCACCACTAGAAATAGGCTGGAACTGAGATTCAAATTTTAACTTAGAGAATGCATCAATATGTTCTCTAACATCAACATGATATGAATTAGTATAATAACCCTTATCAGTAATATCTTTGATATCTCCAAATTTTTCTTTATCGATTCTAGCAAAACGATAACATAAGCTTTCAGCAGGAGTACCATATAAACCAAATCCTAAGCCACTTTCTTCTTTCCATGTTTCACAGGCATTTCTTAAACGTTTCATAACCTTTAAGGCAAAAGCCTGACCTTTAGGACTAGTATGAGGTTCACCAGTCATTAACTTAGTTACTTCATAAATACCGATATAACCTAATGATAAAGTAGAATAGCCATCCTTTAATAGCTTATCGATCTTTTCACCTGGTTTTAAACGAGCGATAGCTCCATATTGCCAATGAATAGGAGATACATCAGAAGTTACACCTAATAAAGCATGATGTCTGCACATTAGAGCTTCATGACATAATTCTAGTCTTTCAGATAATAGCTTCCAGAATTTTTCTTCATCGCCAGCAGCTAAGATACCAATCTGAGGTAAGTTGATAGAAACAACACCCTGGTTGAATCTTCCTTCAAATTTATAATTGCCATTTTCATCAACCCAAGGACTTAAGAATGAACGGCATCCCATAGGTGAGAAGACATTGCCATTATAATTAGCACGCATCTGTTTAGCACTGATATAATCAGGATACATTCTCTTAGCACTGCACTTAACAGCTAAATGCGTAATATAATCATATTTACCACCAGTTAAATTATTATTTTCATCTAATACATAGATAAGTTTAGGGAAAGCTGGTGTAATATAAACACCTTTTTCATTTTTAATACCCTGGATTCTTTGATTTAAGATCTCTTCAACGATAGCAGCTGTTTCTTCAACATATTCATCATCTTCATCAATATGTAAGAATAAAGTAACAAATGGTGATTGACCATTAGTTGTCATTAAAGTATTGATCTGATACTGAATAGTTTGAACACCAGCAGCTAATTCGGTCTTTAGACGCTGTTTAACTACTTCTTCAATTAATTCATCGCTCATTTTGCCATCGAATTCACGATGTAATTCTTTTCTGAATTTTTCACGAGAGATTGCTAAATATTTACCTAAATGTTTGATATTGATAGATTGACCACCATACTGGCTGCTGGCAACACAGGCAATGATCTGTGTCATAACGGTACATGCAACCTGGAATGATTTAGGTGATTCAATTAATTTACCATTCATGACTGTACCATTTTCAAACATATCTTTAATATTGATCAAACAGCAGTTAAAGATAGGCTGTAAGAAATAGTCAGCATCATGGAAGTGTAGAATACCTTCTTCATGAGCTTTAGAAATCTTTTCTGGCAATAACATTCTCTTAGTTAAGTCCTTAGATACTTCACCAGCGATCAAATCTCTTTGAGTAGAAGCAATAATAGCATTTTTATTAGAGTTTTCATCCATTAATTCTTTATTAGAATGTTTGATTAGACCTAAAATAGATTCATCGGTAGTATTCTGCTGTCTTACTAATGTTCTAGTATAACGGTAAACGATATATTTTTTAGCTAATTCAAACTTTTTATAGTCCATTAATTTCATTTCAATGATATCCTGAATATCTTCTACTAGAATACGTTTACGATCTTGAGAAGCAACATATTCAACGATTTCATTGATCTGTTCTTTTGTAGCTCTATTAGGCTTAGTTACCTCATTATTGGCTTTTTGAATAGCGATAATGATTTTATTTTTATCGAAGTCTACGCTTCGTCCATCTCTTTTGATTACCTTCATTTTAAAACCTTCCTTTGCTTCCTTGCATACTTAATATTACACTAAAAAATAAAATATTTTGTTGCATTTGCAACAAAAAAGTGTGATATTTTAAGGGTAGTGATTATTCAATTGTTTGAAACTGTTTAAAAACAGCATAAGTATAAGGCTTTTGTATAATAACATATTTTTTGTTTATTCTCCTTTGTTTTGCTTAAGAAAATTATAAGTTTTTTTAAATATTAGATTGTCCTATTAATGGGACTAGGAAGGTGTATATGGAAAAAAAGGAACTGGTACATAAGATATATAGTGAAATGACTGGTAATAGCATTAAAGTCAAGACCTATAGTAAAAATCAGATCATCACTAATTTTTTAGCTAATCGTAATTATATTTATTTTGTCTTGAGTGGCAGCTGTAGTCTTTGTAGTTTTTCTAGCAAGGGTGAACTACATCTTTTACAAAGATATGAACGCTATGATTGTTTTGGTGATATCTTTCATAATATTGAATTAAATAATGAGAAAAGTGTTATTGCCAATACTAAGACTAGTGTCTTCTATTTTGATTATGATGAAATTATCAGCAATGCTGAGTATCATGATATTATCGGTGATATCTGTAATATGATCATTTTGCAGATGCGTACGATGAATGATCGTTTGGAAGTATTATCAAAAAAGACGATCAGAGATCGTTTGCTGGCATATTTTGATATTCTATCAAAAAGAAATATCGTGAAGGAATTTGATCTGCCAATGTCTTATACGCAAATGGCTAGTTTTTTAGGTGTAGATAGAAGTGCCATGGCTAGAGAAATCAAGCAGCTGGAATTAGATAGGATCATTAGTAAAAATCGTCATCATATCATACTGAATAAATAATGTGAAATATAGATGAATTATTTTATTTGTAAGCTTTTTGATTATTGAACATGTAAAAAAATATAATTATAATATAAATAACGATTTACCAAGGAGGCAGTTTTTATGGCCATAACTAATATTTTAGAGAAATTTGTAGATGCAAGAAAAAATGGAGAAAGTTGCGAATTTAACGGTTATTTAGAAGATTATCTACAAATGATAAGTGAAGATGAAAAAGCTTATAAAGTGCTTGATGAAGTATTCAAGCAGAATAATGATGCAAAAATTCTAACAAATTTTAAAATAAGTATTAGTAAAGATGCGATCACTAATCAGATCATCAGATATAAAGACGCTTTTAAATTACAAAATGATGCGATCGTAATTCCTTATATCATTTATGAAAACAAGAATAATGTTCAAAGAGCTTTGATCTATTATCCAAGTGAAGATGGAGGTTATATCTTTGCGAAAGGTTTATATTACTGTTTAACAGAACCTACCAGTCAGTTTATTGATAATCGTAATGAATTTGTAGCCATTTCTAGTGATGATCCTAAAGAAGTTGCCAGTACTTATGGCAAGATGTTTACTCAAAAACCTGGTTCATTACAAAGATATTTAGATAAACATCATTTTGGTACTTATGAAGATATGCATAAAGAAGCTTTGCGTATTTCTAATAAGATGCATGATGAAGCTTTTGATAAGCTTAAAGATGTTGAAGATAAATATGAGATGATAAGAGAATATATCGTTAAGTGGTTCTTATTAAAGAAAGTGTTATATGTACAATATATGCTAAATAAAGATTTCTTAACGAATGTGCATGAAGGAAATGTGCGTAAGCAAAGAAATCAGGCGAAGATCAATGCGGATGAAATAGCCTTTATTTCTTATAGTTCTTTATGGCGAGGACATGAATAGGAAGCAATAGTTATGCTTCCTTTTTTCAACTAATAGTTTATTTGATAAATTATTAAGATTAGCTAAAATATTCTTAAAATAATCATGAAAATATGTATTGTAATATAAATAAAATAGATAAATTCATGATATAATTTTTTAGATTAAAGGATGTGAAAATACATGGCTTATAAATATAATCCCAACAATAATAATAAAGATAATGACTTTATCATGAATAAAAATTTACCTTGGATATGTTTGTTTTTAGGTATCTTTACGGGAATGGGTTTTTTAGTTCCTATTTCGATATTCTGGCTGATCTATCAAAACAAGCATAAAGATGAGATGCAAACTACATCTTATAAAAGACAATATACCAGTACTGTTAATACTAATACCGCTAGTAATGAAAAGGTAGAGTTAGTTAAGCTTAGTACAAAACAGATGAGGATGATCGATGAAAGATTAGCTGATTATTTTGAGAAGCATGGTGAATTGCCAGTTATCAATGATATTAATCTTAGATTAAAGAATCAGACTTATCATACTTTAAATAGTTTAAATGTTTTTAAGAGTAATGATTATGTTTGTTCATTGGCGGAATTTGGCTATAAGTATCCTAAGATGTATAATCAGATCTTAAGATTATTACAAAATTTTGCGAATGATACTAATCCTCCATATTCTAATGAAGTTAAAAAGGCTAGTGCTAAAAAGAGTACTGCTAGTACCAAAGAAAAATGTGCTAAAGATTTCATTAAGCTTATTGATGATCTAAATACTGAGATCCCTGATGAAGAGATCAGTAATGGTTTATTTGAAAGCTGTGCTTTATTGAAACAGATAAGTCTAGTAGAAGAGAAGTTTCCGGATAATAAGCCAAAGCTTAAAAAGTTATATGAGTATTATTTACCTATTCTTATTAATATTTTAGGACAATATAAGGATCTGCAGCTAGCTAATAGTAGTGATAATTTAGCTAAGACTAAGGATAAACTACATAAGAGTATTATTTTGATCAATGATGCGATGAAAACTATTATTTCAACTTTATGTGAAGATGATATGATCAATTTATCAGCTGATATTTCTACTTTGGAAGCTATT
>JALEVB010000122.1 GCA_022780745.1 Erysipelotrichaceae bacterium
GTTCCTGGGACTAATTTGGTGTCACGTGGGAAGTCAAAACTTTCTTCAGGGGTGAAGGTGTTTCTGGTTTTGAATCCGGCTGTTGGTGGGAATGAGAAGTCCTGAATGCCATGGTCAAAGCCATATTGCATAAGCATCATTTCGGCTTCATACTGGGTCATTCCTTCTTTTAGATTCTTTACGACATACATAACTGCTTCATCAGTGAATTTAGCTAGTTTTGTCATTTGTTCAATTTCTTTTTCATCTTTAATAGCTCTTAGTTCAAAGAATAGTTCATCAGCACCATCTATTACTTCAATATCTTTGTTTACTTCTTTCAAGGTATCTTTTAGATATTGGTTGCAGTCAATACCAACAGCTATTTTTTTAGCTTTGATATATGGTGCCATGGCATCTTCAAACTGATCCATATAAGATACTACCACTTTATTATCTTCAAACTGGTCTTTGATTCTAGGAATAGCAAATACTACCAGATTTCCTTGTGTATCTAGATATAATATTGATTCTGGTAAGTTTTTAGCACTTGAGAAGCCCATAATGTTATTCATACAGCTTCTTTGCCAGAAATAATTATTACATTCGCTTAGATATTGAAGGGTTGC
This sequence comes from Erysipelotrichaceae bacterium, assembly GCA_022780745.1. Taxonomy (GTDB): domain Bacteria; phylum Bacillota_I; class Bacilli_A; order Erysipelotrichales; family Erysipelotrichaceae; genus JALEVB01. The sequence continues at coordinate 609 of JALEVB010000122.1, forward strand.
ACCGGTTGCGACTACTACGGCATCAATATTTGCTTCCTGAATTTTTTGTATACATTTATTTCTTCTTTCGCTCATATGTTATTTCCTTTCTTTAATAGGATAACATAAATGTATAAACAATTAAACAAAATGTAAATATTTTCATAAAAAATATGTAAAAAAATGAAATTTTTGTGAAATAACTATTGAAAAAAATGCTGATAAAGTTTATCATTAATACATGTTTTAAAAAAAGGGGGAAAATACATGTTTTCAAAAGAAAAAGTCAAAATTGCTTTTGATGCTTTAAATGATGAAAACATTGATATGTGGATCATTGCTGGACAAGAATCTGCGACAAATAGTGAACCGATCCTATCAGTAATGAGTGATGCAGAGTTTATTGGCTGCACAGCACTGATATTTTGTAAAGATGGTAGTAGTGTGGCTGTATGTACTCCTATAGATTATAATGGCTATGTTCACCATGGGGTTTTTGATGAAGTAATAGCTTTCCCAGTTTCCTTTACTGATACGGTAAGTGAGGTTATTAAAAGAAAGAATCCTAAAAGAATTGCTTTAGATTATTCTTTGGAGAATCCTAGTGCTGATGGTTTGAGCCTGGGGATGTATAAGCTGTTGCAAGAAGCTTTTGATAAGTGTGATTATCAGGGTGAAATTGTTTCAGCTGAAAAAATTATAGTTAGAGTTCGTGGCATTAAAACACAAGAGGAACTTGATAAAATCAAAATTGCTTGTGAAGAAGCTGAGAAGATCTTCGATGATGCTAAGCGTTTTATTAAACCAGGTATGAATTGTCAAGATGTATATAAGTTCTTCCAAGATGAAACTGAAAGGAAAGGTTTTGGTTATAGTTGGCCTAAATCTTGTAATCCTGGAGTATTTAGTGGATATGGTTGTCCAGGTGGACATATGGGTGCTCCTGATTTTCCTATTAAAAAAGGTTCAGTTGTAAATGTTGATTTTGGTATCATCGTTGATGGCTATAGCTGTGATTTACAGCGTATGTATTATATGCTAGATGATGGTGAAGAAGATGCTCCTGATGATATAAAGAATGCCTTTTATGTTATTAGGGATGCCATTGAGATGGCAGCTAAGGCTTTAAAGCCTGGTACTTTAGGAATTGATATTGATAAGATTGCTAGAGATCATGTTGTGAATAATGGTTTTGCTGAATACAATTGTGCTTTAGGTCATCCAATGGGTAAGGTTGCTCATGATGGTGGTCCATTACTTGCACCAGCTAAGCCTCGTTATGATAAAGATGAATTGATTAGAACACCTTTATTTGAAAATATGGTATTTACATTAGAGCCTGGTTTAGAAACTAGAGCAGGACATATCGGATTAGAAGAAGATGTAGTTGTTAAAAAAGATGGAGCTCATTTTATTGTAGAGCCTCAAAGAGAATTATATTTAATTAAGGAGGAATAGCTAGATGATAAAGTATATATTTAAAAGATTGCTATTAGGAGTAGTAACCCTATTTATTTTAGCAACTATTACATTCTTTGGTATGCATGCTATGCCAGGAAGTCCATTTACACAGGATAATAAAGTTTTATCTGCTGAGACATATGCAGCTATGGAAGCTAAATATGGTTTGGATAAACCAGTTGGTGAACAATATGTTATATATTTAAAGAATGCTCTACATGGTGATTTTGGTGAATCTATCAGTAAGAAAGGTCAGCAGGTTTCTTCGATCATTGTTCAAAGATTCCCTGTTACAGCTCAATTAGGTGTTATTGCCTTTGCTTTCTCAATGATATTTGGAATTTCCTTTGGTATTATTTCAGCATTAACTAAGCATCGTTGGGTTAATTCGTTGATTACTGTTATGGCAACACTTGGTGTTAGTATTCCGGGCTTCTTATTAGCAATGATGCTGATGATCTTATTTGGTGTTAAGCTGGGATGGTTACCAATTGTTGGTTTATCAGACTGGAAGAGTTATATCATGCCTTCTTTGGCATTATCATTTGGTGCTTTATCTACCGTTACACGTTTAACTAGAAGTAGTTTAAGAGATGTCATGGGATCTGATTATATTACTTTAGCTAGATCTAAAGGTACTAAAGAGATTTGGGTCATTATCAAGCATGGATTAAAGAATGCTTTATTACCAGTTATTACTTATGCTGGTCCAATGTTTGCTAGTTTGATCACTGGTTCATTGGTAATTGAAACATTATTCTCTATTCCAGGTATTGGTAAAGAGTTTACTAGTAGTATTAGTAATCGTGACTATACATTATGTATGGGTCTTACCATTTTCTTTGGTTTATTAGTAATTATTATGAATCTGGTATCTGATATTGCAGCAGCAATTGTCGATCCTCGTATTAAATTAGGAAAGTAGGTGAACATAGATGAGTGAAATTAATAAAGAAGCAATAACTGATGATATGTTTGAACTACTTGATGAAAGTGAAAAGAATTCTGAATTCATCGCGATGGAAAGTAAGACTTTCTTCCAGGATGCATGGGGCAGATATAAGAAGAATAAATTAGCTTTAGCTGGATTGATCTTCTTGGTTATCATGGTTGCTTTAGCTATTTTTGTTCCTATTTTAAGTCCATATGGATTTGAATCTCAGGATCTTACAATGAAAAATGCATTGCCAACTTTGGCTCATCCATTTGGTACTGATAAATTAGGAAGAGATATTTTCGTAAGAGTTATGTATGGTGGTCGTATCAGTTTGGCAATTGGTTTTGCCAGTGCTGCTATCAACCTTGTTATTGGAGTTTTATATGGTGGTATTTCTGGTTATATCGGTGGTAAGGTCGATATGATCATGATGCGTATCATTGATATTATTTATGCTGTTCCTACATTGTTATATGTTATTTTGATCTTGATGGTGTTTGGTAACTCAATTGGCAGTATGTTACTTGCTATTTGTTTAACATCCTGGATCGGTATGGCAAGACAGGTAAGAACGCAGATAATGTCTATTAAAGAGATGGAATATTCTTTGGCTGCTGTTGTTATTGGTGCTAGTCATAAACGTATTTTATTGAAACACTTGGTTGTTAATGCATTAGGTCCAATTATCGTTAGTTTAACAATGATGGTTCCTTCTGCTATCTTTACTGAATCTTTCTTGAGTTTCGTTGGTATTGGACTTGATCCAAGTATTCCTTCTTGGGGAAAATTAGCAAACGATTGTCGTGGATTATTCTTTACATATCCAATTCAGATCGTTTGGGTAGTATTGGCTATTTGTTTAACAATTCTATCACTTAACTTTATTGGTGATGGTATTGGTGAAGCATTACAGTCAAAGACTAGATAGGGGTGAATCTTATGGCATTATTAGAAGTTAAAAATTTAACCACAAGTTTTAAGACTCCTCAAGGTAAGGTACAAGCTGTTCGTGATGTTTCTTTCGAACTAAATGAAGGTGAAGTATTAGGAATTGTTGGTGAATCTGGTTCAGGTAAGTCACAAACGATGTATACGATCATGGGTTTGTTGGCTGCCAATGGTGTTATCGAGAGTGGAGATATTATTTTCAATGGTGAAAATATTGCACCTAGTGCTTTTAAAAATAAAAAAGAATATGATAAAAAGATGCGTACTTTAAGAGGTAACGACATTGCAATGATCTTCCAGGATCCAATGACCTTCTTAAATCCGGTTCTAAAAATTGAGACCCAATTGATCGAACCTTTGATGAATCATACTAAGATGAATAAACAGCAGGCTAGAACAAGAGCTTTAGAGCTTATGCGTTTAGTTGGTATTCCTTCTCCTGAGAAGCGTATTACCCAATATCCATTTGAGTTTTCAGGTGGTATGAGACAACGTATCGTTATTGCGATTGCCTTAGCATGTAATCCTAAATTAATTATTGCCGATGAACCTACTACTGCCTTGGATGTTACTATTCAGGCACAGGTTTTAGAGCTTATCGATACATTAAGAAGAGAAACTAATGCTGCAATTATTATGATTACTCATGACTTGGGTGTAGTTGCTAAGCTTTGTGATCGTGTTGGTATTATGTATGGTGGTAAATTAGTAGAAATGGGTACTGATAAAGAGATCTTCTATGATCCTAAGCATCCATATACTAAAGGTTTATTAAACTGTATTGCTAATCCTGAAGATGATGATGATAAAGAACTTCAGCCAATTGCTGGATCTCCACCTGATTTATTAAATCCACCTGTTGGATGTCCATTTGTTGATCGTTGTACAAAGGCTATGAAGGTTTGTAAGAATCATATGCCTAGTGTAGTAGCATTTAGTAATACACATTCTAGCAAATGCTGGTTAAATGATGAAAGGGGTGCGAAATATAATGACTAATAATAATAAACCTATTTTAAAGGTAAGTAATTTAAAAACGCACTTTGATGTTACTAAAGGTATTTTCCAGCCAAAACAGATCGTTAAGGCTGTCGATGGTGTTTCATTTGAAGTATATGAAAATGAGACATTTGGTTTAGTTGGTGAATCAGGCTGTGGTAAGTCTACTCTTGGTAGAACGATCGTTAAATTGTATGAACCTGTTGAGGGTGAAATTGAATTTGAAGGTAAGCCTATTAAAGGTTTAAAGGGTGCTGAACTTAAGAAGTTTAGAAAAGATATGCAGATGATCTTCCAGGATCCATATGCATCATTGAATCCTAGAATGACAGTTGGTGAAATTATTAAGGAACCAATGGTTATTCATAATATTTATAAAACAGATAAAGAAAGAGAAGAAAGAGTTGTTGAATTGTTAAAGATCGTTGGTTTGAAACCCGATCATATTCAAAGATATCCGGCTGAATTCTCTGGTGGTCAGCGTCAGCGTATTGGTATTGCCAGAGCATTGGCTGTTAATCCTAAATTCATTGTTTGTGATGAGCCTATTAGTGCCTTGGATGTTTCTATTCAGGCACAGGTTATTAATCTTTTGAAGAATATTCAAAAGGAAATGGGATTATCTTATTTGTTTATTGCCCATGATCTAAGTATGGTAAAACACATTTCAGATCGAATTGGTGTTATGTATCTTGGGCATATGATGGAAGTGGGTCCAAGTAATGACGTTTATCATCGTCCTTTGCACCCATATACTGTCGCTTTATTGTCAGCGATTCCGATTCCGGATCCAGATATAGCAAAAGCTAAACAGCGTATTGTATTGGAAGGTGAAATTCCTTCACCTATCAATACACCTGAAGGTTGTCCTTTTGCATCAAGATGTCCAAAGGCTACTGCTAGATGTAGTCAAGAGACTCCTAAACCTATCCAGGTTGGAAATCGCTTAGTTTCATGTTTCTTATATGAAAAATAGAAAGGGGTAAAGAAAATATGAAGACTTTAAAGAAATTTTTCGTCGGCTTATTAGCTGTTGCAATGTCTTTTAGCTTAGCTGCATGTTCTTCTGGAGAAAAAACAACTACTACTGATACTCCAACAACTGATGGCGAAACTACTACTGAAACAGCTTATAAGACTACATTTACTTATGCTGTTGGTGGCGAACCTAACTACTTAGATCCAGCTATCGGTAGTGATTCAGTTACTACATTTATTACTAACCAGATCTATTTCCCATTATTCTATATCGGTACAGATGGTTCAATGGTAAATGCTGCTTGTACAGGTTATGATGTAAGTGAAGACGGTTTAACTTATACATTACACTTAACAGAAGATAACTATTGGTCAGATGGTCAACAAGTTACTGCTAGTGATTATATTTATGGTATGAAACATGCTTTGAACTTAGGTTCTGCTGATTCTACTTATGTATTCTTCATTACAGATAACGTTGAAGGTGCTGCTGAACTTGAAGGTAAACCTACTGCTGAAATGGATAGCTTAGGTATCACTGCTCCAGATGATTTCACAATTGAATTCAAATTAAAGAAATTATGTCCTTATTTTGATTCATTATTAGCTGCAGGTGTATTCTATCCAGCTCGTGAAGAATTTGTAAAAGATGGTGACTATACTTGGGCTGATGATGCATCAGTTCCTTACAATGGACCATTCCATCCAACTGCAATCGATAGAGCTAGTGAAATCGTTATGGAAAGAAATGAATATTTCGTAAATAACACTGATAACGAAATCGTAGTTGAAAAGATCATTGCTAAGACTATGCCAGATATGGATGCTGAATTAATGGCTTTCCAAACTGGTGAAATTGATTTTGCTACAGCTGTAGATCCTGCTACTGTATATAACTTATACAATGGTAAAGATGAATTAGAAGCTATTGATTCTGTTATTAACTACTATGTTATGTTCAACTGTTCAGATGTTGGTGGTGCTAATGAAGCATTAAAAGATGTTAATGTAAGAAAAGCTATTGCTTATGCAATTGACCGTGATCAAATCGTTACAGCATTAGATGCTGGTGATGTTTATTATCCATTATATGGCTATGTTCCTAAAGGATTTGCTGGTAATACTGGTGACTTTAGAGAAGAAGGTGGCGATTTAGTTGGTTATGATCCTGAAATGTCTAAACAATTATTAGCTGATGCTGGTTTTGATGAAAGCAATCCATTAGAATTGACTTACTACTATAACCAGAATACAATGCATGATACAGTTGCTGCAGTATTAAAATCTGAATTAGCTAAAGTTAATGTTAACTTAACATTAAAGACTGGTGAAATTAGAACATTCTTCGCTGACAGAAATGATGGTCTATTTGAATTAGCTCGTGGTGCTATGAGTGCTGACTATATGGATGTTCGTACATTCTTAGATATGGCATTATCAAGCTACCAGGCTACTCCAACTTGGGGCGATGCTACTTATGATCAGATGATTGCTGATACTGACTTATTAACTGGTGCAGAACGTATTGATGCTTTACATGCTGCTGAAGAATATCTAGTTGGTGAACAAGTATATACATTACCATTATTTGGTTATAAGAATGTATGCTTAAAGAAAGCTGGTACAACAGGACAATTAGGTTCTCCTCAAGGTAACTATGTCTTCTGGTATGTTCACGTTCCAGAATAGTTTTTGCAAATTATATGCATGGGGGCTAATGCCCCCATGTTTCATGTTTTTATTGAAAGGAATAGCTGTATGAATTTAGATAAAGAAAAATTGCCCATTATTTATCAAGCATTAAAGGAAAATAATGTCAATGCTTGGCTAATAACAGGCAGAGAAAGTATTATGAAAAGTGAACCAATACTTCCCGTATTAGGAGATATGGATTTTATTATTGCCACTACTTTGATCTTTACTGATCAAGCTAAATGTATTGCCATTGTTTCACCATTGGATGTTGAGGGTTATAAACTTATTGATGGTATTGATGAAGTTTATGAGTATAAGACAACGATGGAAGAGACTATTTATGAGGTTTTAAGTAAGTTAAAGCCTAATACTTTAGCTTTAAATTATAGTAGTGTTGATTCTGCAGCTGATGGTTTGACTGTTGGAATGTATAAGATGCTTGAAAGAGTATTTAAGCGTCTTGATTTTGATATGAATATCGTTAGTGCTAATAATATCGTTAGTGATGTTAGAGGTCAGAAGACTTCTAGTCAGATTGCTAAGATCAAACATTGTGTATTAAAAGCTGATGAATATTTAAGAAAACTTCCTTCAGTTTGTAAAGAGGGTACTACTTCTTTAGATATTTTTAATTATTTACATGATGTAGCCTATAATGAGGGTTATGGTATGTCTTGGGCTGATAGTCAATGTCCTGGAGTATCGGTTGATCCTAATGTTCCTAGTGGACATATGGGTATTATTAGTACGCCTATTGTTAAGGGTTACCTTATTAATATTGACTATGGAGTTAAGAAGGATGGCTATTGCAGTGATATTCAAAGAATGTATTACGTTTTAAAGGATGATGAAGATGATGCACCTGAAGAAGTAAAAGAGGCTTTCTATTTAGTAAGAGATGCCATAAAGGCTGCTAAAGAGTTTATGAGACCTGGAGTTACGGGTTTTGAAGTAGATCAGGTTGCTCGTCATATGATCGTTGATATGGGATATGATTCTTGGAATGCAGCTTTAGGTCATCAGGTAGGTCATCAGACTCATGATGGTGGTACAATACTGGCAAATCGTAGACCTCGATATAATAAGAAAGAGTTAATTGATATGCCATTAAAGAAGGGTAATGTCTTTACTATTGAGCCTAGTATTAAAACGAAATGGGGTAAAATTGGTATTGAAGAAGATGTTGTGATTACTGATGATGGTTGTGAATGGTTAGTCGAACCTCAAGAAGAATTAATTTTAATTAGAATCTAGGAGAAAATATATGGAAGCTATTACGCAAAACTTGTTTTATGATTATAAGTTTTTATCTAATCTGCAGTTATCTAAGGATAAATCAAAATTAGCTTTTGTGGAAACAAAGTGTGATCTTGATAATAATGATTATCTTCAAAGATTACATGTTATTGATACAGCTAGTGATAAGGAAGTATTATGTACTAGTTTTACTAAGCGTTATCCATATTTTATGATGGATGATAATAGTGCTTTAGTTATTAAACCAAAGGCTAATAATGGTATTAGTACGCATTTTGTTAAGTTAAATCTTAATACTGGTGAAGAGAGCGATATGTTTGATTTAAAATGCCAGGTTTCTAGTATTAAAGATTTTAATGATGATTATTATGTTATTAGTGCTACGATCAATCAGTTGTGTCCTGATTATCATAAATTAAATGAAGATAAGCAAAAAGCTTATGAAAAACAGTTAAAGGATAATGAGGATTATGTAATATTTGATGAATATCCATTCTTCTTTAATGGGGCTGGTATTATCAATGGTGATCGTAATACTTTATTCCTTGTAGATAAGAAGACATATGAGATCTTAGATATTGTTAGCAGTACTGTTGATGTTGAGAGTTTTGATATAGCTGATAATAAGATCGTTTTCTCTGGTGTTGATTTTGATAGCTTTAAAGGTAAATATTCTCATATTTGGGAATATGATCATAATACTAGAACAACTACCAAGATCTATGATGATATTATGCAGATCTATCGCTGTTTCTATCTTCATGATAAGATCATGGTATTAGGTACATTTGCGAAAGAATATGGGGCTATGGAAGCTGGTAAGTTCTATACTTTAAATAATGGTCAAATGGAACTTGTGATCGATAATGAGTATTCAATGTATAATTCAGTTGGTAGTGATTGCCGCTATGGTCATGGTAAGAATTTTGCTAAGGATGATAATGGTGATGCTTATTTTATTACTAGTGCTAATGAGGGAAGTATCGTTGTTAAGATCGAAGATAATAAGTTAAAGACCGTTGTTGATTATAATGGTTCTTGTGATGATATGGCTATTGGTGATGATATTTATGTTATTGGTTTGGATGGTCAAAAGTTACAGGAAGTTTATAAGTATAGTGATAATAAGCTTATTGCCTTGACAGCATTGAATGCTAAAGTATTAAGTGATAAGTATGTTGCTAAGCCTGAAAAGGTGGTATTGAATAAAGAAAGTGAAGTTGTTGGCTGGGTATTGAAACCAAAGGATTTTGATATTAATAAGAAGTATCCGGCTATTATGGATATTCATGGTGGACCTAAGACTAATTATGGGGAAGTGTTCTATCATGAGATGCAGTATTGGGCTAATTTAGGTTACTTTGTCTTCTTCTGTAATCCTCGTGGTTCTGATGGTAAGGGTAATAAGTTTGCTGATCTTAGAAGAAATTTTGGTAAGATCGATTATGAAGATCTAATGGATTTTGTTGATGAGGTGTTGAAACAATATCCTAATATTGATAGTGATAGATTGGGTGTTACTGGTGGTTCTTATGGT
>JALEVB010000126.1 GCA_022780745.1 Erysipelotrichaceae bacterium
CACCATGGCAGAAATTAACGATCTTCATAACACCAAATATGATATTTTGTCCCATACCCATTAGCGAATAGAAACCGCCCAGTAAAATTCCATTTACAACGGCTTGAAGAAAAACGCTCATAAGAATCCCCTTTCTAAAACATTATTATAGTAATTATTTTTTTGTATAAACCATGATAAATCATTAAGTTAACCGGTATAATTATATCGTGTTTTATTATACTTATGCAAGCGTTTTCATAAAATTAATTTTTTACCATTTTAAAAATCTTTTAACTAAAATAATTAAAAAAAGGCTTATTTAAGCCTTTTTAAACATCCAATTATGTAAACCAATTTCTAATAATATTTTTTCACAATTTATACATATTTTATAGTTAACTAGTTAACTAAATCTCATAGTATCTGTGCATTTGACAACAATTTTCACAAAGCTAAATCAGCATAAACTGTTTCAAAATAACGATCCAGCAAAACAAAGTAATTAGACAAGCCAGAGATGTCGAAAAGACGATCTCCCCTGCCAGATCTCCATCTAATCCCATTAAATCAGCCATAGGAGCACTAGAAACCGCTACTGGTCCTGCTAAGATAACTAATAAAATAACAAGTGGAACATCTTTGATATTAAACATGAATATCGCAATAGCCAAAATAATAGCTGGATAAACGATAAGCTTGCCAATAACCACAAAAGCTACTTCCTTAAAATTCTTCTTGAAACTCTTAAATTCAAACAATCCACCTAATACCACTAATGCTACTGGTGTACCACAAGCTGCCAGTTTACTCACTGTAGCCTTAAAAAAGCCAGTATAAGGTATTCCTATAAGTCTAATACAAACACCTATCAAACAAGCTGAAATCATCGGATTCTTCAAAATTTCAACAAATGTCTTCCATAAAGAAGAACTCTTATTAGCATAATGTTGTAAGATCAATACTGCTAAAAAATTATAAAAGGGAACCACGATTGAAACCATCAAACTAGCTAAACCTAGATTCTCACTTTCACATAACGCCTCACATATCGGCAAACCCAATAAAACATAATTAGTACGATACAAACCTTGAACCATAACTCCCTGCTTAGCAGGATCTTTAGTGACCATTCTAACAGCAAACATACTACAAACGATCATAGCCAATATCGCAATTATCGTAAATAAAATAAACTTAATATCACTAACCTCTTTTAGATCAGTTGTGATCATACTTTGCATTAAACTCAAAGGAATAAGGATCTTAAAAACCACCTTATTCATTTCCTTTAAACTGCTTTTACTAAGCATCTTCTCCATTTTAAGCAAATAACCAAGTCCTATCATAAGACAAATAGGAAATATCGCATTAACCGCAACAACCAAACTATCAAACATAATAATACCCTTTCACATCAGTTAATAATATCACCCAGATTCCAGCAATGATAAAAAATACTAGAATCATTTGTCGCATATGCATCAAGATCAAGATAAGCATTATCATATAAATAAATACCATCTTTATCATACACTTCCACATAACCATCTTCATAATAATAGCTAACATAACCATCATCATATATTGCAAAATAAGACTTTCCATCCTTTGTACCCATCTTATCTTCATCAATATCAAGCTGATATACCATACCACTAGCCTTAGCTGCTTTAATGCTTTTTATTTCTTCACGCCAGATATCATATACTTCTCTTTCAACACCATTGATATCATAGTCAGTAAAAACATAATCCAGTTTCATCGTACTAAAACCATACATTCTAACCGGATACTCATCATTTTTAGTCTGATAGTTAAAACCAGATAAATACAATGTCTGCCTGTTTTCATAAACATTAGGCTCACCTGCATATTCTAATATTACTTTTTCATTAGTAAGGGCATCATAAGTCTCATCTTGACTAACAACAGTAATATCAAACTCAATTTCAGCATCATCACTTATGATATATCCATCTTTTAAAGTAAAATCAATATAGCCATCTACATCACCAGTTAGATTACCATTTTCATCTTCTTGAGCAACTTCAACAATGCTATATTCTAAAAAATCTTCCCAGTTATCACTAGTAAGCTTTATTCCT
>JALEVB010000152.1 GCA_022780745.1 Erysipelotrichaceae bacterium
CTTCATAGATATAGCTACTAAAAACAAATGTACCAATGTATCTGCGTTATTACTTCAGTACAAACATGATCATTATCCTGACTATGATCATATTGATGAACTGATACTTGACTTATAAGAATATGGAATATCAAAGAAAAATCAATGAAGAAGAACTACGAAAGGAAGTAGTCATTCATATAGAGACAGAAATGTTGTTTATGCCATTTGCTGGTATGGACTTACTTAAGGCTGAACACTGTGATCTTGATGAACTCATAAAACTGGCTAGAGAATGTGGCATAGATATAGACAAGTTCTATCTGGATTAATAAGATCAAATAAAACAACATATATGTACAAAACTTTATACATATTCAGTACTTATATATGAATATGTGTTTCATAGGGTAATCAGAATTAATAGGGTCTTATCCAAACCTGTAGGTTGGTAATTGTCTAGACACTTGTTAAATTTGAAAGCCCTTTTTAATACTGATCACAATTACAAGTGTGGTATAATCTCAATACAATAAATACTACATTAAGAAGATAATATATGAAATTTATACATGTATCTGACCTTCATTTTGGGAAAAACCTTTTTGGCTATTCCATGATCACAGAAGGAGATCAAATATTTTGGATTGAACAGTTCCTTAAACTCGTTCGATCAGAGGATCCAGATGCTATTGTGATAGCAGGAGATGTATATGATAGAGGGATCCCACCAAAAGAAGCAGTGAAACTATTGGATTCTTTTATGACCGAACTATCGTCACTTAATATTCCTGTCTTTATGATTGCGGGAAATCACGACTCAGGTGAAAGACTGCAGTTTGGCTCTAATTTATTTAAGAACAATAATATTTATATAGCAGGAGAAGTAACAAAAGAAATAGTTCATAAAACTATTGAGGATGAATATGGTGAAGTTACTTTTTGGCTAGTTCCTTATCTATTCCCTGCAGCTGTAGAAGTAGCTTTAGAAGATGATGATATCAAAGGATATGATATGGCGATGCGAAAACTGCTGGCTGCACAAAACATCGACTTTAGTAAAAGAAATGTGATAATATCCCATCAAACAGTTATGAACAACGGATCTTCTCCTGAAACTGATGGTTCAGAAACTGCAATTGGAGGTGTGGGAGATATCGATGTGTCGGTTTATGATGGTTTTGACTATGTAGCATTAGGCCACATACATGCCGCACAAAAAATAGGCAAGGATAATATACGTTATAGTGGCTCACCTTTGTGCTATCATTTCGGAGAATTGAGAAAATCACATAAAGGGCCTGTGATCGTAACGCTAAAAGAAAAAGGCAATTTTGAATATCGCATTGAAGAACTGCCAGTATTACATAATATGCGTGAAATAAAAGGATTATTTAATGACATCCTTGAAAAGGAATCATTAAGTAAAGCAAAAAATGAGTATTTAAGAGTTGTTTTAACTGATGAAAGAGTTCCATCTGGAGCAAGAGCTACTCTATTATCACTTTTCGAAAGCAAGAATAGTAAAATGATGGAAATTGTTCATGAACCTGCTACGCGAGCAAAATCTGAACACAAAGAAAGAGAAGTTAAAGCGGAAATCAAAACCATAGAGGACTATTTCTCACTATTCTATCAGAACCGCAATAATGATGAATTTCCTGAAGAAGATGATCAGATGCTGATATCTTTCATAGCTGAACAGGTCAGACACTCATCTGATGATGAAAAACCTACTGAACCTTCGCTAAAGGATATTGACAAGATAGTCGAATTTGTTATGAAACAGGAGGCAGAATAATGAAACCATTGAAACTTAAAATGAAAGCCTTTGGCTCGTATGCAAATGAAACCATAGTTAATTTTGACGAATTGGATAGTGGTTTATATCTGGTAACAGGAGATACAGGTGCAGGAAAAACAACGATCTTTGACGCCATGGTATTTGCATTATATGGCGAAGCAAGTGGTACAGGACGTAATCCATCAATGTTACATAGTGATTTTGCTCCCAAATCAGAAGATACAGTCGTTGAACTTGAATTTGAACATATTGGAAGAACATATAAAGTAGAAAGAAAACTGCATTGTGCTAAAAAGAGAGATGGTAGCTATGATGAACCTAAA
>JALEVB010000022.1 GCA_022780745.1 Erysipelotrichaceae bacterium
TAAAGGATAAATGTCCATATTTTAGATAAAGGCGTATTGCCTTTTTCTTTTGTAGTGCTATAATAAAGTTCAATATTAAACTAATGGAGGATATATGAATACTAGGTATTATGATTTTTTTCATAAAGTGCAAAAAGATTACCGGCATTATTGTGTGTCTTTACTAAAAGAGTATCATTTTACTAGTTATGAAGTAGATGTTTTAACTTTTCTGGTTAATAATCCTACTCTTGATCAGGCTAAAGATATCGTTTATATCAAAGGCATATCTAAAGGACTGGTGGCTAAGGCGGTTAAGAGCCTATATGATAAAGGTTATATAAATATTAAGATAGATGATAAAGATCGTCGCTGTATGCATCTGTTATTGAGTGATAAGTGTCAGGATATCTCAAAGATCATAACTGATAGTACTAGTGAATTTACGAAATATTTACAAAATGGTATTACTAGTGATGATATGGTGATCATTAATAGTATTTTTATGAAGATGAATAAGAATCTGGATGAGTTTGAAAGAAGGTATAAATAATGGCTAAAGATTTAGATATGACTAGTGGCAGTGTTTTTAAATTATTGATGAAACTGTCGATTCCGGCTATTTGTGCGCAGATCATTAATCTTTTATATAACATCGTTGATAGGATGTATATTGGACATATTGCTTTGATTGGTAAGGATGCTTTAACTGGAGTTGGAGTTTGTATGCCTATTATTCTGGCAATTAGTGCTTTTGCAGCTCTTGTTAGTATGGGTGGTGCACCTAGAAGTAGTATCTTTATGGGTAAAAAGGATATGGATAGTGCTAATAAGGTGCTTGGTAATTGTGCTGTTGCTTTGGTTATTATTTCGATATCATTGACAGTAGCTGTTTTGTTTTTTAAGGAAGATCTGTTATATCTGTTGGGTGCTAGTGTTAATACTTTTAAGTATGCTAATGATTATATTAGTATTTATGCTTTGGGTACGCTTTTTGTTCAATTGACATTGGGTCTTAATGCTTTTATTACTTCTCAGGGTTTTACTAATGTTAGTATGAAGGCGACAGTGATTGGTGCTATTTGTAATATTATTTTAGACCCTATCTTTATTTTTGTTTTGGGTTTAAATGTTAAGGGTGCTGCTTTGGCTACGATCATTTCACAGTTTATTTCTATGATCTTTGTTATTAGGTTTCTGGTTAGTGATAAGACGATATTAAGACTTGATATTAAGTATTTAAAACTTGAGAAGGATGTTATTGTTCCTTGTATTACTTTAGGTTTAGCTCCATTTATCATGCAGTTTAGTGAGAGTTTTGTTATGTTGGCTTTTAATACTTCTTTGGCTAAATATGGTGGAGATATTGCGGTTGGGGCTATGACAATATTGAATAGTGTTAATCAGTTTTCAATGTTGCCTATTGTTGGTTTGACACAGGGTGCTCAGCCTATTATTAGTTATAATTATGGAGCTAATAATTTAAAGCGTGTTAAGTCTTGTTTTATGGTTTTATTGGCTTGTTGTTTGATTTTTACTTCTTTGATCTGGAGTATTTGTATGTTTGCTCCTGAAGTGTTTGTTAGTTTGTTTACTAGTGATGTGGAACTTAGAGTTTTTACTATTAATGCTCTTAGAGTGTTTGCTTTTGTTTTATGGATATTTGGAGCACAAATGGCTTGTCAGCAGACTTTTATTGCTGTTAATAAGGCAGCACAGGCTATCTTTTTAGCACTTTTGAGAAAGGTTGTTTTGCTGATACCGCTTATATATATTCTTCCTAATTTCTTTAGTGATAAGGTGTTTGCGGTGTATTTGGCTGAGCCTGTTGCTGATGGTATTGCGGTTACGGTTACTGTTATCTTGTTTGTTATTACTTTTAAAAAATTATTAAGGAACTCTTTAGATTAATTGCTAAAGAGTTTTTATTTTTGTTTTATATCATAATAGTGGTGATATAAATGATAGATTTGTTTAAGAAATATAAGTTGTTGATCATTAGTTTTGTTATCTTTATTTTAGTTATGATCTTGATAAGTATTTTTTTGTATGAACCTTTTATGGGCTTGATCGATTATTTAAAAGCTAATAAAGAGCAGTTTGTTAAAAGTGGTTTATTGGGATATTTGGCTTTTAGTATTATTGTTGCTTTACAGGTGGTTGTTGCGATATTGCCTGGTGAACCTGTTGAGATATGTGCTGGTTTTATTTTTGGTAGTGTTAATGGATTGTTTTGTTGCCTTTTGGGAAGTGTTTTTGCTAGCTGTATTATTTATATTATTGTTAGGACTTTGAAGCGTAGTATGGCTTCTAATGAGCTTGTTTTAAATTATTTGAATGATAGTAAACAGTTGCCTTTTACAATATTCATGCTTTTCTTTATTCCTGGTACTCCTAAAGATATAATTACTTATGTTGTTCCATTAACTAAGATGAAACTATTAGATTTTATTGCTATATCATCTGCAGCTAGAATTCCTAGTATTATCAGTTCTACTTTAGCAGGTGCAACCTTAGAAAGTGGAAATCTAAGTTTAACGATCATGATCTTTATTATCACTGGTATCCTTTCATTAATAGGCTTGTATTTTTATGATTTAAGAGTTAATTCTTAAGAAATTCTTTAAGATATCATTATCAGATAATTGCTATAATGAATATGAAAGGAAACAAATAATATGAGTGATAAAATATTAGTTGTAGAAGACGATATTGATATACAAAAAGCTTTATTGATATATCTAAAGAATCAAGGATATGATGTATTAGTAGCCAGTAATGGCTTAGAAGGTTTAAATATCATAAATAATAATGAAATTCATTTAGCAATCGTTGATATCATGATGCCTATCATGGATGGTATTGAAATGACGAT
>JALEVB010000180.1 GCA_022780745.1 Erysipelotrichaceae bacterium
AGTCAGTATATTTATATCCAAATAGTTCATCAGATATTTCACCGGTAAATAATACTTTAATATCCGTTGTTTCATGAATTGCTTTGCATAATAGATACATACCTATGCTTGCTCGTATCGTTGTGATATCCCATGTTTCTAGTGTTTTGATAACTGGATCAATTGCGTCAATAACATCCTGCTTGCTGATGATTATTTCGGTATGATCACTGCCAATATATTCTGCTACCTGCTTAGCGTATTTTAAATCTATCGCATCTTTATCCATACCTATTGAGAAGGTTTTAAGAGGCTTTTTAGACATCTTTTGAGCGATAGCGCATACTAATGAGGAGTCTAATCCTCCGCTTAGCAGATAGCCTACAGGAGCGTCTGCATCCATTCTTTTTGCTACTGCTTTGATTAGCAAGTCATGGATATTCTTACAGATAACATCGATATCATCATGATAAAATCTTTTTGCTTTATATATGTCATTATAGCTAATAAACTTACCATCAATATAATAATGTCCTGGAGGAAAGGCTTTAATATCATGACAAAATGGCTGTAATGATTTAACTTCTGAACCAAACGCAATCTTATCATTTACCGTATAACCATAGAATAATGGTCTAATACCAATAGGATCTCTGGCAGCTATCCATTTATCATGTTTATGATCATATAATACTAAAGCATATTCAGCATCTAACTGTTCAAACATCTTTACTCCTAATTCATCATATAAAGGAAGCAAGATCTCACAATCAGATTCTGATATAAATTCATATTTCTTCTTTAAACGTTCCTTAACAGGTCTAAAACAATAGATCTCACCATTACAAACCACAGCTGATTCCTGTAAATGAAATGGCTGCATACCAGCTTCATTCAATCCCATAATAGCTAAACGCTTAAATGCCATGATACCACCATCTACAACTTCAATTCTTGTAGAATCTGGTCCACGCATGTCTAATGTTTCTAAACCTTTCTTAAAAGCATTAATATCAATTAACTGATCAGTTGAAACTAAAATACCACACATAATATCTTCTCCTAAAATATAAAACAGTCATCCATCACATAGGGACGAATGACTGTATATCCGCGGTACCACCCAAATTATCAATTAAAATTGATCACCTTATTAACTAACATTAACAAATCTTGATAACGTAAGATCAAACCGTTTTACCATACTATCATTTCCGATAAAAAACTACCAGGTGTTCTTTCATTAAGCTCCGTTATCCATACTTACACCTTATCATGGATTCTCTAGTAAACTTTGTACTTAATTACTTTTCCTTATCAACGTTTATAATAAAAGTATAATCACATTTTGAAAATTGTCAATAATTGTTTTCAGATATTTTTCATATAAATGTAAGTATTTACACTACTAATTCTGATATGTTATTTTACATTTATCTTCCATTGGATAGCAGATGATATTATGACTATTTAAGTCTTCATGGTACATATCAACTGCCATGATCTGATGATTATTATAGGTCTTATAATAGTAAATACCTTTATTTAGATTCATGCATGAAGAATATATCGTATATTCATATTTATCTTTCTCTACTTCACAACAGCCTTCCTGTTGTTCAACACTTGTTAAGATATGAAAGAACTGACTAACACTATCTTCTTCATTGTCTTTCGCAATAATATTACTTCTGATGAAGGCTGCTTTAACAAAGCGTGATGCACTAGATAGATCTCCTGGTAAACCTAGTCCTCCCATTCCTCTAGAATAATATTCTAGTTCTAGTTCTTTGCCAAAGGTATTTTCTGGTTGCTTATTTGATAGACTCATATAATCATTTAATTTAAATAGCATCTTATCAAATGGAGGATTATTAGTTAAGACATGGGCATGATTTTCATATATTTTTATGCCATCTATCATTGCTTCAACAACGATATCTTTTTTGCCATCACTGATTAACCAGTGTAATTGAGATGGTGGTAACTTGTCGCTAAAGGCATCATTGCATATATTCATATTGTTTAATTCTGTTATTACTTCATCAACATTAGTACACTTGGCAAGTAACCACCATATCAGTTCAAATGATGCAATATTATTTTTATCTTGTTTGATAGGATGATAATAAGCATTATTTACAAAATTTAGTCCAGCTATGCCTAACCCTTTTTCGTTGCAGGCATCATAATATAAAGGAATATCATCAACTACATGTGCCATACCAATAATGGCATAATGTTGTTTAAGATATTCCTTGTGTCTAAATTTAAATAAATAATTTCTTGGAGTAATAACTATCTGTTCGCCATAGGAAAACTCATAATCCAGATTTCTTCCTATGTAGTAGTCTAAAGCTTTCAGTGTAGCTGCCGTACACATATAGATCACTCTCCTTCTATCTTCATTTTATCATTATTATCGATTATGTAAATAAAACGATACTATACTTTACATATGCTTTTGTATATTAGTTTGACAATATACTTCAATTATATATAACTATGTGCTACAATCATTACTTGTTAAGACAAACTACGAGGTACTAGTATGAATACAGTGTTATATATTCTGGTTATCACCGCTTTAGCAGGAGTTGGTGGTACCGGATTAGGTAGTATATTATCTTGCTTATTTAAAAAAGATTCCAATAGGATCGTTAGCCTATTATTATCTTTTGCAGCTGGTGTAATGCTTGCTGTTGTGTGTTTTGATCTACTTTCGGAAGCGTTGATCGAATCAGGCGTATTTCTAGTTATTGCTGGATTATCATTTGGATATATCATAATTGGGATATTGAATGCGATTATTGATTCCAAAACTAATAAGGAAGTAGCTCATATTGATAAATCTCATCCCAAGACGGCTGATTCCCTTGAAGAATTGACTCATGCCAACCATTTACAGGAACACATGGAAGGAAGACAACCTAGAAGTGGTTTATTTATTGCTGGATTGATCATGGCTGCAGCTATTGCTTTGCATAATGTTCCAGAAGGTATTGTTATTGGATCTTCATTTGCTAAAAGTGCAAAAGAATTAGTTTTAGATCGTGCAGGTATTACCATGGCAATTGTCATTGGTTTGCATAATATTCCTGAAGGTATGGCTGTTGCTGTACCATTAATATCAGGTGGTATGTCAAAATTTAAAGCAGTTTTAGTTACGGCTTTAACTGGTTCTCCAACGATC
>JALEVB010000190.1 GCA_022780745.1 Erysipelotrichaceae bacterium
CCATTTAGTACGATCAAGTTAGATCGGAGCTTATTGTTTGATATTTGTGATGATCCAAAGGTTGCTTCATTCTATCGTAATATTTCTAATAGTTTGATCGATATGGGTTATAAAGTAGTAGCTGAAGGAGTAGAAACGAAAGTTGAACTTGATCTTTTAAGAAGATGGGGTATTGATTATATTCAGGGATATTACTTCTCTAAACCTGTTAGCAGCAAAGAAATAATGAATATCTTAAAAAAATAGCGATGTGATCAAATCATCGCTATTTTAATATATGTTCTTCTAAAAATTTGGCTACACCATCCTGATTATTGGATTCTATAATGATATCAGCTTTGGCTTTTAAGCTATCCATGGCATTAGCCATGGCAATTTTTAAAGATGAAGCTTCTAATAAAGATATATCATTTTCACCATCACCAAAGCCTATGATTTGACCCTGATCGATGTTTTCGTCTTTGGCAACCATCTTTATCGCATTACCTTTAGATACCTTGTTATCTGATACCTCTAACCAGTTTGGACTGACACATACGGCATTATACTTATCGAAATTGGTGAGTATTGCATCTTTTAACTTGCTGATTTCTTTACTTTGTCCAGCAAAGCATACCTTGCCAATAGTGTCGATAGGTACTTTATCGATATTAGTATATATATGATAATCTGCTGATTTTTTCTGGTTGGCTATCCATCTGAATTTTTCTGCTAGTGTATAGCTTAAAGCAAATAGAATAATTTTTAATGGAAAGACAATGGCGGCATTTTTGCCATCATGCAGATTAGTTACTACATGATAATCGCATGCAAGTTCATATAATTGTTTAATATCCATTTTATTTAGGCTGGCATTATATTTAATAGCTTTAGTTTTGTTATTGTATATGACTTGTCCATTCATGCCTATGGCATAATTAAACTTTAAATTCTTAGTATTGTTTAAAATGGATACTAATGGACGACCAGAATTTAGAATGATCAAATAGCCCATATCATATAGCTTATTTAAAGTTTGAATCGTATATTCACTGATATGGCCACTTGATCTTAATAGTGTTCCATCCATATCGCTTACAATCATTTTGAAATGTTTAATATCTGTATTTTTCATGGATTTATTTTAGCATACAATATTAAAAATAAGATATAATATTAGTAAAGAAGGTATTAAATATGGCTGATTTATTAAAAACAGAGAAAAATTTACGTGCTAATCATTTTAAGGTAGAAGTATTTCAAACAAGAGAAGATGCACTTAAGTATCTAAAGAAACATGTTAAAGGAACAGTTGGTGTTGGAGGTTCTGTTACTTTAAGTCAAATGGGTGTTATTGAGTGGCTACGTGAGGATCCTGAGATTCATTTTTATGATCGTTATAATGATATAGATCCTAAACAGCAACTTCATAATGCTTTAAATGCTGATTGTTTCTTGATGAGTTCTAATGCAGTTACTGAAGATGGTATGCTATATAATGTTGATGGTACTGGTAATCGTGTTAGTGCTTTGACTTTTGGACCAAAAAAGGTTTTTGTTGTAGTTGGAAGAAATAAAATCGTTAAAAATCTTGAAGAGGCTATAGATAGAGTAGAAAGAATTGCCGCAGTAAAGAATTGTATCAGATTAAAGAAGAATGCTCCATGTGTTAAGACAGGACATTGTATGCATTGTAACTTTGATGATACGATATGTAGCAGCTTTGTACTGACACGAAGAAGTCATATCAAACAAAGAATTGAAGTTTTGATCGTTAAGGAGGATCTAGGTTATTAATGGATATTTTAAATGATGTATTATTAATAATATTTATTGCGATATTTGTTTTTTTAGCTTATCAGGTGATTATTATGTATAAGACAGTAACGATGTATGCTATGCCTATTAAAAAATGGAAAATAGCTATTGTCGTATTTCTGATCATTTTTGATATATTTAGTTTCTTTATCTATGTAGATATTCTTGATCTAGTTAGAATCATTATTTCTACTTTAGTAGTATTCTTGTTCTTGTTATTGAGAGATGGTATAGGTGATGATGCTATATTTGGAACTGCTACTAGAATTTATTATCGTGATATATTAGCTTATGATTTTAAACGTAGTGATAAGAGTTTTAATGTTTATTTCTTATATAATGATCAAAAGGATGCATCAAAGGGTAAAGGACCATATAATCTATGTATTGAGTTTGATCTTAGTAAAGAAAAAGATGTTATTTGTACTTTGCAAAATAAACTACCAAAGAAATATAAGCGTCTAAAAAAAGATAACATTTAAAAAATTTGCTTGAAATATAGTATTTTTATGATAATATCAATATGGAAAGAGGCAAAAAGATATCAATGAATTTTAATAAATTAATAGCTTTATGTTTCCTGACAATTGAATAGAATACATGGTTTTTTTACCATGTTTTTTTGTTTTTGATTTTGTATAAATGTAAGAAGAGGCTTACAAGTTTCTACCTTATCACCGATGAATGATAAGACTACAAAACAAAAGTCTTTTTGTTTTGTATCAGTTACTTGTAAACTGGTACATTTTTTATTTTAAGGGAGGATTAAATATGATAAGCATTTCTATCGTTATGGGCAGTAAAAGTGATTTGGATGATGTTAGAAGTACTTTTGAAGTACTTGATGAGTTTAATGTAGAGTATGAAGTTAAGATCTTAAGTGCCCATCGTACGATTGATGAGACTATTAGTTATGCCAAGGGTTTATATGATCGTGGTATTAAAGTTGTTATTGCGGCAGCTGGTGGAGCAGCTCATTTAGCTGGAGTAGTAGCTGGGTGTACGACATTGCCAGTTATTGGTATTCCAATGAAATCTGGTTTAAATGGCTTAGATAGTTTATTATCAATTGTTCAAATGCCTTCAGGTGTACCAGTAGCAACAGTTGCGATTGGTAAAGCTGGATGTAAGAATGCTGCTTTATTAGCTTTAGAGATCATGGGTGTTTATGATAAAGATATTCATGATAAACTAGTCGTTTATAAACAAAATATGAAAGAAAAGGTTTTAGCTAGCACTATTGATTAATGGAGGAGAAAATGGGACTAATTAATAAGCGAATTTTT
Organism: Erysipelotrichaceae bacterium; assembly: GCA_022780745.1. GTDB lineage: Bacteria > Bacillota_I > Bacilli_A > Erysipelotrichales > Erysipelotrichaceae > JALEVB01. Next base: position 3,084 of record JALEVB010000190.1, read on the forward strand.
GTTGAAAAGCGTGAAGGTTTTCAGATTGAAAAAAGTGATCTTTTAAAAGATTTAAATGAAAATCTCAAACTTGGGATCAAAGATCTAAGAGTATTGCTGGTATATGATGTTTTTAATATTGATGAAGATGTATTAAATAGAGCAAATAATACCGTATTTACTGAGTCAATGGTCGATGAACTAGTTGATATTGATTTAGATGGTAAATGTTATTTAGCTATTGAAACCTTGCCTGGTCAATATGATCAAAGAGCTGATAGTGCTATGCAATGCATACGTCTAATTGATCCTTGTAGTAATTGTAAAATAACATGTGCAAAAGTTTATCTTTTTGATCATGAAATTGATTTAGCTAAAGTTAAGAATTATCTTATCAATCCTATTGAGACAAGAGTAAAAGATATGTCAGTTATGACCATTGATCAAAATGTTGAAGTTACTCCTTTAGAATTATTTACAGGTTTTATTGATCTAAGTGATGAACAGTTACATGATTTTGTTAAACAAAAAGGTTTAGCTATGTCATATGAAGATCTAAAACTGGTACAAGAATATTTTAAGAATGAAGAAAAACGTGATCCTAGTGAGACTGAAATCAAGGTACTAGATACTT
>JALEVB010000194.1 GCA_022780745.1 Erysipelotrichaceae bacterium
GCAACTAAAGCATTGGTAAGATCTTTGCTAATATCATCATACCCAACAAAATCCTCATCAGCTTCAATATTAGTCAATGCTACTTCTACAGGATAATTATCTATCTCATCTAGATAACGCTGATATCCGGTATATAGCAAAGCCCCAGCACAGATTATGACAAGTACCAGTAATGATAATATAAAATTTCTAATAAATAATAATATCTTTTTCATGATTTTATGTTATCAAAACATTATTAATAAAAGAAGTAACTTCATTTAATCTTTAGAAATATTTAAGCATTTACTTAAATTGTTAATAATAACTTCAACATCCTTATTTACATCAACAGTATTAGTCAAAAGATCATCATACAGTTTATCAATATTCTTCTTAAAATCATCAGGTAGTTTCAAACAGTTATTTAAGGCAAATTCAACCAGTCTTTTTTCACCAGGATGCTTTATCTTATTCATCGCAAAAATAATATCAAAATAGCTTTCCATAAAAGCATTACAGCGTGAAATAAGATTAACTCTATCATTACGGCTAATAGCCTTACTGATCTGAACATCATAGCTAGGTAATTTACCTGTTAACAAATGATAATTACGTTCAATTATATTATTTTTAAGTTCATCACTATATTCGATATTATACTTATCCTTTAATTGTCTGATCTTACCATAAGGATCGTATATGATCATGGAACTGATAAGATTATGCCACATACAGGTCGTAAAACCATTATAGCTATTATGCCTATTAACAACATGATCTAAAGTAAGATCAAAATCACTTATTTTACGATAAATAATATCAATTGGGATATCTTCATTTAAAATAGCATTATCTTCCAATTCCCAGTAATGATTACCGATTTCCTGATAACTACAATATTTGCTTAAAATATTTGCTCTAATATCATCATCGATATCACTATTGATGTAAACATAAATATCATAGTCACTTTTGGTATCATAGACATTATTTGCCCTAGATCCTCCTAAACAAATAGCATCAACATTATCAAGTCTGCTTAATTCCAATAATAAATCATCGATCATTTTAAACACCTCAATATCATTTTATCCAAACAAAATAAAAAGAGCAATTAATGCTCTTATTATTTTTGTCCCATTGATCTCATTACAGCTTTGATTTGAGCTTCACTAGGTTTTCTACCCATCTGCATGAACATAGCTCTGATCATCTTTTCGTTTACTGGAGGGTTTTCTTTTAATTCTTTTTCAAATTTCTTTCTAGTAAAGTAAAATCCTAAAGCTCCTCCAATAAGAAGTCCTACGATTAAACTTAGAACACTACTCCAAAACATATTCATTTTTATTCCCACCTTTACTAATTCTAGTAATATTTTAACTTTTTTTATAATAGTTTACAACCTTTAGTTATCTTTAAGAAAATAAAAAAAGCCCAAAAGGAATTGATATTTACCTAGTTCTCACCAGGTGGGTGTCCTGTGATAGCCTTTAGGATCCCTAATTTAATAGGTCTTCAACACCAGATACCAACGTCCGAACTCCCTTATATCATACTGTAGGAAATATGTGTTTTCCTTTTGGAACTTTATTATAACAAGCTAAATCTGATATTTACAGTCTTGACAATATCTATTTATATGCTTATTTAATTTTAATACCTAATTCATTTAATTGCTTTTCATCAACAACATTTGGTGCTTCACTCATAAGATCATAAGCACTTGCAGTCTTAGGGAAAGCTACAACATCACGAATATTTTCAGTATCAGCCAAGATCATTGTTAATCTTTCTAGACCAATACCTACTCCACCATGAGGAGGTGTACCATACTTAAAGGCTTCTAAGAAGAATCCAAATTTTTCTTTAGCTTCTTCTAAAGTCATTCCAATAGCCTCAAAGACTTTTTCCTGTAACTTTTGATCATGAATTCTAATTGAGCCACTTAATAATTCATAACCATTTAAAACCAAGTCATATGCTCTGCTATAACAATTAGCCTTATCAGTTAATAGTTTATCAACATCTTCTGGATTTGGAGACGTAAATGGATGATGCGCAGCAACATAACGATTCTCTTCTTCACTATATTCAAACATAGGGAAATTAGTAACCCACAAGAATTTATATACATCCTTTTGAACCAAACCAAGTTCTCTTCCTAATTTAACACGTAATGCTCCAAGTGAAGTTAATGAGATTTGTGCTTTAGCAGCAACGATCAATACTAAATCATTACTTTCAAGATTTAATTTACTGATCATATCCTGCTTTTCTTGTTCAGACATTACCTTAGCAATACTGCCACTAATTTCATTATTAGCATATTTAATATAAGCTAAAGCACTAGCCTTATAAACCTTAACAAATTCCTGTAACTTATCTAGATCTTTTCGAGAATATTTATCAGCAGCATTTTTAACAACAAGACAGTTGATCTGACCATCTTCACCTAATACATTTGCAAAGATCTTAAAGGTAGTATTCGCAAAGATTTCATTAATATTCTGAATAGGCATATCAAATCTTAGATCTGGTTTATCAGAACCATATTTTGCCATACATTCATTATATGTCAAACGAACAAAATGCTCTTCAAGATCAACATCTTTAACACCCTTAAAGATCTTCTTCATTAGATTTTCAACTACTGCAAAAACATCTTCTTCATCAACAAAGCTCATTTCAATATCGATCTGAGTAAACTCAGGCTGTCTGTCAGCTCTAAGATCCTCATCTCTAAAGCATCTAGCGATTTGGAAATACTTTTCCATACCAGCAATCATCAATAATTGCTTATAGATCTGTGGAGATTGTGGTAAAGCATAGAATTTACCATTAAACATTCTGCTAGGAACTAGATAATCTCTTGCTCCTTCTGGTGTTGATTTACAAAGAATAGGTGTTTCAACTTCAATGAAACCTTCATCAGATAAATAATTTCTAGCAATCATACAAATCTTATGTCTTAACATAAGATTTTTCTGTAATACACTTCTTCTAAGATCCAAATAACGATATTTTAATCTAGTATCCTCTAAAGCATCAGTATCATCAGCTACAATAATTGGAGTAGTCAAACTACTATTAACGATCTTAACTTCTTCAACTTTTACTTCAATATCCCCAGTAGCAAGCTTTGGATTTTTATCCTTTCTTTCCAATACTGTACCTTTGACTTGTAAAACATATTCATTTCTAACATCTTTTACTTCTTGAGCAATTTTCTCATCAAAAACTAGCTGAACGATACCAGATCTGTCTCTTAAGTCCATAAATACTAATGAACCCAAATTTCTTCTTTTTGCAACCCATCCAACTAAAGTAACTTTTTCATTAACATTACTTAATCTTAAGTTGCCATTATGATGTGTTCTTTCCATCTTATCCCTCCATTAATTCGTCTAATTTATTCACGATTTGTTCATAGCTAACACTGATTTGTTCTTTGGTACTTTGATTTTTCAAAACATACTGATCATTCTTTACTTCATCTTCTCCAACAATGATCACAAATTTGCTAGCTTTACGATCACTTGATTTAAACTGAGCTTTCATGCTTCTAGGCTGCAGATTAACATCGGTTTTATAACCAGCTGCTCTAAGCATCGTTGCAATATCTAATGCTTCTTTTTGATAATTGCCTAAACTCATAACATAAACATCAAAACCATCATCTTCATTTAAGTCATTACCTTCAGCATCGATAAGCATCATCAATCTTTCTAACCCAATGGCAAAGCCCATTCCTGATAAATTAGGACCACCAAAATATTCAACCAGATGATCATATCTACCTCCAGCAAAGATCGTACTTTGACTACCAGAGTCTTCATGTAAACTTACTACTTCAAATACTGTATGCGTATAATAGTCTAGACCTCTTACTAAACGATTATCTATTTCATAAGGAATACCTAAAATATCTAAAGTAGCTAAAACTTCATTAAAATACTGTTTAGACTCTTCATTTAAATAATCCTGTAAAACAGGAGCACTTTTAACATACTCATTGTCTTTATCAACCTTACAGTCTAATATTCTTAAAGGATTTTGTTCATAACGTCTTTTACAATCTGAACATAGATCATCTAAATGATCTTTGAAATGCTCCTTTAAAGCTGCACGATAATTACTACGAGACTCATCATCACCTAAAGTATTGATCAAAACCTTAATTGACTTAATACCAAATGATTTAACGATACTATATCCTAAGGCAATACATTCAGCATCGATCTGTGGACTTTTTACTCCAATGTTTTCAACACCAAACTGATTAAACTGACGTTGTCTTCCTTTTTGAGGTCTTTCATGTCTAAACATTTCACCCATATAATAGAATTTAGCAGGAAGTTCCATGGAACCATAAAATTTATTCTCAACAAAACTTCTAATAACTCCTGCAGTACCCTCAGGTCTTAAACAATAGTTATCACTACCCATACTAAAAGCATACATCTCTTTATTGACCATATCACTTGAATCATTATCTCTTTTAAAAACTTTTAGATCTTCCATGATAGGTGTTCTGATCTCATTATAGCCATATAATGAACAAACAGTATGAATTAGTGATTCCATCTTTTGCCACTTTTTTGTTTCACCTGGTAAAATATCATAAAATCCTCTTAATGTCTGATAAGCCATATACTTTCTCCTTCCATAAAAAAACGTCCTTATCTAAGGACGTATAATACGCGGTACCACCTTAGTTCATATCAAAGATATGCCCTTTACTTCTTAACGCAAAGTTTAACGATCACTTCTACTATGATTTCAAAGCAACTTCTCCAAAGTGTCAATTAATTTAGATCTCATGAAAGCTTTCACCATCTGCTTTCTCTCTTTAAATCAACCTAAAATAACCTCTTTTTCCACGAATTTATTTAAATTATACACTTATAATATTCTTCTTTCAACACTAAAAACATTATCTAATTTACGAATATTAGCCATAATAACCCTTAAATGCTCGATATTTTTAACCTGCACTACCATCTTTGTCGTACAAACTAGATCTTCCTGATTAACTGCTGAATTGATGGCTGTTAATGTACCCTTACATTGAGCAACTACTGTTACGATATCTGTTAATAAGAAATTACGATCATGAGACTTAACGATAATATTGGCATCATAAGTTCTAGTAGAAGCACTTTCATCCCAGTTAACTTCAATTAGACGACTACTTTCATTGATAACATTCTGACAGTTTTTACGATGTACTTTAACACCATTGCCCTTAGTAACAAAACCAACGATTTCATCACCATATACCGGACAGCAGCATTGTGCAAGTGACATCATCATACTATCAACACCTTTAACATATAAACCTGTTTTACTGGTATTGATCTTACGATTGTCATTATTATAGATCTTAGTCAGTAATTCTTCTGATGTATTATTACGCTTCTGATTAGTTAGTTTTTCAATAACATTGATCAGATTAATAGACTTAACCGCAATTCCATACATGATTTCCTGATAAGTAGAAACCTGAAACTGATTAGCTATACTTTCGATCTTTTTCTTATCAAAATACTCTTTTAAGTCAAAGCCACGTTTTTTAAGCTCATCAGATAACATCTTTTCCCCAAGTTCATATTTTTCCTGACGGGCTTCATTTTCACGCTTAGCTAAAAAACTCTTGATCTTATTCTTAGCCTGATTAGTCTTAACAAATTTTAACCAGTCTTCACTTGGTCCATTAGATTGCTTGCTGGTTTTGATCTGACAAACATCACCAGTCTTTAATACCGTATTTAAAGGCACTAAAGACTCATTAACAATAGAACCAACACAATAATTACCTACATCCGTATGAATACGATAAGCAAAATCAATTGGTGTAGCCCCATTTGGCAAATCGATAACTCTGCCATTAGGCGTCATGACATAGACATTTGCTTCAAAGATATCTCTAGTCAAGGTATCCATATAATCTGAAGCACTACTTTGTTCACTCTCTTTAGTAATGGTCGCAAAATCCTTTAACCATGACAACTTCTCTTCAATTTCTTTTTGTTCCTTATTAGGATCATATTTGGTACCTTCTTTATATCGCCAATGCGCAGCAATACCTTTTTCAGCAACACTATCCATTTCTTCAGTACGTATCTGCACTTCAAAAATTCTGCCATCATCTCCAACGATAGTCGTATGCAAAGACTGATACATATTCATCTTTGGCATTGCGATATAATCTTTCAAACGGCCAGGAATAGGACGATATTTAGCATGAATATATCCTAAGATCTCATAACAGTTTAATTCTGTTTTTGTAACGATACGAATAGCTAATAGATCTAAGATCTCTTCAAAACGCTTATTCTTCTTGATCATCTTTTTATAAATACTATATAGATGCTTACTACGTCCAAAGATCCTAAACTCAATATTATGAGCTTTTAACATCTCACTGATCTCCTGGATCATCTTTTTGACCTGAAGATCTCTTTCCGTCTTTTTCGCCTCTACAAGATGAGCGATATGATAATATTCTTCACGATTTAAGTAAAAGAAACTTAAATCTTCTAATTCATTCTTAATTTCACTAATACCTAATCGATGAGCAATAGGTGCATAAACTTCCAAGGTTTCTGAAGCAATTCTTTTTTGCTTTTCTTCTGGCAAAAACTGCAATGTACGCATATTATGCAATCTATCTACTAATTTAATGATGATAACACGAACATCTTTAGCCATCGCAATAAAGATCTTACGATGATTAGCTGCCTGATATTCCTTAACATCTTTAAATTTGATATTACCGATCTTAGTAACCCCTTCAACTAAGGTCGCAATTTCTTCATCAAATTCTTTTGCCAGTTCTTCTTTGGTTACCCCTGTATCTTCAACAGTATCATGTAGTATGCCAGCTGCAATAGTTTTAGGACCAACTTTTAAAGTAGCTAAGATATATCCAACATTAAATAAATGTACGACATATGGCTCACCACTTTTTCTAAGTTGTTTATCATGATGCAAAGTAGCATAATTAATAGCCTTTTTAATTATTGCTAAACTATCAGGATCACTAATATAAGTTTTAGCTTCCCTAATAATATCATCCGGTGTAATTACAAGATGTTTTGGCATATAAAAGATCCCCTTTCATGATTTTTTTATTATATACCAATTTTCATAAAATAGTTATAAAAAAATCCACTTAATAGTGGATCATTA
>JALEVB010000041.1 GCA_022780745.1 Erysipelotrichaceae bacterium
CCTGGTCGGAAAGAAAGTATTCATTTTAGGATCAGGAGATATCGGACTAATCATGGCTAGAAGAATGACCTTAGAAGGTGCTAAAGTCTTAGGAGTAGCCGAAATCATGCCATACTCCAATGGTCTAGCTAGAAATATCAAACAATGCTTAGAAGACTTTAATATTCCATTATACTTAAGTCATACGGTTACTGATATCAAAGGAACATCAAGAGTTGAACAAATCACCATATCCAAGGTAGATGATAAACTTCAACCTATACCAGATACTGATATTACCTTTAATGCAGATACTTTACTATTATCAGTAGGACTAATACCCGAAAATACCATTGCAGCTAATGCTGGTGTATTGCTAGACAAGAAAACCAAAGGCGCTATCGTCAACGATCAGTATATGACTAATATCAGTGGCATCTTTGCCTGTGGCAATGCTTTACATGTCCACGATCTAGTAGACTATGTCAGCAAGGAAGCCTATAACTGTGGTATAGCCTGTGCTAAATATGTATTAGAAAAGAAGATAAATGTTTCTAATGTAAATAATATCTGTAAAAATGGCATAAGTTATGTCATACCACAACATTTTAATAATCAAAATGAAGATATCGAATTCTTATTTCGTGTAAATAAAGTACAAAAGAATGCCATTATCAGACTATCAGCTAATAATTTTACTAAAGAGATCAAAAGATTAGCTATCGCTCCTGCTGAAATGGAAAAAATAATATTAAAAAAAGAAGAATTAGCACAAATTCAAAATGAATTAATATGGGAGGTCATATAATGGAAATGATATGTATCAATTGTCCTCTAGGATGTCATTTAACAATTGAAAAACATGAAGACATAATAGAAGTAAGTGGCAATACCTGTCCTCGTGGCAAACAATACGCCATTAATGAACTAACCAATCCCACAAGAACACTAACAACCACCATAAGGATCAAAAATGCAATCTATGAATGTTTGCCAGTCATATCAAGCAAGCCAGTACCAAAAGACAAAATATTTGCGATACTAAAAGTATTAAAGGATGTTGAAGTAACATCCCCAGTTAAAATAAATGAAGTAATCGTCAAAAACATCTTAGACCTAGATATTGACATCATTGCTTCAAGAAGTATGTAAAAAAATACAGTTTCATCAGAAACTGTATTTTTAAATAAGCTATTGTTATTTAACTATTCAATAGGTGTAGCATTTGCTGCAGCTTTTTCTAAAGCAGCTAAGTAATCACCGATGCTAATAGTAACGCTAGTCTTTAGATCTTCATCTGTTGGAACAGCTGTATGATGATCATCTTTCTTTTCAGTTGGAGTAGCTAATACATCAGCAACTGTCTTACCAGTACTGTATTCTTCTAAAGCTTCAACTTGTTCGAATAATTCTTTACCAATTTCAGAAGAAGATCTCATGCCATAATCATCGCCTTTTTCTTTCTTAGTAGGAGCAGCTTCAGCAGCAGTAACAGCACCATCAGTACCAAACTTACCAGCATTTTGAGCAACATCCCAATATACATAAGCGATAGTTCCATCTTCAGTTAAACCAACTAAAGCATAAGTAGTATTAGCTTGAACTTGACCATCTTTATCTTCAGTAGCATCACTACCACTTAAAGAAGTAACACTTGCAGTACCAACACTAGCAACACCTTCAACTTCAACAGCATTCTTAGCAGCTACTTCAAATGCAGCTAAGTAATCAGCGATATTGATAGAAACAGTAGTCTTTAGATCTTCACCTGCTGGAACAGCTGGATGAGCATCATCTCTTTTTTCTGTTGGAGTAGCTAATACTTCTTCAACAGTCTTACCAACCATATAAGCAGCTAAGTTGTTCATTTGTTCATCAACTTCTAAACCTAAATCAGAAACTGATTTCATACCATAGTCAGTACCTTTTTCCTTCTTAGTTGGAGTAGTTTCAGGTAATGTAGTAACAGTACCATCAGTACCAAAGTTACCAGTATTTTGAGCTACGTCAAAATAAGCAGCAACAACAACGTCACCATCTAATACAACGCTTGCATAAGTAGTATTGAATTGTACTTTACCATCTTTATCTTCAGTAGCATCAGCAGAACTGATTGAAGTAACAGATCCAACACCTAATTTTAATGAACCAGTTGTTTCTTCAGTTGTTGTAGTTTCTTCAGTAGCTTCTGGTTCTGTAGTTTCAGTTGGAGTAGTTGTAGTAGTATTACTTGAGCAGCCTACTAACATTAATCCAGCTAATAATAAAGCAAATAATTTTTTCATTTTTGAATTCCTCCTGCACGTATTATTATATGTGTTGAAATTGTGAAAGTCAAGGTATACAAACAAGATGTATAAATTATCCAATTTTCCACAATATAACAAAAAAGGCTTATTTAAGCCTTTTTTAACCATTTTTTAACATATATATACTAAACAAAATGTATAATATATTACTTATCCATGCGAATATTTTCTTAAAATATATAAAAAATGAAACCCTACAAACAAAGCCAAGACCCCAATACAGAAATAATCAAAGATCCTATTGATCATAGCAGCAGTCGTATTCTCAAAGCTAATATCATAAATTTCAAGATCTTTATCCATCTTAGCTTCTCCGATTCTTTCACCATCTAAATATAAAACCACATAAGCGTTAATAAGATCAGGATCTTTATCATCCTTTACTTCAATATCATAACTAACACTTGCATCATCCTTGTCAGAAGGCAATAACACATTAAAACTAACATCAACGCTAAAAGTCGCCTTAGCCCAAAGATAACGTCCGCTATAGATCTCTACTTCTTTAGTACCAATATCATTACCATCTAAAACAACCGTCTTATAATGACTAAAACCATAATCAAACATCTTTCTAGTCGAAGTATAGCGATCCTCACTTTTTTCACAATTCATCACTACGGCAATCATATCCATATTATCTTTAGAAGCTGTTGTAACCATGGTATAACCAGCATCTTTGGTATATCCGATCTTACCACCAGTAGCATATTCATAATAAAACTCACTAGGTTTTAACATATAATTGCCCGTAGAAAAATATCTGACATCTTTTTGTTTATTATTAGGTTCAACCTGCCAGCTAACATTACCAAATATCTCTTTAAACAATTCATTACTCATAGCATTCTTAGTAATAATAGCCATATCATAAGCACAGGTATAATGATTTTCATCATTTAAGCCATGAGGGTTAGCAAAATGGGTATTAGTCAATCCCCACTTAGCAACAGTATCATTCATTAATTTAACAAACTCATCAATAGAACCACTAACCGCTTCCGCCAATACACAGCTAGCATCATTAGCACTTTCCATAATTGCAGCATACATCAGATCAATTGCAGCGATTTGCTCATCAACATCTAGAAAGATATGACTGCTAGCTCGATCAAAACCATAAATAGCACTAGAAGAACAGGTAATGATCTGATTAGGATCTAAATTCTCACATGCCAGATATACTGTTAAGATCTTAGTAATACTAGCAGGATACAATTTAGCATAAGCATCTTTTTCATATAAAATCATTTGTGACTTGGCATCAATTAAAATAGCTGAAGGCGCACTAATACCCAAAGTATCCACAACAACATCTTCAGGCACTTCTGTTTCCTCAGCTTTTACACTTAAAAAACTAACTAATATTAAAAATATGCAAATTAAAATTACAACCAATCTTTTCATAGCATTATTTTACACTAAGCAAAATAAAAAAACCACATAAGCTGTGGCAAAAAATATACTATTATTTTTTTAATAATCTAGTAGCATTCAAGATACAAATCATAGCTAAACCAACATCCGCAAAAATAGCTAGCCACATATTAATAAATCCAAACAATCCCAATAATAAGACTATAACTTTAACACCAATCGCACCATAGATATTCTCATTAACAATAAACATGGTTTTTTTAGCCTTAGCTATTGCATAACTGATCTTAGAGACCATATCATCCATAATAACCACATCACTAGCTTCAATAGCAGCATCACTACCTAAACCACCCATAGCAATACCAACATCACTTAATGTCAATACTAAAGCATCATTGATACCATCACCAACAAAACATACCGTACCATTGTTACTGATTTCTTTTACCACATTTGCCTTATCATCTGGCAAACACTGAGCATAGACTTTATCAATACCTAATTTAGATGCAACATCATCCGCAACCTTTTTACTATCACCAGTTAACATATAGGTCTTAACATTCATCTTCTTCAAAGCACTAATAGCCTGTTTACTATCATCTTTGATCTTATCCTGAATAACGATCGTACCTATATATCTGCCATCTAAGGCAACATAAACCAAAGTACCAGCTTCATCAATATGATCATAACTTATCTGATATTTATCCATCAGTTTAGCATTACCTGCATAAATAGTACCAAAACTACTCTTAACAACTAATCCATGCCCTGCAATCTCTAAAACATCTTCTATTTTATTTTTATCAACACTTTGACCATAATAATCAACAATACTTAAAGCAATAGGATGATTACTATTAGCCTCTGCATAAGCAGCTAATTTAACACACTCATCATCACCAATTATCTTAGCAACATAGAACTTACCAGTAGTCAAAGTACCAGTCTTATCCATAACAACATGTTCAACCTTGCTTAAAGCTTCAATAGTATTACTGCCCTTAACTAATATACCCTTCTTACTTAATCCGCCAATACCAGAGAAAAAGCCCAAAGGAATCGAAATAACCAAAGCACAAGGACAAGACATAACCAAGAAACTACAAGAACGCATAATAGCCTCATTTAATGTACATATCTTAAATAAAGGCAAAACGATAACAATTATCAATGCTAATACAACAATGATAGGAGTATAAACCTTAGCAAACTTAGTAATAAACTTCTCTTTCTCTGTCTTTTTACTATTAGCATTTTCTACCATATCCAAGATCTTGCTAACAGCACTATCAGAAAAGCTCTTAGTAACCCTGATCTTCAATAAACCACTAATATTAACACAGCCACTAATAACCTCATCATTAACATTAACATCACGATACAAAGACTCACCAGTTAAACTAGAAGTATCCAATGAACTAACACCTTCAATAATAATGCCATCCAACGCAATCTTTTCACCAGGCTTAACTTCAATAATATCGCCAATATTAACATCACCAGGATCTACTTCAATAAATTCACCATTTTGTAATACCCTGGCAACATCTGGTCTAATATTCATTA
>JALEVB010000204.1 GCA_022780745.1 Erysipelotrichaceae bacterium
TTTCAGATTTGCATGAATTCTGCATAAAACATAATGATGGCAAAGATTTAAAAGAGAAAGAACTATTTTCGCTAGGTTTTGTAACAGATGAAGGCTATCTGGCAAATGGAGCCAAGTTGTTTATGGATGACTACAAAGACAGGAAAACCGAAGTACAGTGTTCAGTATTCTCCGGTTTTAATAAAGGCAGTGAAAGAATTGTTACTATAAACAAGTTTAACGGTAATATTACATCTACCGTTGAATATATGATGGATTTCGTTAATCAGCGCATGAATCATTCGATGATAAAACAAGATAGTAGTCGTATCAACATTGATTCTTATCCCGCTAGAGCTCTATTTGAAGGTGTCATTAATGCCGTTGCTCATCGCGATTATTATCTGGATGGGACACAGATTACAGTTGATATGTTTAAAGACCGTCTGGAAATATCATCTCCTGGAAGTGTCTATAAAGGAGAAAAACTAGGAAAGACTTATGATCTTTCCGGAATAATCTCCAAAAGAAGAAATGAACTGATTACTGGTGTTCTTGTAGCTTGCAATGTAATGGAAGCTTCAGGAACTGGTTTTGATAAAATTACTGAAGAGTATGCAGAAGCCGATGAATCTCATAAACCGTATATCTATTCTTCATCGGACCATTTTACACTGGTGCTTCCTGACATGACGTATGTAAATGGTGTAGTGAATGATTATGCACCTGGGCTTAGTTTTCTACCAGTTCCTGATGGAACAGAACTTGATAAAAAAGTACTCTCGTTCTGTTATCATAAACCTCATAAAGTATCGGAAATAGCCGAATACCTTGAAATCAGCGATTCAACATATCTAAGAAAACAGGTTCTGGAAAACATGGTAAAAAATGGTTACCTTGAAAAGAGTAAGATTTCCAGATCCTCATACTACAAAACAAATCGTGATATTGTAGAAATACTTTAATTCTTGTGTCTTATATAGTTAATAATTCCCGACAAAAGCTGTAAAAAGCGCAGACTGCAAAGGTAATGCCTATAAGTATCTTGCCATGACTCAGGTTGCCAAAGCCAGATATGAAGAAACATATCGCTGCGATGAAATTGCATATGGTCACAAATTAATAGTTGGCTGTTTTCATGATTATATTTAATCAAAAAATCAAAAAGAAAGGATAGACCGTTAATCTATCCTTATGTGCTGATAATTGAGTAATGCGCACATAAACTGCAGCATTGAACAGATGTACATTATTACACCATTTGTGATGTTGCCGTGTACAAAGTTTAACAGGGTGCTTATTACAGAACATATACCAGCTGAAAAATAAAGTAACGTAAGAATCTTATAACTTTTAGTCATCGTATTTTTCTCCTCGTATATATTAAATCATAAAAGCTAACAAAAGAACAGATATCATATCTGTTCTTTTGTAAAATTCTTATAAGTTTTCACCATTAGAGGCAATTACTTCTTTATACCAGTCAAAGGATTTCTTACGGCTTCTTGATAAGGTTCCATTTCCTCTGTCATCTTTATCAACATAGATGAAACCGTAGCGCTTCTTCATTTCACCAGTACCTACCGAAATAAGATCGATTGGTCCCCAGGTAGTATAGCCAATAAGGTCTACATAATCTTCCTCTACTGCTTTCTTGAGCTCTATGATGTGATTTTTCAGGAATTCTATACGTTTGTAATCATTGATAGTACCTGATTCATCTGGATGTTCATCTAAACCTAAGCCGTTTTCTACCACAAACAGCGGCATCTGGTAGCGGTCATATAGTTCATTTAAAGCTACTCTTAAGCCGATTGGATCAATTGGCCAGTCCCAGTCATTTCTTTCCAGATAGGGATTATCTCTTTTGACAATACAGTCACTGGTATCATCGCATCTGGCTGTAGAAGAGAAATAGTAACTAAAGGCAATATAGTCGACTGTACCTTCTTTTAACAGTTTTGCGTCTTCTTCACTTACTTCAAAGTTCACATTCAGACGCTTAAGCTGCGCCTTACAGAGATTAGTGTAAAAACCCTTGGCCATTACATCGGTATAGTACCAGTTAGGCATCATCTGGAATCTTTGTGCCATTTGATCTTGCGGTGCGGCAGTCTTGGCGTAGGTAGTTGGATACTGAACCATGCATCCTACTTTAATGCCTGCATCAATTTCATGAGCCAGTTTTACAGCTTTTGCAGAAGCCAGGAACATATTATGTGAGGCAATTACTTTTACGCTATTTGAATCTTCGCCTTCTTTAAATCTTAAACCTGCCTGGAAGAATGGTTCTTTCTTGTTCATGGTTTCATTGATTTCATTAAAGGTCATATAGTATCTGACTTTACCTTTATATCTTTCAAATACTGTTCGACAGTAATTCTCAAAAAAATCAATCAGTTTTCTGTTTCGCCAGCTACCATAATGATCTACCAGATATAATGGTGTTTCATAATGAGATAAGGTAATAACCGGTTCAATATTATTTCTTAATAGTTCATCAATAAACTTATCGTAAAACTCTAAACCTTTTTCATTTGGTTTATCTTCATCACCCTGAGGATAGATTCTTGGCCAGTTAATCGAGAAACGTAGACATTTAAAGCCCATTTCCTTAAACAATGCGATATCTTCTCTGTAGCGATGATAAGTATCAATGCCATCGTGGCTTGGGTAGTATACTCCTTCATGGATATAGTCATGAATTTCTCTTGGTACTCCATGGGCTCCGGCTGTCTGGACATCGGCAATGCTTAAGCCTTTACCATCAATGTCATAAGATCCTTCCCACTGATTGGCAGCTACGGCGCCACCCCATAGGAAATCATCATTAAATGGCATCGCTGACTTCTTCCTCTTTCTTTGCCTGCGCGTTATCAATTAATACAAAAGGAGTATAAATAATTACACCAATCAAAATCACCACTATAGTTAATACGATTGCTTGCCATTGACCACTATAAGCTAAGAACTGTTGAATAAACATAGGCATGCCAGGAATAGATTCGACATAACTTGGTGTTAAGAAACCACTTGTTAGTGCATAATAGCCAATATTTCCACAAATTAATGGTGTTAGTACAAAAGGAATAATATATATTGGATTTAGCATAATAGGCAATCCAAACACCATCGGTTCTGAAATCCCACAGATAAGAGGAATCATGGATACTTTCGTGATATCTTTTCTATCGCTTCTCTTTGAGAATAGTAGTATTGCAATTGCAAGCGATATTACAACACCACCACCGCCTAAGTTAGTAAAAGTATGAACATAAGCTAGTGTGTACCATTGTGTTGGCAAAAGTCCAGCTGCTATAGCTTCCATATTTGCTGCAATAGCTGCCTGTCTAACAGGTTTTGCCACAACATTCATTGCCATATGGCCGTGAATTCCCGTCCACCATAATAATTGAGATAAAATTATAATAATGCTTACCCCTAATTGAGAACCAACAACTTGATTAAATGGAACTTGAATTAATTTGTAAATGATGTCGTTCAAATACATTTGAGTAGTTCCATAAAGAACACCAGCAATAAGCCCAAAAAATAGTAATGTAATTGCTACAGGAATTAACGAATTGAAGCTACCTGCAATCATAGGTGGCACTGAGGCATCCATTTTGATTTTAATCTTTTCATAGCTCATTAATTTTCCGTATAAGATAATAGATAAAATACCTACAAAAAAACCTAAAAATAGTGCAGAAGCTCCTAAATTACCGCCAATATTTTCTTGGTTTGTTAATATCAAGAAACATAGCGCAGAAAGAACGGCACAAAACTCAGGTTTTAATCCTTTCTTTTTACCCAAACTATACGCTATTAAAACACATGTCCAAAGAGCCATGCAGCTTATGCATGCATAATTAATTGTAGAGAAAACTCTTCCATAGTTTGCTAGCCATGCAAGAGATTCATACTTAGCTAGTCCAGTGCCAGAACATATAAAAATATTTAATAATAATGCAAATGAGCCAACAATAATTAAAGGCATTTGCATTGTGAATGCATCACTAATTGATCTTAGATAAATATTAGTGTTTGTAAATTCAGCGATTGGTCCAAGCCATTTTTCAAACCAAGCTGTCATTTTATTTAAAAAACTACTTTTATTATTTGACATTTTATTCCCCTTTTTCTGTTACTAATTTTTTAGCAAATTCAAGAACTGCCATCCCATTTTGTCTTCCATAATCACTTGGATTTATTACTTCAACTGGGACATTTTTGGCTATTTTTAAAATATTGTTTTTTTGAAGGCGCACTTGTGGTCCTAGCAATATGCAATCACAATTATCAACCTCGCTTTCTACACCTTCAACTGAAACAGCCCATATTGTATGTTCTTCGTTTAATTCTTTTGCAGCTAATTTCATTTTCTCAACAAGCATACTTGTTGACATACCTGCCGCACAAGCTAACATAATCTTCATCTTTTATCTCCTATTTTTTATACATTAATTTAAATCCTTCAACGTATTCAACAGCCATATCTTTTGCAAATATCGCCATTGATAAATGATCTTGAGCATGAACAAATATTACACTTAAATTCACCTTTTCACCTTTTGCTTCATTTACTAACAAATCGGTTTGAACTTGATGTGCTTCATTTAATTCTTTACTCGCCATCTTTAATAATTCTTCAGCTTCTAAAAATCTTCCATTTCTAGCACTTTGCATTGCTTGAAACGAATAATTTTTACTCTCTCCAGCATGCAGAATAATATTAAAGGCTATTGTTTGAATATCTTCCATTTATTAATCCTCTTTCATTTTGTTAATTAATTCTAATAATTTTTCTTTACTACGACTTCTGATTAATTTATCCACTTTATTCTCATCCATCAAAAACTGCGCAAATAATTGATAGAATTCTTGAACCTTATCCTTATCCCTCCTTCCAATAAGCACCAATACAACAATACAAACTTCTTGTAACTCCCACATAATTGGCTTTTCTAGAATGGCCATGCATATGTAAGTATCATCAACAAGCAATCTATCAGGGTGAGGTACCGCTGTCTTATATGCATAATCAGTACTTGCAATTTTTTCTCTTGCTTTCACCCTTTCATACAAATCATCTTCGATATTGTTGTCATCTTTTACAATTTTACATATCTTTTTTAAAGCTTCTTCGCGATCTTTTGCGTTTAAGCTATCAATAAACTTTATATTTTCAAAATAACTAAAGCCTTTATTATCAGTTTTTAGTCTATTCTTTATATCGTTAATTGTTGTTTCGTTTAAAAAGCAGTTCGCGTTTAAGATTGGTACACTAGTTTTTATCTCTAACGGTGCTAATGTAAATATGTAATCAAATCTATTCAAATCATATTTTTTCACACCTTCTACGCTAGAAGTTTCTATTGATTCAATTTGATCACTAAATACTTCCAAATATTTATATTTAAACAAATTGGCGCTTGTTTGACCAAAAGGACACACTAATAAAATATATTTTCCTCTTTTTTTCTTATTAATACCTTCTAATAGTAGTTGTAACGATAATGCAATATACCCTACTTCATCCTCTATCACTATTTTTCCTGTTATTTTGTGTATTAAAGTCGCCGCTACTTTTGCCATAGTATATGCATAAGGGTATTTAAATTTAATATCGTTTAAAAGCGGATTTTTTACTTGCGTTCCATATTGAATTCTCTTTAATAATTGCTCTAAGTGCAAACCTAGCGCGATTCTAAATTCAAGATCACATATTACATCAATATCAAAAGTTGTATTAATCAGTAATAATAATTCATTAACAAGTTTCTCTGTTTCGTCAGTAAGCGAGATGCTAGAATTTTGTTTTCTAAATTCTTTACCCACGACATGATAAGAAATATATTTTCTCTCATATAAAGGAAATATGATGTCGTATTCCTTACTTATTCTATTTAATATATTAGTAGATAAATCGAACTCTATAGTATTTTCTAGATTAATCTGATCAATCGGGTTATTTATTACAAAGCCATTTTTTATTCTGGCAATAGAAATCTGAATATGATTTGTTAATAATTCAATTATAATATCCGAGAACGAACAATTCATTTTTCCTGCTTCTTCTATAATTACCGTTCTGATAAAGGACCTATTAACAATTCCTTCGTGTTTATAAACACCATAATCATTGCACAAATTTCTTATATCAAATTCATCACCTATCAATTCATAACTAGATCTTCTATTTTTCTCAATTATTAAATTGTACTTAGACAATATCGATTTTATGTTATTCAAATCATTTGATAATGTTTTTTCAGAAATATACCACCGGTCACACAATTCCTCTAATGACTTAGGAAAACAATTCTCAACAAACAGCTTTATCAATTCTATTTCTCTCTCTTCTTTTCCGGATGGGATTGTAATACTGTTATTAAAAATCGATTCCAACTTATTATATTCTTCAACATTCAAATAATAGCCAACACCCCTTTTAGATTTAATAGCTACTCCAAAATCGCTGATAAGACTATTTATAACTGAACGTACGGTTTTTTCAGATAGTTTTAAATAATCAGCTATTTCTCTAGATGTGACATAAGGATGTTCCTTTATTATTTGGATTACTTTTATTTCTCTTTCTCTTAATCTCATTTTTATAACCGTTTTACAATTTTATTATATTTAATTAATTTTCCTATTCAAGGAAACGTTTTTCCATAGAACTAACGGAAAATTTTTCTGACAAAGATTTAAGAGATGAGATTGGTTTTTTAGCGCTTCATATCAATTTATCAATGGAAAAAAGATATGCAGATACAAGAAAACGAAACATCATTCCGGTCTGTGCAACCGGAAGAGGTACCGCCAAACTGCTGGAACATCAGTACCGCCAGAAATTTGGACAGTGGATTAATGAACTCATCTGTATTGATGCCACAAATCTCAAGTATCAGAATTTTGAGAACATTGATCTAATTTTTACTACTGTACCAATCTTAGAACCTGTTCCGGTACCGGTAATTGAAACTGGTTTTATTCTGGATACTAACGAAGCTATGCGCATAGAATCCAGTATCGACGGCAATAGTTCTCTGAAAAGATTCTTTCCAAAGGATCTCTTCTTTAAAGAATTGAAACTGAATACTCAGAAAGAAATCATATCTTTTCTGATAGATAAGGCAAGTAAAATATATAAACTTCCTGATAATTTTGAAGAACTGATCTGGAAAAGAGAAGAAAGTTTTTCTACCGCTTTTGCTAATGGCGTAGCCCTGCCTCATCCCTACAGCCAGTGTACTGAAGACACTTTTACCAGTGTTGCATTGTTAGATAAACCAGTAGTATGGGGTGATAAAAAAGTACAGATTGTCATTATGATTTCCCTGTCTAAGAAAGAAGATCCAGAAATTTCTGATTATTATATAAAACTAAGCAAGCTTTTAGTAAATGATAGTCTATTAAAAAGACTTTCAAAGGAAGCGACCTACGAAAGTCTGATGAATATTCTAAACCAGATAAAATGACCGCTAAACAACGGTCATTTTCATATATTATTTAAGATAAGCCAATCATTACGGCTATTACCATGGTAATGGTTGCCATGATAAACAGTAATGCCTGGAACTTAATCTGGAACTTAGCCCATTTGCCCCATTCAAGTTTTGCGGCAGCCAATGCTCCAAGCAATACTCCCGAAGTCGGTACAATCATGTTGGTAAAGGCATCACCAAGCTGGAAGGCTACAACGGCTGTCTGTCTTGAAACATTCACAAGGTCAGCTAATGGTGCCATAATCGGCATCGTTAGTGCTGCCTGTCCAGAACCCGATAC
>JALEVB010000003.1 GCA_022780745.1 Erysipelotrichaceae bacterium
GTTGAACCTTCTTGTGATTGTTCAGCAGCTTCAGCTAATTCTGCTGATCCATATTCACTAATTGTTTCGTTAGCTGTACCTGCATCTTCGCCTTCAGCACTTGCAATAGTAGGGAAATACTCGATACAAGTAAGTAATAAAACAGTAGCTAAGATAGACTTAATAGTTCTAACTACGGTTTTTATTAATTGCTTTTTAGTTTTCATAACTTTTCTCCTTCTTTTATAACTTTTCCACTTATAATCATCTTTTGATCATCAACTTGCCATTCTAGTTTCGATTCTTCATTGACAACTGCTATTAAGCAATCTTCTTTACTATTTGGTTTTAAATTCTTACTCATATTATTCTGTAAGATAATGGCTGAACCATCGATAACCCTTAAACTGTTATCTTTAACATTGACCTCTTTACGATTAGGATTAGTACATGTACACATAACGGTATAACTACCATCACCATTATCAGTAATATTACTAATACTTAACTCACAAGGTTTTGTTTTAATATTAATTTGATAATTGCTAATCATTACAATGATTGCAATAATGAATAATCCCGACACATATATCGCTGTGTTATCCTTTTTCTTAGCAGCCTTAGGAGTTTCCTCCTCTTCTACTACCACAGGATCTTGCGTAGGACTAGGATCACTATTAGCACTAACTGGAATGATTACTAGTAATGCCATCAGCAATACTATTAATAAACTAAGCAGTTTTTTCATAATCTTCTTTCCTTTTTACGCTTAAATATTATGAATATCAAGTTATATAGAAGTTAGAATGCGGTTATATTAAAATTTTTTTATATAACCGAAAAAAAAGACCTAGCAATATGCTAAGTCTTATAATTTATGTTATTAGTCTAATAAATCATCAATATCTTCAGAAGTAATGATATCTCCTGTTTCACTATCTCTACCATTTTCTAATACTTCTTTTGGTAAAGGAGTTACTTCTGGTTTATCATTTCTTTCTCTTCTTTCTTCTTTTAATTCTTCAGCTCTAACTTCTACCTGTTTGTTAGTCTCTCTTTCGAAATGACTACCAGTACCAGCAGGAATTAGCTTACCAATAATTACATTTTCCTTAATACCAGCTAAGTGGTCAACCTTACCCTTAATAGCGGCATCAGTTAATACTTTAGTTGTTTCCTGGAAAGATGCAGCAGATAAGAATGAATCTGTTTCAACTGAAGCTTTAGAAATACCTAATAATACTGGACCAAATTTAGCAGGAACCTTTCCTTCATCAAATAATTTCTCATTTAATAAAGTCATCTGATATAAGCTAATAGTTTGACCAATACTCAATCCAGAATCACCACCATCAGTAATGATAACTTTCTTTAACATCTGTCTGATCATTACTTCGATGTGCTTATCACTAATTTCAATACCTTGAGCAGCATATACTTTCTTAACTTCTTTTAAGATATAGTTTTGTACTGCCTGTACACCAGCTACAGCTAATAATTCCTTAGGAGCAACCTGTCCTTCAGTTAATTTTTCACCAGCCTGTACTTTAGAACCAACCTTTAACCAAGATCTAATAGTCTGAGTTAAATCACATTTATGTTCAATTGATTCAGTTTCATTTGAAACTACAACGATCATACCTGTCTTAGATTCTAATTCATAGATATCAGTAATTTCACCAGAGATCTTTGCTAATACGGCTACACGTTTTGGACATCTAGCTTCGAATAACTCTTCAACTCTTGGTAAACCTTGAGTAATATCACCATCATTACCACTGGCAACACCACCAGTATGGAATGTTCTCATTGTTAACTGTGTACCTGGTTCACCAATAGATTGAGCAGCCATAATACCTACAGCTTCACCAGCTTCTACGATCTTACCAGTTGCCATGTTTTTACCATAACACTTAACACAGACACCAGTCTTACATTCACAAGTGAAAGTATTTCTAATATATACCTGTGTGATACCTGCATCGACGATCTTTTGAGCCGTAGCTTCATCCATATAAGTATCAGCACCAACAATTACTTCTTTAGTATTTGGATCTACTACTTCATCTTTAGTAAATCTTCCAACTAATCTATCATATAAAGATTCGATAACTGAATTGTTCTTCTGGTCAATAATATCTTCTACTAAATAACCCTTATCAGTACCACAATCTTCTTCATTAACAATAACATCCTGAGCAACATCTACTAGACGTCTTGTTAAGTATCCAGATTCAGCAGTCTTTAATGCAGTATCAGTTAATCCTTTTCTAACACCATGTGTACCAATGAAGAACTCTGACACTGTCATACCTTCTCTAAAGCATGAGTAGATAGGAACTTCGATAACTGAAGGCTGATAGCCTTTTTTACTCTTAGACTGTGTAGGTCTAGCCATCAAACCACGCATACCAGCTAACTGTGTAAAGTGTGATTCATTACCACGGGCACCAGATACAGCCATCATGTTAATAGGATTCATACGAGGTAAACTTGACATCAATGAACTACCGATCTGTTTCTTGATACTATCCCAGATAGCAGAGAAATGTCTTTCCCATTCTTGAGGAGTTAATAAACCTCTTTCAAGTAACATATGGATCTCATCAGCTTTTGCTTTACCTTCATCAACATATTTCTGTTTATTAGGTGCAACATTGATATCCGCAAATGATACTGTCATACCAGCTACTGTAGAATACTTAAATCCCATATCCTTAATAGCGTCTAGAATATCACTTGATCCTTCAGTACCATATTTATTAAATACTTCAGCGATTACCTGTCCTAAATTCTTCTTCTTTAATTCAGGATTAATAGGTCTAGAAGCAATTTCTTCTTTAATATTAGTTCCCATTGGAACAAAATCACTATCAGGTGTTCTCAATAAATTCTCTTTAGTAACATTGTTAATATAAGGGAAATCACTAGGGAACATACTATTGAAAATGATCTTACCAACAGTAGTTAATAAATAAGAATCATTCTGTTTTTCAGTAAAACAAGACTTCTTCAAACTGCTAGCCTTAACTGCAATTCTTGTATGTAAATGAACGATCTTAGAATCATAAGCCATCATAACTTCATCAACACTCTTGAAGATATGACCCTCATTCTCACCAAATCTTCTCCACATAGCTGCACTTTCTTCATCACCAAGTGATGCAATAAAATCAGCTTTCTTACTAAATTCTTCAGCAGTCTCTTCCATATTTAGATAGAAATTACCAAGAACCATGTCTTGAGATGGTGTAACGATAGGTTTACCATCTTTTGGAGAAAGAATGTTATTAGAACCTAACATCAAGATTTCGGCTTCAGCTCTAGCTTCTTCACTTAAAGGTAAATGCACAGCCATCTGGTCACCATCGAAGTCAGCATTAAATGCTGTACATACTAATGGATGAAGACGAATAGCTCTACCTTCAACTAATTTAGGTTTAAATGCCTGAATACCTAATCTATGTAATGTAGGTGCACGGTTTAAGAACACTGGATGATGATCAATAACCTGTTCAACAACATCCCACGCTCTTGCATCCTGTCTTTCAATTAATTTTTCAGCTGTCTTATGGTTACTAGCTATACCCTGATTAACGATCTCGTTAATAACAAATGGTTTATATAACTGAATAGCCATTTCTCTAGGAATACCACATTGATACATCTTCAAATCTGGTCCTACCGCAATAACTGAACGTCCAGAGAAGTCAACACGCTTACCTAATAAGTTCTGTCTAAATCTACCTTGTTTACCCTTTAAGCTATGAGATAAAGACTTTAATGCTCTACCACCAGCTCCAGTAATAGGTTTACTTCTTCTACCATTATCAATTAAAGCATCAACAGCTTCCTGTAACATACGTTTTTCATTTTGAACGATAATTGCAGGAGTACCTAATTCTAATAATTTCTTTAAACGGTTATTACGAGTAATAACACGACGATATAAATCATTTAAATCAGATGTAGCAAATCTGCCACCATCTAGCTGTAACATAGGTCTTAAATCAGGTGGAATAACAGGTAATGCTGTTAATACCATCCATTCAGGCTTATTATCACTATTTCTAAATGCATCGATAGTCTCTAAACGCTTAATTAACTTTTTACGTTTATCACCACTAGCATTCTCTAATTCTTCAACGATAAGTTTATGTTCTTTTTCAAGATCAACCTGTTCAAGTAAAGTCTTAACAGCTTCAGCACCAGTCTGAGCAGTAAAACTTCCAATACCATAAATAGCATTATTCTCACGATATTCTCTTTCAGAAAGAATCTGTTTATAAGCTAAATTAGTATCACCTGGATCAGTAACAACCCAACTAACGAAATATACTACTTCTTCAAGCTGTTTAGGAGTAATATTCAACAATAAACTCATTCTGCTAGGAATACCACGTAAATACCAGATATGAGCAACCGGAGCAGCTAATTCAATATGACCCATTCTTTCACGTCTAACACTACTCTTAGTAATTTCAACGCCACACTTGTCACAAACTACGCCTTCATATCTAACTTTCTTATATTTACCACAGCTACATTCCCAGTCTTTACTAGGACCAAATATTCTTTCACAATATAAACCATCTCTTTCAGGTTTTTGTGAACGATAGTTGATAGTTTCTGGTTTTTTAACTTCTCCATGAGACCATTCATGAATTCTTTCAGGAGATGCTAATCCAATTTGCATTGCGCTAATTTTATTAATATTCATCTATAAGCCCTCCCTTATTCTTCATCAAAGCCAACAGCTGCAGCTTCTTCAATGTCATCATCGTCGTTATCCACAATATCTTCAACATCAACAGCTACTTCCTGTTCAACAAATTCCTTACCTTTTTCCATCTTGATCTCTTCATTGATATCATCTTTTTCAAGCTTCTTCATATCAACTTCATTACCTTCATCATCAAGCATCTTAACATCAATAGCTAAAGCCTGAAGTTCATGTAACAATACTCTAAATGATTCAGGAATACCAGGTTCAGGAATATCAGTACCCTTAATAATAGACTCATAAGTCTTAGTTCTACCAATAATATCATCAGACTTAATAGTCAAGATCTCCTGTAATGTATGTGCAGCTCCATAACCTTCAAGAGCCCAAACTTCCATTTCACCAAATCTTTGACCACCGTTTTGAGCCTTACCACCTAATGGCTGTTGAGTAACTAAACTATATGGACCAGTAGCTCTAGCATGTAACTTATCATCAACCATGTGAGCAAGCTTGATCATATACATTACACCAACAGAAATTCTCTCATCATAAGCCTCACCAGTTCTACCATCATGTAAAACATACTTACCATCAGGACTAGTACCAGCTTCAGCCATGATATCCTTTAATTCTTCATTAGTGATACCATCAAATACTGGAGTCGCAAACTTAACACCTAAAGCCTTAGCAGCCATACCTAAGTGAATTTCCAATACTTGTCCAATATTCATACGAGAAGGAACACCAAATGGATTTAACATAATATCAACTGGTGTACCATCAGCCATATATGGCATATCTTCAATAGGTAATATCTTAGAAATAACACCCTTATTACCATGACGACCAGCCATCTTATCACCTTCAGAAATCTTACGTTTCTGAACGATATAAACTTTAACTACTTCATTAACTCCTGGAGGTAACTCATGTCCTTCACTACGTTTAAAGATACGGATAGACTGAACAATACCAGCACCACCATGAGGAACCTTTAATGAATTATCTCTAACTTCACGAGACTTTTCACCAAAGATAGCTAATAATAGTTTCTCTTCAGGACTGATTTCAGATTGTCCCTTAGGAGTAACCTTACCAACTAAGATATCGCCTTCCTTAACTTCAGCACCAGGCATTACAATACCTCTGCTATCTAAGAAACGGCAACTATTTTCACTAACGTTAGGAATATCACGAGTAATTTCTTCTTCACCTAACTTAGTTTCACGACATTCAATTTCATATTCTTCAATATGAATTGAAGTATAAACATCTTCTCTTACCATTCTTTCAGACATGATGATTGCATCTTCATAGTTATATCCATGCCATGTCATGAAAGCAATAGTAACATTTTGACCTAATGCCAATTCACCATTTTGCATTGAAGGTCCATCAGCTAAAATGTCACCACGTTTAACATGTTCACCATCTTCAACGATAGGATGCTGATTCAAACATGTACCAGCATTACTTCTTGTAAACTTTGTCAAACGATAAAGTTTTTCACCATTTTCTTCTTTAACGATGATCTTATCGGCATCAACATATGAAACAACACCATCACCAGTTGCAACACATCCAGATCCAGCATCTCTAGCAATACGATGCTCAATACCAGTACCAACATATGGAGAATTTGGTCTTAATAAAGGTACCGCCTGACGCTGCATGTTAGCACCCATTAAGGCACGAGTACAGTCATCGTTTTCCAAGAATGGAATACAAGCAGTCGCAACAGAAACGATCTGCTTAGGACTAACGTCAGCCAATTCGATCGTATCACGATCAGCCATAACAGTTTCACCGGCAATACGAGCAACGACTTTTTCTTGTGTTAACTTGCCATCAACGATTTCATTGGCTTGGGCAATAACATAATCATTTTCTTCATCAGCTGATAAATAAACAACTTTATCAGTAACGATACCACCCTTTTCAACAATACGATAAGGAGTCTGAATAAAGCCATATTCATTAACTCTAGCATATGTAGTCAAGTTAGAGATCAAACCAATGTTTGGACCTTCTGGTGTTTCAATAGGACAAATACGACCATAGTGAGAGTTATGTACGTCACGAACTTCAAATCCCGCACGTTCTCTAGTTAAACCACCAGGTCCTAAAGCTGAAATACGACGTTTATTAGTAAGTTCAGCTAATGGGTTTTGCTGGTCCATAAATTGAGATAACTGTGAACTAGAGAAGAACTCTTTAATAGCAGCAGTCAATGGACGAATATTAGTTAATTGCTTAGGAGTCAATGCACTAATTTCAGCAATAGACATTCTTTCCTTAACAACTCTTTCCATTCTTGATAAACCAATTCTAAACTGATTCTGAATCAATTCACCAACTGTTCTAATACGACGATTACCTAACATATCGATATCATCTACTGAACCAACACCATCTAACATATTTAACTGATAGCTATATAAAGCATACATATCAGAAATACAAATTGTCTTCTTAGTATTTAATGGGTCATTACCTAATGCCTTAACAACAAAGCCATCTTCTGTTTGAATATTAACTTTCTGTACACAAGCACCAACAAGCCAGATAGTAACATCATTATTAGCTGCACAATTAACGATAAATTCTTCATTTTCACTAGTAACAGGATAAATATCTTCATCAGGAATATATCTAACAGCTTCAAATTCATCATTAGTTAAATCATTGCCATTGATCGTAACTCTACCAATAGTATATAATCTAGAACCATAATTTAAGACGCTTCTAACATTACTACTATTAACTTTTACACCATTTGCAATAATACCAGCATATACTGTTACTTCACTAAATTCCTTAGCAATTCTAGCTACATCTTCACTAGTAATAACAGTACCCTGTTCCATATTAACTTCACTACCCTCTAGATCAGTAGCCAAAATTCTACCAACTAAAGCACTAGTCCAGCTAGTTTGCATAGTGCATGTAACAGGATGAGAGAAACGATGATTGAAAGGTACTGCAAATGCCATGATACCTTTATTTAATTCAGGTCTTAAAGCATTTCTTTCAACTTTGGTAATCTTTGTACCCTTCTTATATAATAAATTACCCTCTGCAGAATAAATATCATCTGCAAGATAGTTATGTTCCATTCTATCAATAATATTTAACTTCTTATTAAGCTTATATCTTCCAGCTTTAGTTAAATCATAACGACGATAATCAAAGAACTTGGCATTCATCAAGTTAAATGATCCATCTAATGTAGGAACTTCATCAGATCTTTGGTTTTCATAAATATACAATAAGGCATCATTAGTAGTCTTTACCTTATCAGCCTGTAATGTATTCTTAATTTCTTCATAATTACCAAAAATGGCAGTATAAAGCATCATATATAAATTCAAGAATTCTCTTGGTTCACCTTCAACTACAACATCATCAAAAGCCTCTAAACCTAAAGAAGCCAAGAATTTCTTAATATCTGTTGTATCAAAGCCATCTTCACCATTGAAAAGATTTAAACTCAAACCAATAGCCTTAAATAAAACGGTACTTAAAATCTTACGTTTTCTATCAATAGAAACATTTAAAATACGACCCAATGCTACTTTCTTAGCATCGCTCATAAATTCTAACCAAGTACCACGGCTAGGAATAAGTTCAGATGCATATGTATCTCTACCAGTCTTATCTTCAGAAATAATATCAAAATAAGCACCTGGAGATCTTACGATTTGCGAAACAATAACTCTTTCGGCACCATTAATAATAAAAGTACCAGTATCTGTCATAATAGGGAAATCCCCTAAGAATACATCTTCCCACTTAGAATAAACTTCTCCTGTTTCCATATCGTACATTTCTAATTCCATTTTTGCTTTTAATGGAGCACAATAATTAGTCTGACGATACTTTGACTCACTTACGTTATATTTTGGCTCTCCAAATTCGTAGTCCAAAAATTTCAAACGAATATTTTCACTAAAGTTTGTAATAGGATAGATATCTTCAAATACTTCCCTAATTCCTTCTTTCATGAACCATTCAAATGACGCTGTTTGAATCTCGACTAAATCAGGAAGTTCTAATTCACCACTGACTTTTGAATAATCTCTTCTTGTAGCTTTGCTTCCTAATTGCACTACGCGGTATGTCTGTTTTTTAGTCATGAATGCCATCCTTTCTCATTTATAACGCCTAAAAAGGGCAAAATACACCCTTAAAATTTAGACTTGTTTGCAATTTATTATATTATCAAAAGACTGTCAAATTGTCAATTATTTAATAGCTTTTAAAATATAATAACCTTTTTCTTTTCTAACAATATCACAGTTGGCAAATACTTCTGTAATCTTCTTTACAGCACTATTTGCACCCTGCTGTTTCCTAATAACTACCCAAAGCTCACCATCTTTATCTAAATGATCATAAGCTTTCTCAAACATTTCATAAATAACGGCTTTGCCAGCTCTAATTGGTGGATTAGTAATGATATATGAAAAGGTATCATTTACATTCTCATATATATTAGAAACCATACAGTTTCCTTTGACATGATTATTAAGATAATTAACTCTAGCAAGCTCAACTGCTCGACTATTAACATCGACACTTAACACATCAGTATTATTAAATAACTTATTAATAACAACACCAACTACCCCATAACCACACCCTAGGTCTAACACTTTGCCATTAAGATCCATATCTTTAAGAGTATCCAGTAAAACCCAGGTACCAAAGTCCACCTCGGTTTTACTAAATACACCGATATCGGTAGTAAAAGTAAAATCAATGCCCGAAAACCGGAAAGATATATCCTTCCGGTTTGATTTAAGATTATTATTGTCAGTAAAATAGTGACTCATAGTTAATCTCCTTTTAGGCAAAAAGCCAAAACATAAGTTTCGGCTTTTTAAATTCTTTTTTAGCTAACTTAAATTATTTTAATTCAACGCTAGCGCCAGCATCCATAAGTTTCTTCTTAAGAGCTTCTGCTTCTTCAGCTGGTACATTTTCTTTAATAGTAGCTGGAGCACCATCAACTAATTTCTTAGCATCAACTAAGCCTAAACCAGTGATTTCTCTAACTAGTTTAATAACACCAACTTTGCTATCACCAGGAGCAGTTAATACTACTGTGAAGCTTGTAGGTCCTTGTGGAGCAGCTTCTTCTGCAGCTGCAGCAACAGCTACTG
Source organism: Erysipelotrichaceae bacterium (assembly GCA_022780745.1). Classification (GTDB taxonomy): domain Bacteria; phylum Bacillota_I; class Bacilli_A; order Erysipelotrichales; family Erysipelotrichaceae; genus JALEVB01. The sequence continues at coordinate 9,871 of JALEVB010000003.1, forward strand.
GAGCAGCAGCAGTAACACCGAATTTTTCTTCGATAGCTTTAACTAAATCATTAAGTTCAAGAATTGTAGCTTCTTCTAAATAAGATAGAATATCTTCATGTGATAATTTTGCCATTTTTACTTTCCTCCTAATTATTCACCGGCTGCAACTGTAGCAGCTTCTTCATTTGTGCTTGCTTCAGATCCTTCTGCTTTTGCATCAGCAACTGCCTTAACTGCACAAGCAAAACCTCTGATAGGTGACTGTAAGCAGCTTAATAACATACTTAACATACCTTCTCTATTTGGCAAGCTAGATAGTTCTTTAATAGTGTCTACGTCAACGACTTTGCCTTCAACAACGCCACCTTTAAGAACCAAATTTTCATGTTTCTTAGCAAACTTAGCTAAGACGCGGCTTGGCGCAACTGCATCTTTAGAGAATGCAACAGCGTTTGGCCCTGTTAAATGTTCCTGTAATTCACCAAATCCAGCATCTTGGGCAGCTCTAGATGTAATTGAGTTTTTATAAACCTTCATTTCAACTTCTTCAGCTCTTAATGCACGTCTTAATTCAGTAACTTCAGCAACAGTTAATCCACGATACTCAACAACAACTGCAGAACCGCAAGCTTTAAACTTCTCGCTAACTTCAGCAACTGCTTGTTTCTTCGCTTCTAATACCGCTTGATTCATTGCTTTACCTCCGTATTTTGTCTTCAATATACGCATGTAAATAAAAAAACCCTGGCATAGACATAGCAAGGGTTTGAAAGTGTAATGTAACTATTCACTACCTCGGTAACATTATTAAGCATACGCCGTTACTGTCTATGGTATATTGATAACGAGAGTATAATACTAGAATAGTTGTTATTTGTCAATAATTATTTTAAAATTTTGAAGTATCCGTACTATTAATTTTATCCATTACTTTATTAGTGATCTTTTTGATCACTTCAGGATCAAAAGGTGACTCTAAATTAGCCTTCTTCAATAGCTTCAAGAAAGAATAATTACCACCAAGTCTAGCTAAAGTCATATAATCATTAAAGCTATTTTCATCATGTGCTTCATTACGCACCCAGAACTCTAAAGCACAAACCTGAGCAATCGTATAATCGATATAATAGAAAGCTGTATTAAAGATATGACCCTGACGATACCAGTAAGTACCTTTACTTAAATACTTATTATGATCAAAGCACTCACGCTCTGGACAATATAATAATTCCAGTTTACGCCATGTTGCTTTACGATCTTCTTTACTCATATCAGGATGAGCATATATCTCATGCTGGAAAGCATCAACTAAGGTTCCATATGGAATAAAAGTCATCGTTTCACTTAAATGTACAAAACGATATTTATCAGCATCTTCTCCAAAGAAATATTCATAATATGGATAAGCAAAGATTTCCATACCCATTGAATTGATTTCAGCAGCTTCATAGCTAGGAAACTCCGTTTCTGTAAAATTCATCTTATTAGCTCTAGCTGTAGTATAACATTGCAAAGAATGACCAACTTCATGTACTAGTGTATTTACATCTTGTTGAGTACCATTAAAATTTGCAAAGATAAATGGCATCTTAACATCCTGCAATATCGTACAGTAGCCTCCACCTTGTTTATTAGCCTTACTTAACAGATCCCAATAAGCTCCTTCTTTCATTTCATTAAAGAATTCACCGGTTTCTTTAGAAAGATCATTATAAAATCTAGAAGCTGCTTCAATTAATGCATCAGCATCCCCAATTACTTTAGGATTACCATCTTTAAATTCTACATTGATATCATAATAATCTAACTTATCTAGACCAAGTCTTTGAGCTTGCATCGCTCTTAATTTATTATTACAAGGCACAACATAATCAAGAATAGCTTTACGATAAGCAATCAGATCATGATGATCATAATCCGTACGACCTAAACGCTTATAACCTAGATCGATATAATTATCATATCCCATCTTCTTAGCCATCTTATCTCTAACATGTACTAACTGATCGTAGATATCATCTATTTCATCTTCCTTAGTACTAATAGCTTCAACCATTGCATCATATGCTTCTTTTCTTAATACTCGATCTTTACTACTAGTAAATTTTGAAGCACTACTTAAATTATATTCTTCATTGCGAATAGTAACTCTAATACCAGCCATTAATGCCCCATATTTACTGACTAATTTATTCTCAGCTGCAATTTCTTCCATGATCCTTGGATCAAAGGCTAATAAAGCATTATTAGCTATATCATAAAAAGCATTAGGAATATACTCGATAAGTTCTTCTTTATAAGGATTGTTGATAACGATCTTATAAAAACGATTGACAAGTTCTTCATATAAAGGACTATTCTCATCCCAGTAATTCACTTCTTCTACTGCCTTATCATTAGTAGTATCAATACTAAAATGGATCTGAAATAAATTAACATTAGTGCTAACATGCAAACGATAATCATTGATCTTTTTAAAAGTATCTAAGTACTCATCAGCATTACCAGCCTTTGTTAATTTATCAAATAATGGCTCCAAATAAGCTTTTATTTCTTCTATACTAATATGTTCAAATTGTAAATCTTCAAACTTAATCATATATCCTCCTATAATAAATATATATTCTGACTAACACATTCTTCAATTAGATCGTCAGGCCATATTGAAGCCTGCACTTCACCAACATGAGCTTTCTTAAGCATAACTAAACACAAACGCGACTGGCCAATACCACCACCCATAGTCAAAGGAAGTTCATTATTCAACAAAGCTTTATGGAAAGGAAGATTCATTCTATCCTCACATCCAGCAACAATTAATTGTCTTTGCAAAGAATGAGCATCTACTCTAATTCCCATACTGCTAAGTTCAACGGCATCATCAAATAAATCATACCATACTAATAGATCACCATTTAATTCCCAGTCATCATAGTCTGGACTTCTACCATCATGTGGTTTACCATTAGCCAAAGGTTTACCTATCTTCATAATAAATACGGTCTTATGTAATCTGGTGATTTCTTTTTCTCTTTGTTTAGGTGTTAAAGAAGGATACATTACTTCTAATTCTTCTGTGGTAATAAAATAAGGATTAGCCTGAATACTAGGTTCAATATTAGGATATTTCTTATATACGGCATACTCTGTTTCAACGATCGCATTCATGATTCTTTTAACAGTACCCTTTAAAAAATCTAGATTACGATCTTCTTTATAAATAACCTTCTCCCAATCCCATTGGTCAACATAGCATGAATGCAGATTATCAAGATCTTCATCTCTTCTGATCGCATTCATATCCGTATATAAACCCTTAAATCTTTTAATACCATATTTCTTTAAAGCCATACGCTTCCATTTTGCTAAAGATTGTACAACTTCAATTTCTTCATTATCAATATTTTTTATATCAAAACTAACAGGTCTTTCAACACCATTTAGATTATCATTTAAACCAGAACTCTTTTTAACAAATAACGGTGCAGAAACTCTAGTTAAAGAAAGCTGTTTAGCCAATTCTCTTTCAAAAGTATCTTTCACTAGCTTAATAGCTTTTTGCGTCTCTAAAATATCTAATTTAGACTCATAATTATTAATTTTATATCTAACCATAAATTTACCCTCAATATAAAATATGTTACAACATCTAACCAAATAAAGAAATAAAAAATTCTTCCTATCAAAGAAAGAATTCTAATGACACTTGCTGCATCCTGCACATCCACAGCTATTACAGCCATGTTTATTTCTTTTATCATTGATCATACTTCTAATAATGATACCAACAATAAAAATAAGAACTAATAAAACAATTAATGTTGACATATATACCTCTAGTTAGTTAAAACTAACTAAATAATATATTATCTATTATTCTTTGTCAACAATTGTAATTTGATTTAATTTAAAGTTTATTTTAATATATAAGTAAAGAATTTAGGGTGAAAGAATGATATTACACGAATCAATGGAAATGTATCTAGAAACGATACTAATATTAAAAGAAAGAATACATAATGTTAGAGCTATTGATATTGCCAAAGAGATGAATTTCTCTAAACCAACGGTTAGTATTGCATTAAAGAAACTAAAAGAAAATGACTATGTTGATATTAATGATCATAACAATTATGTAACATTAACAGAAAAAGGTTTAGCTATTGCCAATAATATCTATGACAAACATAAAACTTTAACAGATTTTCTTGTTTCAATAGGTGTCAGCAAGGGAAACGCTGCAAATGATGCCTGTAAAATTGAACATGATATCAGTGAAGAAACTTTCTTATGTATTAAAAAGTACTTAAAGCAGGACTAGTCCTGCTTTTACCATTTATTCTCTACTTTTTCACAAAATCCTAATAATCGATCAAGATGGATCTTTGTACCATCATCCAGTATCACATCACCAGTATAATATCCAAATACCTGATGCTGATCAGATTTAATGATCTTAATATCGGTACAGGCAGCTCGATCAATAAGCGGTTCAAAAAGCATTTCAAAACGCTTATCACTACTGGTTATCGACCATGGACTCATAAAATCATCTTCATTATTTTTTGTAGGTATATGACATGTGATATGTTCTAACTTATGAGCTTTGCCATCATAAAACAACATATTCTCACTAGCTGCACTAGTATCCCCAAAACCATAACCAATATTAAAACCAAAATCATGCCCATCTATATTACCATTAGCACTGCCCCATATCCAGGTATTATGATAGGTCCAGACACCTCTGCCCCAATCTAGAGTCGCATAGGCATTATTGATCTTCGTAATACTATTGCCAAGCTTAACAATACCCTTGGCATGCATACAATTGATCTTCTGATTATAATAGAAATGATATTTCTTTTTAAATGGTGTTGCGATGACCATACTCTCTTCTGGTTCATCAAAGATATCAATATCGATGGTAATATCATGATTATCTTCAAAATTTTTCATAAAAGCATGCAACTGTCTTTTGCCATTGCCGACATTAAAACAAAAATCGCATTTATCATCCTTGTATTCGATCTTTCCTCTTTTACTATTATTAGGAAAACTGATCTTACCAAAGGTAAAAGGAATGATCTTACTGACTGTTTTTTCCTTAGGTTCTCTAAAATCTAATACCGATATGCTCATTAATCCCATATAGCCATTATCATCCATTGTTAAAGCAATACCAATATTATCATTCATAATTAGATAATAATCCCATTCCTTAATACGCCACTTACTAGCTTTGATATCTTTACGATCATATTGCCAGTACATTTTCTTGGCATAGCCAGGATTTTGAATATTACCATTTACCAGTAATCTTTGTTTCTCAATTATTTCTTTCATATTTAAAGCTCTTTTCTTAATATAAGTATACAAAAAAAAGAGCTATTTATACAAATAACTCTTTAATTAACTATTCGATTGTTACTTTTACAGCAGGTCCCATTGTAGTTGAAAGAGTAACGCTCTTCATATAAGCACCCTTAACTGCAGCAGGTCTAGCTCTTAAGATAACATCATATAAAGCTTTGAAGTTTTCAGCTAATGCTTCCTCAGTAAATGAACACTTACCGATCATAACGTTGATATTACCTTCTTTATCAACACGGTATTCAACTTTACCTTTTTTGATTTCATGAACAGCGTTAGCAACATTCATTGTAACTGTACCTGTTTTAGGGTTTGGCATTAAGCCCTTAGGACCTAAGATCTTACCTAATTTACCAAGTTCAGCCATCATATCAGGAGTAGCTACGATAATATCAAAATCGAACCAACCTTTTTTGATGTCTTCAAGAATTTCTTTTCCACCAACGATATCTGCACCAGCATCTTTAGCTTCCTGTTCCTTAGCACCTCTAGTGATAACTAAGATCTTCTTAGATTTACCAGTACCATTTGGTAATACCATTGCTCCACGAATAGCCTGATCAGCATGACGAGGATCGACATTTAAATTGAAGCTAACTTCAACAGAAGCGTCAAAGTTTGCACAATTTGTTTTCTTAGCTAAAGCAACAGCTTCAACATAGTTATAAGTTTTGCCTTTTTCAATTAATTTGCAAGCTTCTACATATTTCTTTCCAGCCATGTATTAGTCCTCCATTCCTTCAACAACGATACCCATATTACGAGCAGTTCCAGCAACGATTCTCATAGCTGCTTCAACAGTGTTTGCATTTAAATCTGGCATCTTGTATTCAGCGATCTCTCTTAATTGATCAACAGTTACTTTACCAGCTTTAACAGCTTTAGGTGAACCACTTGCTTTAGAAATACCAGCTGCTTTCTTTAATAAATCAGCTGCAGGTGTTGTTTTTAATACAAATTCAAATGACTTATCTTCATAAGCAGTAATGATAACTGGAACGATATCACCCTTACGATCTTTAGTTGCATCATTGAATTGATTACAGAATTGTGGCATGTTAATACCAGCTGATGCTAATGCTGGTCCTGGTTTAGCGCCACCAGCAGGGAATTGTAGTTTACAAATCTTTGTAACTTTTTTCTTCATCTGACTTTCCTCCTATATTTATTGTCAAATGCTGTGGTTAATAGGGCAGTTATTTTCCCTCCCACGCAAAAATTGCACATTTTCGTGCTTTATTATGATATTACAGCACAAGTTTAAAGTCAACAAAAAAACGCATAATAATGCTATAATTTAGCCATAAGGAGGCACTATTTTATGCAGCTAGAAGAAATAATGAATCAAAATAACTTTGTAATTGTCGGTGATACTCTAAATCCTGAAAAATATGCATATAAAATCAAACATCAGATGATGGATCATGATTATCATGTTGAATGTGTAGGTAAAGAGCTTAAAAGTATCAATGATGTATCATCTGATATTGATATCATTGATCTATGCATCAATCCTATTGCTGGCTTAAAACTGCTTCAAGAAAACACTAAGCCATTTAAATGCATCGTCATTCAACCTGGTGCCCAAAGTGATGATATCATCGCTTATCTAAAAAATCATAATTATGATTATATCGAAGGATGTCTATTACTAGGCTTAAGCTTATATAAAAAATAAATCAATGATCACACATCTAACTACATATAGTATTACCAGTATCCAGGTAATACTATTTTCATATTTAAGCAAATAATACCTATGATATTTATGATATCTATAAAGATATACCACAAGTAAATAGATAACAAAGGGCAAAGATATAATAAATAAATCATGATACTTAAATGCCTGATAGATATCACCATGCAATAGTGCTATTAAACTATGGGTAATACCACATCCTGGACACTTAAGATGAGTGAATAAACGAAAAAGACATGGTATACCCATGCCTATCTTATCAACAATAATGACATATAATATTAAGATAATAACTAATATAAGATAAATCATGCTACTTCAAATTTATTGATCTCATTTTGCATTAATGCCAAAGTAACAATTGATAATCCGAATAACGATAATAATAAATATAATATTCCAAGTTCACTGCTGGAATAACCTTCCTCTATTCTTTTATTATCAATTCTTTTACCACTCATATATGACCAATATAAACCATATATACCACAAGTAATAATTGACAATAAAACCACTGTAGAACCCTTAGGACTATCATTATCTTCAGTAATAATAGTTATACTATCCTGCAAAGTCGCAACCCAATATAAGCTATATAACCCGCAGGTAATAATAGTTAATATTACACATATTGCAACATTCTTTTTTATCATAATTAAGCCTCTAATTTTTGTAAATCATTATAAGCGATATCTGTTGGTGTTTCACGACCAAACAACATAATAAGCACTTGAGCTATCTGTGTCTGATCATTCATAGAAGATACTTTACCTTCCATACCACCAAATGGACCGCTTAAGATCTTAACACTATCACCAACAACAAAATCAACAGCGACCTTCTTATCACTTTGACCCATTCTTCTTAAAATAGATTCAATTTCATCTGGTGATACTGGGAATGGTTTAGCACCGCCACCACTAGATCCAATAAATCCTGTAACTCCAGGTGTATTTCTAACAACATACCATGCATCATCAGTCATGATCATTTCTACAAATAAGTAACCAGGGAATAGATTATGCATCTTAACTACCTGTTTACCATTTTTAATTTCGATTTCCTGTTCTTCGGCAACTAGAATTCTAAATAAACAATCCTGAATACCCATTGTTTCCATACGTTTTTCAAGATTATCTTTAACACGATTCTCATGACCAGCATAAGTATTAACTACAAACCATTGCTTTTCATTTTCATCAAATTTCTTTTCACTCATATTAAGCTCCAATTCCTATAAACTTTAAAAAGAAAGTAATTAAAAATTCACAACATACAAAGAATACTGCAAAAAAGATCATAAATATTAATACTTCTTCTGTAGAGAAAGTTAAATCCTTTAACTTTGGCCAGCGTACACGCTTGATTTCTTTTGATATACCACTGATACTAAACCACTTTAACATACCAAGTTCCTCCTATTTCGTTTCTTTATGCAAAGTGTGACGACCACACTTCTTACAAAATTTCATCAACTCTAACCTTTCGTTTGATGCTTTTTTATTTCTTTTGGTTGCATAATTTCTGGAAAGGCACTCAGTACATGTCAATATTACTTTATCTTCCTTTGGCATAATTAAAACAACTCCTTTATCACCTATTTACAATATCATAAATCATTGTAAATAGTCAATTTTTTCATCATGGAAAATAATTCTTAATCTTCTTTTTTGTTTTTGTAAATAATTATCCACTGTTTTCGTACTAATAGAAAGCTTATCAGCTATTTCTTTATAACTTGCTCCATTTAAATACGACATAAAGATCTCTTTTTCCATCAGTGATAATTTATTATAATAATCTTCAAATTTATGTAATGTCGTCTGATAATCAAACATTACTTTAGGATCATAGCGATAACCATAATTAACACATTTAGTATAATAATTCGCTGTAGTCTCCGCTACAACATCATCAATATCAACACAATAATTATTAATACGATTCTTGGAATTAAGATAAGTTCTAACTAATTCTGTTGCCTTATTTTTTAAACACTTATTAAGATAAGTAGGAAAAGCACAATCATGATCTTCCCGATAACTATTTACCAGTTCACATACCAGTATCGTTAATTCCTGAATGATATCTTCCCGATATAATTTACAAAATGGATATTTTGTGATCATATCTTTATATACTTTAATGACAATTACTTTACTTTTCTCAATTAGTCTATCATAGGCATACTCATCTTTTTGCCTGATCATATATAATAATTCATTGTATTCTATCATAACCATTCCCCGTTGTTATAAAGGGAATCTTTTGTTAAATACCTCATATAATAAAACAGCAGTTGCACATGATGCATTAAGTGATGATATTTTACCAACCATTGGTAACTTAACAATATAATCACAATTATCCTTAACTAGTCTTGTTATACCTTTACCTTCATTACCGATAACTACTACGACATTATGATCATAATCAGGTTCACGATAATCAATAGCCTTCTCAAAACCAGTACCATAGATCCAATATCCCTGTTTCTTTAAATAATCAATGGTTTTAGTAAGATTAGTTACACTAGCTACTTTTACGGTATTAATAGCTCCAACACTAACCTTGGCAACTGTACTATTTAATCCAACCGCATTATTCTTTTTAATGATTACACCATCTGCACCAACACAATCACAGGTTCTAAGTATAGCACCTAGATTATGAGGATCATTCAACTCATCAAGCATCACGATAAGACCATTATGATCTTTAGCACTTTCTACGATCTGCTCCACAGTATATTCTTTATATTCATTCTTTAATACTGCTACACCCTGATGATTAGTGCTTTTGCATACCTTATCTAAAAAAGCTTTATCTACTCTTTCGATCTTAAGATGATTCTTTAAGGCAAGCTGTTCGATCTGACTATCTTTGATAGCTAAATATAGCTTTTGAATATCACTTTTATCATATAGAAGTTGTTTAACAACATTCTTCCCGTATAGATATTGTGCCATTTGCTTCCTCCATCTTCGTCTTAATAATGTTCCACATCAATTCGATTCTTTCCCATTCTTCATTTAAATACCAGAATCCTATCAATGCTTCAAAACCAGTAGAAATATGATAAGTTATAATATCCGTATTCTTGGGACTGCTATTGGTTTTATAATTTCTGCCTCTTTTAAAGATATCTTTTTCAATTTCATTTAATTCTTCTTTGATTATTTCATAAAAATTGGCCTGGGCTTTAGCACTTACAAATTTAATACTATTCTTTTGCAAATCAATAGCCTTGGTAATACCTTTATCAATTAAATATTTTCTAACTAATAAACTCCAGTAGGCATCACCAACATAAGCTAGAGTCTGCCCATTTAGCTTATCATATATCATAATAAGCCCTTATCAATAAGCTTTTGACGATAAGTATCAGCTAAAGCAAAGTCTTTTTCCTTCTTAGCATCATTCCACTTATTAAAATCATCTATATCTTCACTACTTAAATTAATATGCTTATATTCAACACCTAAGACATCTAACATAGCTAATATACTATTAGTTAAGCCAATAACATTATTAAAATCAATTTCTCTTTGTCTTAAACTATTATTTAACTGTTTTACCGTATCAAAGATAACCGTATAAGCATTAGGCGTATTTAGATCATCATCCATTTCATCTAAGAATTTTCTAATACTAGTACTATCTTCATGACCATCATTAGTAATATTAGCTAACTGATATTTGATCTCAGCTTGTTTTAAAGCATTAAATACTTTATCTAATTCCTTTTTAGCAGCTGCGATCGTATCATCAGAGAAATTTAATTCTTTACGATAACTAACAGAATTCATTAGCCATCTTACAAGTGGGGCACCCAGCTTTTCAATTGCGTCCTTAGCCCATGTTACATTACCTAAAGACTTACTCATCTTAATACCATCAATATTGATCATGGCATTATGGATCCAGTAATTCGCAATACTGTTATGATGTAAAGCTTCATTTTGAGCTACTTCATTTTCATGATGAGGGAACTTAAGATCCATACCACCACCATGAATATCGATCATACCATGGAATTCATCCTGGATCATAACAACACATTCTGTATGCCATCCTGGTCTTCCTTTACCCCAAGGTGAGTCCCATTTGATTCCCATATCTGTCTGTTTCCATAAAGCAAAATCAAATGGACTTTCTTTTTTATCATTTTCTTCAATACGAGCTCCAGCCTGCAAGTCTTCGATCTTCTGATTAGAGATCTGACCATATTTATCTACACTGCTTACTCTAAAATAAACATCACCATCTACAACATAGGCATGTCCTGTTTTAACAAGTTCATCAATAAATTCAATGATCTCTTCCATAGTCTTGGTAACACGTGGTGTTGCAACTAATGGAATCGTATTTAATGATTTTCTTACCTGTTCATAAGCGTCTTTTTATCTTTGAGCTATGACTGCTTCACTAACATTTTATTCATTAGCTTTTTTGATGATCTTATCATCAACATCTGTATAGTTAGATACATATTTTACTTTATAGCCTTCTCTTTCAAATAGACGTCTTAATGTATCAAAAACAATAATAGGTCTGGCATTGCCAATATGGGCATGATTATATACTGTAGGTCCACATACATACATACTTACTTCATTGGGTTTGATTGGTTTGAATTCTTCAATTTTCAATGTTTTTGAATTATATAATCTTATCATCTTATCTATCCTCATCTTTCTTTAATTGAACATTCTGTATCCACTTATCTTGTACTTTCATTGATACATAGCCACCAAAGCTAGCCACGAATGCTCCAATACAATCAACGATCAGATCTTTCATCGTATCTTTTAATGCTAAGCGCCCTACTAGCTCCGTACCATCTTCTAACATAAATTTTTGCATATTTAAGCCTAAAATACCATCAAAAGTAAACTCATATATCTCCCATAAACATCCTAGACTTACTGCAAAACAAAAGGCAAATATGGCAATAAACAAGGGACTTAGTTCCATAGGAACACTTTCGCTCTTATTTAATAATGATATGATTGAAAAACCAAGTGAACCAAGCATAGCTCCACTTAAGGTATGTAATATGGTATCCCAGTTCTTAATATTATAATAGAAATTTCTAACCTCTCCTAAGACAATAGCGCAATATAAGAAAACAACATAAGCTATCATCATATTACTAGGAATCGTAATATTCCACTTTCTTTTAACAATCGAAGGAATCATCATACAGACAATCCCCAAAATACATTGTACCAGCATCAAGGTATAATCAGTTTGAATATTATCTGCAAAATCCTTAGGCTGAAAGATCAAACGCAAGATAATAAAGAAAATAGAAATAATTAATGATACCAGTACTAAATTAAATAATATCTTATCCCAGTTATATTTCTTTTTCATAACTACCTCACTTTATCTTTTCCTTTAGATCACTAATAAGATTTAAAGCATTCATCGGTGTTATCTGATTAACATCAATTTCCTTCAAGATATCAATGATCGCTTCATTCTTATTCTCAACGACTGTAAAAATAGGCATTGACTGCTGAACTACTTTCTTCTTTTGTTCAAGTTCTTTTAAGATCTCAGTACTTCGATCAATGATCATATCTGGTAATTTAGCCAGCTTGGCAACATTGATACCATAAGATCTGTTAGCTTTGCCATCTTTAACCTTATATAAGAATGTTATACCATTTTTATCTTCATGTACTTCAACATGTTTATTCTTTACTACATCAAGACTATCACTAATACCCGTTAATTCATGATAATGGGTAGAAAATAAAGTCTTGGCATGAATATTGGTAACAATATATTCAATCATTGCCTGAGCTAAAGCCATACCATCATATGTCGATGTACCTCGACCAATTTCATCAAATAGAATAAGTGATCTATCAGTAGCATAACTTAAAGCATTATTTGCTTCAACCATTTCGACCATAAAAGTACTCTTGCCACTTAAAATATCATCGGTAGCTCCAATTCTGGTAAAGATCTTATCAAATATTGGCATAGTACACTTTTTACAAGGAACAAATGATCCACATTGTGCCATTACCACTATCAGTGCGATCTGTCGCATATAAGTACTCTTACCACCCATATTAGGACCAGTAATCAAATGCACATAATCATTTTCATCCATATATATACTATTACTAACATATTTCTTTTTCATCATTTTATCTAAGATCGGATGCTTGCCATCAGTAATCTCTAGTACATGATCATCAAATACCGGTCTAACATAACCATAAGTAACAGCTAATTCACTTAAAGCATATAAACAATCAATATTAGCTAATACATAAGATAGCTTCTGTAATTTTGGAAGATAAGTCCTGATTTTCGCTAATAGAGTGCTAAATAGATCTAATTCCAATTTTAAAGCATTCTCTTTAGCATGTAAGATCATATCTTCTTTTTCTTTTAATTCACTAGTAACAAATCTTTCACCATTAGTTAAAGTCTGTTTACGAACATAGCCATATTCATCTTTTATTAAACTGCATGCTGCTTTACTAACCTCGATATAATAACCAAATACGCGATTATATCCAACCTTTAAAGTCTTAATACCCGTTCTTTCTTTTTCTTTAGCTTCCAGTTTAACTATCCAATCCTGATTATCAGACTGAATACTTCTTAGCTCATCTAACTGACTATTATAACCATCACTAAAGATATTACCATCACGAAGCTGTACAGGTGCATCTTCTCTAAAAGCACCATCTAATAGCTTATGTAGCTCACTACAATCATCAATACTAATAAGTTCTTTAAAAACATCATTGTCTAATAATGATAAGATCTCAGGTACTTCCCTTAAGGTCTTTTCCAGTCTGATACAATCTATAGCGTTAGCGTTATTCATCGCAATTCTAGCTATCAATCTTTGAATATCATAAATATTACTCAATTTCTCTTTTAGATCATCTCTAATTAAGAAATTCTTTACCAGATATTCAACCCTATCATATCTTTTTTCTATTTCTTCTTTATTAACTAATGGTTTCTCTATCCATTGCTTAAGCATTCTAGAACCCATGGCACTTTTACACATATCCATAAAAGACCATAAAGACTCCTGTTTATTATTCCTATTTAAACCAATTAACTCCAGATTAACTAAAGTATTATAATCCATATAAAGGATCTCATCTTCACTTTCAATACTAACCACCTGTAAATGATTAAGCATTCTTTTTTGAGTCTCTTCCAGATAATTTAGTAATTTACCATAAGCATTTAAGACTCTATCATCTTTGATCTTTTCACATAAAGGCAAATACTCTTGTTTGATATCATTGATATCACAATAAGATATAACAATAGCCCCTAATTCTCTAATATCTTTTATAACCTTTTCATTAAAATCAGAACCAACAACAATTTCTCTAATATTATTCTTTAATAAAGTCTGTAATAAAGTACTAGTAATATGACTTATCTTCGTAACTATAGTTTCACCAGTACTCATTTCCACCATTACTAAAGCATAACCATACTGATAATCAGCAATACTGGCAATATAAATACTATTTTTATCTTCAGCAAGATCTTCCATCAAAGTACCAGGAGTTATGACCTTAACAACATCTCTTTTAACAATACCAACTGCCTGACTAGGGTCTTCCAACTGTTCAACAATAACGACCTTATAACCCCTAGAAACCAGTTTTAAAGCATAATTCTTATAGGCATGAAACGGAATACCACACATCGGAACCTTTTCTTCAACACCAGCATTTCTACCCGTTAAAACCAGATCCAATTCACACGAAGCAATCTTGGCATCATCAAAAAACATCTCATAAAAATCCCCAAGACGATAAAAAACCAAGGCATCAGGATACCCCTTCTTAACCTCTAAATACTGTTGCATCATCGGTGTATATTTCTTTTCTTCCATATAACTCCTTTAAAAGTAAAAAATCACTTCGTATTAAAACAAGTGATTTAATATGTAATATCATTCAAATTAACTACTTTACCCTCTTCAGGTAACTCTTCATAATAGATACCCTCTTCGATCTTAGTATCTAATACTTTTTCAATCTTAACAATAGTACCATTTAAACTAGGATAATTATTAAAATTACCATAACTAGCTAAACCACTTGGCCCTTGTCCAAAATATTCCCTGCTGATCTGTTCATCAATAATAAACTCAATAACACTGCCACCGGCAGAACTACAGCCACCCTCAACATGATGATCACTTTTAGCATCAGCCTTAATAATCGGAATAACATTACCACTAGATAAAGTAATATAATAACGAGAACCCAAAGCACCAAAATGACTACCTAAAGCTACAGCTATAAAGCCATCTTCATCATATAAGAAACCTGTAGTATCATCGATAGTTAATTTACTAATAATTTCATACTGTTTACTTGCTGTATTTGTAATTGCTCGATATGATTCATAAGTCTTAACATCGCTAGATGAACAGACTTCATATTCTTCACTTTGATATTCTTTGTCATATTGATCAAAAGAATCGATATCAAAATCTGAACTGCTATATCCACATAATAACAAAATACTAATAAAACTTAAAATAATTCTTTTCATCAATATAATGCCCTTTCGTGCTTATTATTTTAGCACTATTAAAACAAAAAAAGAAGTTAAAAAACTTCTTTTACCTAATCGACTTTCTAAGCTCTTTATTCATAGCCCTGGAAATAATTCGAGATCCACAACCATAATCAATAATAAAACCAGCTTTCGTCTCATACAACTTAACAGCCCCTAACTGCTGTATCTTACGCGGATTGATCAAAGTAGAATCAAACACCTGTACTGTTAAATGATTAACAGAAGAATAAATCATCTTAATATTAGCTCCACCACCAACAGCATCGATCATGCCCTTAGCAACTATATCGGTCTTACCAGTATTAAAAATATCAGAAGCCAAGAAATTAAAGAATAATAAAGTTACTACAAAATAAATAACAAAGCTAATAAGACCAACAATTAAAACCATTGTCGCATCCATCTTATAATTAGCATTAGTAAAATATGTCAGCCACTCCAAGAAAGTTCCACATGGTGCTGCAATAACATTGGTATTAGTAGTTAAATAACCAAGATATACCCCCATCATATGAAATAAACCAAACAAAATACCACTATATAAAAGATGGAAAATAAATAATACCGGACAAAGCAATAATAATACGATTTCCACTGGAACTAAGATATTAGTAAACATTGAAGCAATGATTGCTAGTAAAAAGAATAAACGATGCTTACGCTTTTCAATCTTATCAGTATTTAAAATACTAAAAGCTAACAACATACCAGGAATCGCAAAAATATTTAAAACATAATATGGTGTAATATATTTACCAGCCTGTATTGATACGATGCCACTATTAACAACACCATTCCACATATTAACATCACCAACGATACTTTCACCAACCATATTCATGACTGATCCACCCATTGATCTAAACCAGAATGGCTGTCTAATCAAACTGCCAAGATTTAAAACTGATAAAGTACGATCTAATATACCATATATCGTTAAATTAATAGGATTAGTACTATCCTTGGCAATAAACTCAATAATGCCATAATAAACATTAAATAATCTAGGCCAGCCAATCGCAAACACGATACCTGCTAAAGCACAATATAAAGCATTCAACAACACAGCTAAGATATCTTTATCAATAAAGCTAAAAAAGCCATTTACCAATCTTTTTCTAGACTGTTTATACGCAATACGCGTAAATACTGTTACCACGATAACTCCTATCAATCCTGTTTGAATAGGATACTTAACACTATTAGCAATAGCGGCTATATTACTGCTGGTAACTGATATACCTAATATTGATGCATATGCATAACTTGGCATCGTTGTCATCTGAAAATAAATAGTAAAAACCAAAAATGTAACATATCCAATGATGCCAGTAATGATGGTAGTAAAACCATTGATCCTACGTGATACCAGTCTAAATAAACACATAATTGGAAAATAAACGATAAAAAACTGAGATATACGCATAAGAGCTTCAGCACATAAAATGATATATTCATTCTTGATAACAAATAACCATTCATATGTTGGACTAGTTAAAATATTTCCTATACCATAACAAATAATGGCAATAAATAACATTTTTAAAGGAAAACTTAATACTTCTAAAAATGAATACCACTTCTTCATAAAACCACCTACATCTATTATAATCTAAAACAAGCTCTTTAAGCGTTTAAAATATCCAACATCTTTATATCTTAAGATCTTAACTCTTTTGGTACTAAGCTCTATTTTAATCATTTTTGCATCATCTAAATCATAAGTAAGATAATCGATACACAAGATCGCACTACTAAAATCATCTGACTTAAAAACAATTTTAGCATCTTCCTTCATTACGATCGAACTACCCAATGAACGATAATAACGATTATGAATACCACTAATTTCACTCATCTCAATAAGTGGCAGACCCTCTTGAATAACAGCCCCATTTAAACTGCGATTAAAAGCTGTACTACCAAGCTGGGTACAAACACATAGACCCGTACCACTAAAGCGCTCAAAATCCTCGCCATCCACTTCTACATCGATCTTCTGCGTCCTGGAAACATTCTCAACCCGCATCTCATTCAAAGCATAATGTACCTTATCATCAACACTAACTTTTAACAGCTGATACTCACAAACTCGAGGCTTAGCATTTAAAAAATTAGAAACAAACTCTTCAAATTCTTTATCAGTATAATCACTAAAAAAACCTAAAGTACCAGTATGAATACCAAAAAAAGCAATACTATCTAGCTTATCCATATAACGATGAACAGCCTTTAAAAAAGTACCATCTCCCCCAACTACAAAAACATAATCAGGATTTTCATCATCATAAGTAAAACCATTTCCACTAAGTCTAATCGTCAACTTTTCACTCAAGGCACTAGAAATATCATCATACCTTTTAACACATGCAAACTTCATATAGTTAAAAGGATTTCTTACGAAATCCTTGTTCCTTCCTTAAGACCATTAATATTAACAACCTCAATGACCTTACCTTCTTTACCAGCCAATATCATACCCTGAGA
>JALEVB010000047.1 GCA_022780745.1 Erysipelotrichaceae bacterium
TAAAGCTTAAATTCTGGTGATACCCATGATGCAAATTCAAAAGCTATATCAGAGTGTGCAAATGTTCCACCATAACGCCCCGATTTACTCACTATTCCGATTGCATTTGTAGCATCAATCCACTTTGATGGTGACATAGTAAATGCATTTGATCCTGCTTGATTTCTAAAGGCGTCGAATTCGACCCCTTTAAAAGTACTGTTATGAAGCTGTTCCCATAATCCAAGGAATTCCAATGTATCCTTGCTTCGCATCCAATTCTTAATTACATCTTTAGGTTCATCACTTTTGTACCTAGCAATATCTGTCAGTGAAATAAAATCATTTTCAAAATCCGTAGTGTATATACCAATATCTATACCATTTGCATGGATTGTATCTTTAATGATTCTGGTCATTCCTACCCTCCTCATTTTTAACCGCCTCGAATTCGATAAGGTTAGCAGAACTCTTAATCAACTCCTCATACTTAAGCTGATAAGCTATCAACCTTGGTATATATTCCGGAGGAGTTCTTCTTGCAGCTTCCCAGTCCTCTAATGTACGAACAGGGATGCCCGTATGCTCAGAAAACTCTTTGCGGGACATCCCTATACTTTCTCTTAATTCTTTTATGGTTTTTGCTGTATCCATAGCTAACCTCGCATTGCGTTATGATAAATATAATATAACACGCCTTAATACAATTCGCAATGCGTGAGTCTTTTTGAATTTCAACAGAAAAATTTTCAAACTCATCATATGTGTTTCCATAGAAAATAGGATTTTCTTCATCTTTTCCAATTCTCACGTACCAGCTTCCACTATTGCCTTGATGTGAAGCCTTTACTGTATCTCCCTTTTTCAACTCAAATTCTTTTGTAACGATTTTATTTAATCGATCCACTTCAATAGGAAAACCATTTTCTCTATTACTAATGTTGTAATCTGAAGAAAATTTAAATACTATAGCACCAGCAAACACAAGCGTAAATATAATAATTACACAATAAATACCTGCATATTTCCACTTTACCTTCTGCACAATACCATATCCATGATTTGGTTTCTTCAGACATATTAGGATATAAAACCCATCTCAGTCATTGGAGCATATACCTTCTTAATATGAGCGTCCATTCTATTTTCTCCTTATGTTTCACTACGATATATTTGCCAAGCATTATTTAAAAAAATAAAACAAGAGGGTTAAACTATTTGCACACAAGCATACTGTTCCGGAGCACAGTAATGTCTGTGGGAATAAATTACCCCCTTGTAAATATATGAGTTTTAATATACATTTTTCTAGCTAAAAACACAGGTACATATTTATCAAAAAGCCCTGAACCCCGCTTAAACTGGGGCTTTACGTGATAGCAAGCATACCGTCTCTATATGCGTAGTATGGCTAAACATATCAAATGGATATAACTGATCACAATAATAACCATATTTATTAAATATTCTGATATCTCTTATTTGTGTTGATGGATCACAAGAAATATATACTATGCGCTTAGGATCTATTTTACAGGCAGATCTGATGAATTTTTCATTAGATCCACTTCTTGGCGGATCCATTACGATCGCATCTATTTTCTCCATATTTTGATATAGTTTATACATATAATCACTAGCATCATCTTTGATAAAAGTAATATTATTAATATTATTTATTCTGGCATTATTTTTAGCATCCATTACTGCTTTACCATTGATTTCTACTCCTATGACCTTTTTAACATAAGGTGCTAAGCTAATACCAATCGTACCAATACCGCAATATGTATCTAATACCACATCATTTTTATTTAGCTTTAGCAATTCAATAGCTTTACTATAAAGCTTCTCACATTGATCATGATTGATCTGATAGAAAGATTTACTAGAAATCTGATACTTATTACCTAATAAATAATCAACGATATAACCTTTGCCATATAATACTCTTTCTTCATCACCTAAGACAATACTAGTACTTCTACTATTTATATTTTGAATGATAGTGGTAATTTCTGGATGTTTTAAAAGCAATTCCTTTATAAAATTATTTCTTGAAGGAAAATTACTTTTACTAATTACGATTACAACCATGATTTCATTAGTAACTGCCGCTTTTCTAATTAATACATGTCTCAATAAACCTGTACGGTTATCTTCGTTATATAATTCAATTTTAAAATCAGCGATCAGTCTAGCTATTGTTTGAACGATATCATCACATTGTTTATCATGTAATAAACAATACTGATATGGACAAACCTGATGACTATCTTCAGCATATAAACCAGCCACTACTTTTCCTTTTATCTTTTTAAAACCTAGTATCATTTTATTACGATAATGAAGATCATGATCATTTTTAACTACCGGATTTACTTTAAGTTTAGTTTGTTTTTGAATCATCTTTTGTTTGATCATTAATTGTGATGGATAATCAACATGTAATAAATTACATCCACCGCATTCTTCATAAACATTACATACTAACCTACTACGCATTTTATCTGCTTGAATTATTTTAATAATTTTGCCATCATAAGCATTTTTTGTCTTATTAGTGATCATCACTTTTAATATTTCATTCTTAAAAGCATTATTAATATATATCACATCATCCTGATATATTGCCTTTTGGTCATCTAACATTGTAACTTCAATAATTTGTCCTTTTTTTAGCATCTTTTTACCATCTTTTTCTATTATCTGTTGTTTATGATATGAGTAATCAGTTATAAAATCAATTAAAAAAGAACAAAATACTTTAAATTTTAAATTATTAGAGTATAATTTGTGATTATTAAGGAGGATATATTATGAAAAAATCTTTATTTTCAACTAAGACTATCGTTGCGACTGGTTTAGGTGGTGCTTTATTCATGGTATTATTTATGTTTGTTAAAGTACCTAGTCCAATTCCAGAAACTAACTTGCAAATTGCATATGGTATTTCAGCTTTCTTTGGATTATTATTTGGTCCTATTGCTGGTGGTTTGATTGCCTTTATTGGCCATGCATTATCTGACTTCTTATCTTATGGTTCTCCATGGTGGAGCTGGGTAGTTGCTAGTGGTGTTGCTGGTGCAATTGGTGGTATGGCTTATTTAAAATCTAAAACAGATATTGAACAAGGGGAATTTGATTTTAAATCATTCATTATCTGGAATGTAATTGCTAACGCTGTTGCCTGGGTCATTGTCGCTCCAGTATTAGACATCGTTATTTATGCTGAACCAGTTAATTTAGTATTCACTCAAGGTATCGTAGCATTTATTATGGATGCTATCGTTGTTATCGTTGTTGGTGGTGCTTTAGCATTTGCTTATGCAAAGACTAAAACTAAAGAAGGTTCTTTAAGTAAAAAATAGTCTTAACTTAACTAGATGTTTGGTACTATTATTAGTATCAAACATCTTTTTTTGATAATATAGATATGGAAAGGACTAATAGCTTATGCAAAAAGAACCTATAATACAATTTAAAGATTTCACCTTTCAATATTTTGCTCAATCAGAACCTACTTTATATAATATTGATCTTAATATTTATCCTGGAGAGAAAATTCTTATCGTTGGACCTAGTGGATCTGGCAAAAGTACTCTTGGTCATTGTTTAAATGGATTAATACCATTTGCTTATAAGGGAAAGATCCATGGTTCCTTAAAAGTTAAAAACATTGAAACCAAAGATGCTAATATTTTTAAACTATCAAAAAATATAGGAACTGTACTTCAAGATGCAGATGGTCAGTTTGTAGGCTTAAATGTTGGTGAAGATATTGCCTTTTCACTTGAAAATGATATGGTCGAACTATCTATAATGAAAGAAAAAGTAATGAAAATGGCATCTATCGTTGATATGGAGAATTTTCTAAATAGTTCATGTCACGAATTGTCTGGTGGACAGAAACAGCGTGTTTCCTTAGCAGGTGTCATGGTCGATGATGTTGATATCCTATTATTTGACGAACCATTAGCAAATCTTGATCCTGCAACTGGCAAAGTAGCTATCGAACTAATTGATGACATTCATAAAAAAACCAATAAAACTATCATCATCATTGAACATCGTATTGAAGATGTTTTACATTGCGATGTCGATAGGATCATAGTAATCGATGAAGGACGAATATTGATGGATGCTTCAAGCAGTGAAGTCTTAGCAAGTAATATTCTTAGTGAACATGGTATTCGTGAACCATTATATGTTAGTGCCTGCAAATATGCCAATATAAATATTAATGCCAATATGCATCCTGAAAATATTGATAAATTTGATTTGCAAAATAATGAATATAAATTAAGGAAATGGTATAACAACGCCAAAAGAAAGCAGAAAGAAAATAATAATGAAAGCATTTTAAAAGTTGAACATCTAAACTTTAGCTATGATGGTGTTAATAAAGTTTTAGATGATATCAATTTTGAAATCTATGAACATGAAATGGTCGCAATCGTTGGTAAAAATGGAGCTGGTAAATCTACCCTATCGAAGATCATTGTAGGCTTTGAAAATCCCGATAGTGGAAATCTGATCCTAAAAGACCATGATATAAAAAATATGTCTATTAAACAGCGTGGTGAAGTCATTGGCTATGTATTACAAAATCCTAATCAGATGATATGTAAAACAATGATATATGATGAAGTTGCGTTAGGATTACGCAATATGGGCATTAGTGAAGAAGAAATAAAACAAAGAGTTACTAAGACACTAAAAATATGTGGCTTATCTCCATTTATCGACTGGCCTATTTCAGCTTTAAGCTACGGCCAAAAGAAAAGAGTTACGATTGCTTCTATACTAGTACTTGAACCTAAGATCATAATTTTAGATGAACCTACTGCCGGACAGGATTATTATCACTATAGTGAGATCATGGAATTCTTAAAATCATTGAATGAACAAGGTCAAACAATAATTCTTATCACGCATGATATGCATCTGATGCTAGAATATACAAAACGAGCTATTGTTTTAGCAAACGGCAAGAAGATTGCTGATAATCTAGCTAGTGAAGTATTGATCAATGATGAATGGATCAAAGAAGCTAATCTAAATAAAACAAGCTTATATACTTTAGCTAAAAAGGCAGATATAGATGATGCCTTAGGATTTATCAATACCTTTATCCAGCAAGAAAAGGAGCTAAGAACATATGAAAACTAAATTATTTTCTTATAGTCAATTAGACACCTTTATTCATCGTTTATCAGGATTAACAAAACTAATATGTTTCCTATTATTAACAAGCAGTGTCATGCTGACATTTGATATTAGAATCATATTTGGCATTATGATTTTATCTATTATCTTATTTAGAATTGCAAAAGTAGAATTTAAAAAAGTTAAACTCATGTTTATTTATGTTTTTATCTTTTTAATTACTAATTTCTTTCTAACCTTTTTGTTTGAACCATTATATGGTGTAGAAATCTATGGTACATGCCATGAATTATTTAGAATTAGTAATCGTTATATCGTTACATTAGAACAGTTATTTTATCAGTTCACCAAATTCTCTAAATATTTATCGGTAATTCCTTTAGGATTGATCTTCTTTTTTACTACTAACCCAAGTGAATTTGCTAGTAGTTTAAACAATGTAGGTGTAAGTTATCGTGCTTGCTCAGCAGTTAGCTTAACACTACGTTATTTTCCAGATGTTCAAAGAGATTATCATACGATATCACTTGCTCAGCAAGCTCGTGGTGTTGAAATGAGTAATAAAGAAAAAGTATTAAAAAGATTAAAGAATATGAGTAATATCTTAATACCTTTGATCTTCTCTACTCTTGATCGTGTTGAACTTATTACAAATGCTATGGATCTTAGAGGATATGGCAAGCATTCCAAAAGAACATGGTATTCTTATCGCAAACTAAATAAAAATGATTATCTTAGCATTACAATATGTGCTCTAATATTATTATTTACGTTGTATATGCGCTTTTTTGTAACTAAGAGCTTATTCTATAACCCATTTATATAACAGGAGGAAAAAAAGAATGGAAAAACCAATGTTAGTATTTCAAACTGACTTTACTTATAAAGAAGGTGCTGTATGCGCCATGTATGGTGTTGTTAAAAGCGTTGATCGTTCATTAGAAATCATTGATGGAACACATGAATTACCTCAATATGATACCTGGAGTGCTTCATATCGTCTATATCAGTCAATGAAGTTCTGGCCTAAAGGAACGATTTTTGTATCAGTAGTTGACCCAGGTGTTGGTACAAGTAGAAAAGCATGTGTAGCTTATACCAATGATGGTTATTATATCGTAACTCCGGATAATGGTACTTTGACCCATATTAAAAAATTTGTTGGAATTAAAGAAGTAAGAGAAATTGATGAAACTATCAACCGTTTACATGGTAAAGATACTGAAGAAGTAGCCATCTTCCATGGACGTGATCTATTTGGCTATTGTGCAGCACGTTTAGCTAGTGGCATCATTACTTATCAGCAGGTTGGTAAAGAATATAACGTGGATGAAATCGTTTGTCATGAAATCTATGATCCTGTTATTACAGATACACAAGTAGAAGGAATCTTTGAGATCAATGATCCTAACTTCGGTAATCTATGGACTAATATTCCATTAGCTTCATTTTTTGATGCTGGTTTTAAATATGGTGATATGATTGAAACCATTATTTATCATTTAGATAAAGAAGTTTATCATGATACTATTCTATTCCATAAATCATTTGGTATGGCTAAAAAAGGTGATGTCATGATTTATAATAATGAACTTAAAAAGATTGCCATGGCTGTATCAGTCGGAAATTTATGCAAAGAACATAATTTAGACTTTGGCCCTGATTATAAAGTAGTATTTAAAAGGAAATAAGTTATGAATAATACTATTGTTTTTCAAAGTGATTTTGGTTTAGTAGATGGTGCCGTAAGCGCAATGGAAGGTGTATCATTACAAGTCGATGAAAGTATTAAAATTCACCATTTGACCCACGATATCACACCCTACAATATATTTGAAGCAAGTTATCGTCTATTTCAAACAGTAGAATATTGGCCAAGTGGTACCGTCTTTGTTTCGGTAGTAGATCCTGGAGTAGGATCAAAAAGAAAAAGTGTTGTCGCCTTAACAAAAGACAACCATTATATTGTTACCCCAGATAATGGAACATTGACCCACTTAAGTAAATATGTCGGTATTACAGCTATTAGAGAAATCTCAGAAACGACAAATCGCAGAAAAAATACGGAAGCCAGTTATACTTTCCATGGTCGAGATGTTTACGCTTATACCGGAGCAAGACTAGCCAGTGGAAAAATAACATTCGAAGAAGTTGGTCCTGAATTATCAGTTGATCATATCATTGAACTTCCAACATTTAATACGATCATCACTGATGATTCCTTAACAGGAGCTATTGATATTCTTGATGTTAGATTTGGTTCCTTATGGACTAGTATAACTAGAGAAGAATTCTTAAAACTAAATATTGATTATGGTCAGCGTTTAGAGGTTACTATTTATAACAATGATAATCTTGTATATCAAAATACCGTTATCTATGGCAAAAGCTTTGCTGATGTAAGAATTGGTGCCCCTATTGTTTATGTTAATAGTGTATATCGAATGGGAGTGGCAATTAATCAAGGATCATTTGCTAAAGCTTATAATATTGGTGTCGGTGCTCAATGGACAATTGAACTTAAAAAAATCAGTTAAGTATCAGTATAAAAACTGATACTTTTTTTATTATTATGCTAAAATTGAAACAAAGGAGAATTAAAAATATGAATAAATACGAACATTTATTTGAGCCAATCAAAATTGGAAATACCATTGTTAAAAATCGTATTTTCATGCCTCCACTTTCAACTAATTTAGGTAATAAAGGATATGTAACTGACCAGTTGGTTGAGCATTACAAAGCAAGAGCAAAAGGTGGTGTTGGACTATTTGTAACTGAAGTTGTTACTATTGAGCCTACCTATGTTTATTTACCTGGTGATATGTCGATCTATGATGATAGTTTCATCGAAGGATGGAAAAAATTAGTAGATGGAGTCCATGAATATGGAGCAAAGATCTTACCACAGTTATTTCATCCAGCATATATGGCCTTCCCTCTTCCTAATACACCTCAACTAATAGCTCCAAGTAATGTTGGACCATATTATGCTAAAAGTGCACCTCGCCCTGTTACTAAAGAAGAATTAAAGGTTATCATCAAACAATTTGCAGATGCAGCATATCGTGTAAAATTAGCTGGCGGTGATGGTGTTGAAGTCCATGCTGCCCATGCTCATGGATTATTAGGAGGTTTCTTATCACCTTTATATAATAAAAGACATGATGAATATGGTGGCGATATCAATAATCGTCTACGTCTTACTTTAGAAGTAATTGCTGCCATTCGTGAAAAATGTGGTCCTGATTTCATTATTGATGTTAGAATTTCAGGTGATGAATATAGTGATGGTGGCTTAAATATCAATGATATGACTTATGTTGCCAAACAGCTAGAAAAAGCATCAGTTGATATGCTTCATGTATCTGGTGGTACAACCATTAAACGTGGAAGCAGTATTCCCGCTCCTGGCACTAAACAAGGCAGCCATTGTGAATTAGCTAAACATATTAAGCAATTTGTTAAAATACCTGTTGCCACCGTTGGCAGGATCAATGAACCATGGATTGCTGATGAATTAATTGCCGATGGCTATTGTGATGCCTGTATGATCGGCAGAGCCAATTTATGTGATCCTGAATTTGCTAATAAAGCATATAATGGTCAAGAAATAACCATTAGACCATGTATAGGCTGTCTAAGATGTCTAAATGGCATCATGTTTGGTAAACCAGTTGCTTGTACAATGAATCCAAGCTTCGATCTTGAAAACGAAGATAATCTACAACAAGCTAAGATCAAGAAAAATATCTTAGTAATTGGCGGTGGTGTAGCCGGAATGGAAGCTGCCTATGTTGCTAAGAAAAAAGGACATCATGTTGTCTTATGTGAAAAACAGGATCAGTTGGGTGGCCAGATCAATTTAGCATGTGTTCCTATTGGTAAACAGGATCTAACTAAAGTAATTCAATTTATGGAATATCGTCTTAAAGATGTTGATATTCGCCTAAATACATTAGTAACCAAAGAAATGCTAGAAAACGAATTTAAAGACTATATCGTATTAGCATGTACAGGTGCTAAAGCTAATACGATCAAAGACTTTGAAGTATTCAAACAAACCATGAGCGCTGATGATATACTAGCTGGAAGAGCTTTCCCAGGTCAAAAGATCGTAATCATCGGTGGTGGTTCTGTTGGCTGTGAATTAGCTGATTATTTAGCTCCAGTATTAAATGATCGCTATATTAGAAATCGCGATGTAACGATCATCGAAATGGATAAAGAAATCATGATGAAAGAAACTGGACCTGCTAGAAGTGTTCTAGCAATGCGTTTAATGGACAAAGGTATCCATATTGAAGTTAATGCCAAAGTAACAAACATAACTTCAGATACTATTACTTATGAAAAAGATGGTGTAACCCATACTATCACTGATGCTAATACCCTAGTATTTGCCAATGGCTATCATATCGATAATAGTATTGAACAAATGCTGCAAGAAGCAAAAGTAGAATACTATTTATTAGGAGATCAAAAACATATAGGCAATATTCAAACAGCCATCAAAGATGCTTACGAAATTACCAAAAATATCTAAAAAACATGGTGTCGATCGACACCATGTTTTTTAGATATTTTTGGTAATTTCGTAAGCATCTTTGATGGCTGTTTGAATATTGCCTATATGTTTTTGATCTCCTAATAAATAGTATTCTACTTTTGCTTCTTGCAGCATTTGTTCAATACTATTATCGATATGATAGCCATTGGCAAATACTAGGGTATTAGCATCAGTGATAGTATGGGTTACACCATCTTTTTCATAAGTAATAGTATCTGAAGTTATGTTTGTTACTTTGGCATTAACTTCAATATGGATACCTTTGTCCATTAAACGCATTGCTAGAACACTTCTAGCAGGTCCAGTTTCTTTCATCATGATTTCTTTATCCATTTCGATGATCGTTACATCGCGATTTCTAATATAGCGATCATTTAATACTGGAGCTAAATAATCAGCTAATTCACAGCCAACAGAACCACCACCGATGATTACGATCTTTTGACCTGGGAAAGCTCTTCCAGCTAGTATATCATCAGCGCTCATGGTTTGTTTGAATACTTCAAAGTCTTTGATCGTATTAGCTTTAGCACCTGTACATGCTAATACGATATAGTCTTTAAATTCGTTTTCTAGCATTTCTTTGGTTACTAATGTATTTAGGCGAATATCAACATCTTTAAGACGATATTCCATAAATTGAATTACTTTAGTTAGATCCTGTTTACCAATAGGAACACATGCTAAATTGATCTGGCCACCCAACTGATCCTGTTTTTCACATAAGACAACATGATGTCCTTTTTTCTTAGCAACATAGGCAGCTTCCATTCCGGCTACACCACCGCCAATTACTAAGATATTTTTCTTGATCTTAGCTTGTTGTAGATTATCTTCGTTTTCAAGATCGAAGCTTGGATTCATTGTACAAGCAACTGGTTTACCAAACATGATGCCATTTAGACATCTTAGACAGCCTATACATGGTCTAATGGTTATTTCTTGACCATTATATGCTTTATTAGCAAATTCAGGATCACATAAATTGGCTCTGCCGATCATACAGGCATCACAATAGCCATCGGCAATTAATTCATCAGCAATCCATGGTTCATTGATCCTGCCAACGGTGGCAACAGGTATTTTAACAAATTGCTTAATATGTTTAGCTAATTCACAATGGCTGCCTTGTTTAGTGCCAGGAGCGGGAATACTGCTTCCACGTTTAATGGTTGTACCACCAGATACATGAAGCATATCAACTGATGCTTTTTCTAGCTGTTTGGCAACATAAGTCATATCATTGATATTTAAGCCACCATCACTATATTCATCACCTGAAATTCTAACATCAATAATGAAATCAGGACCACATTTTTCACGAATGGCAGCAATTACTTCTAAAGTAAGACGTAGACGATTATTGATATCGCCACCATATTCATCATGTCTTTTATTATATAAAGGTGATAAGAAACCTCCTAATAATCCATGAGCATGGGCAGCATGGACTTCAACACCATCACCGCCAGCTAATTTTACACGATATGCTGCATCTGCAAATTGTTTGATGATAACCTTTAATTCTTCTTTAGTAACAGGGCGAGGTGCACTTTTAGCATAATATGGTCCAACATTACTTGGAGCTATTAGTTGAGGTGTATTAGGAAGAGGGAAGGCCATATATGCTGGATGAAATAACTGTGGTAAGATCTTTGCTCCATATTCATGGACTCCATCTACTAATTTTTTCCATCCTTCGATGAAACTATCATCATAGATCGACATATCACCAGGTAAATAAACATAGGTAGGCTCAATAGTAACAACTTCAGTTACAAATAGTCCAACACCACCTTTTGCTCTTGCTTTGTAATGCTCAACCAACTGGTCAGTTACATATCCTTTATTACCTAAATTAGTTGAAAGTGGAGGCATGAAAATACGATTTTTAACAATGGTATTTCCAATTTTGATTGGCTCAAATAAATGTTCGTATTTATTCATATTTTTAATTCTCCTTTGTTTCAATTTTAGCATAATAATAAAAAAAGTATCAGTTTTTATACTGATACTTAACTGATTTTTTTAAGTTCAATTGTCCATTGAGCACCGACACCAATATTATAAGCTTTAGCAAATGATCCTTGATTAATTGCCACTCCCATTCGATATACACTATTAACATAAACAATAGGGGCACCAATTCTTACATCAGCAAAGCTTTTGCCATAGATAACGGTATTTTGATATACAAGATTATCATTGTTATAAATAGTAACCTCTAAACGCTGACCATAATCAATATTTAGTTTTAAGAATTCTTCTCTAGTTATACTAGTCCATAAGGAACCAAATCTAACATCAAGAATATCAATAGCTCCTGTTAAGGAATCATCAGTGATGATCGTATTAAATGTTGGAAGTTCAATGATATGATCAACTGATAATTCAGGACCAACTTCTTCGAATGTTATTTTTCCACTGGCTAGTCTTGCTCCGGTATAAGCGTAAACATCTCGACCATGGAAAGTATAACTGGCTTCCGTATTTTTTCTGCGATTTGTCGTTTCTGAGATTTCTCTAATAGCTGTAATACCGACATATTTACTTAAGTGGGTCAATGTTCCATTATCTGGGGTAACAATATAATGGTTGTCTTTTGTTAAGGCGACAACACTTTTTCTTTTTGATCCTACTCCAGGATCTACTACCGAAACAAAGACGGTACCACTTGGCCAATATTCTACTGTTTGAAATAGACGATAACTTGCTTCAAATATATTGTAGGGTGTGATATCGTGGGTCAAATGGTGAATTTTAATACTTTCATCGACTTGTAATGATACACCTTCCATTGCGCTTACGGCACCATCTACTAAACCAAAATCACTTTGAAAAACAATAGTATTATTCATAACTTATTTCCTTTTAAATACTACTTTATAATCAGGGCCAAAGTCTAAATTATGTTCTTTGCATAAATTTCCGACTGATACAGCCATGGCAATCTTTTTAAGTTCATTATTATAAATCATGACATCACCTTTTTTAGCCATACCAAATGATTTATGGAATAGAATAGTATCATGATAAACTTCTTTATCTAAATGATAAATAATGGTTTCAATCATATCACCATATTTAAAACCAGCATCAAAAAATGAAGCTAATGGAATATTAGTCCATAGATTACCGAAGTTAGGATCATTGATCTCAAAGATTCCTTCTACTTGTGTATCTGTAATAACAGGATCATAGATTTCATGACAAACGATTTCATCCACGTTATATTCTTTACCAACCTGCTGATAAGTAATGATGCCACTAGCTAAACGTGCTGCACAATAGCCAAATAGATCACGTCCATGGAAGATGGCTACTTCTTCAGTATCTTTACCATGTAAACGGTTGATAGTTTCATCAATTTCTCTTACTTCTTTAATTCCAACAAATTTTTTAATATGGGTCAAAGTACCATTATCCGGAGTTACGATATAATAACCATCATTGGTATAAGCTACACATGCTTTTCTACTTGTACCAACACCTGGGTCAACTACTGATACAAAAATCGTTCCTTTAGGCCAGAACTTCATTGACTGATATAGACGATATGAAGCACTCCAGGTATCATATTGAGGTAATTCATGTGTTCCATCAATGATTTCTAATGAACGATCAACGCTTTTAACAACACCATACATGGCGCATACAGCACCTTCTTTATAAGTAAAGTCAGTTTGAAATACTAACATTGGTTTTTCCATTCTTTTTTTCCTCCTGTTATATAAATGGGTTATAGAATAAGCTCTTAGTTACAAAAAAGCGCATATACAACGTAAATAATAATATTAGAGCACATATTGTAATGCTAAGATAATCATTTTTATTTAGTTTGCGATAAGAATACCATGTTCTTTTGGAATGCTTGCCATATCCTCTAAGATCCATAGCATTTGTAATAAGTTCAACACGATCAAGAGTAGAGAAGATCAAAGGTATTAAGATATTACTCATATTCTTTAATCTTTTTAATACTTTTTCTTTATTACTCATTTCAACACCACGAGCTTGCTGAGCAAGTGATATCGTATGATAATCTCTTTGAACATCTGGAAAATAACGTAGTGTTAAGCTAACTGCTGAGCAAGCACGATAACTTACACCTACATTGTTTAAACTACTAGCAAATTCACTTGGGTTAGTAGTAAAAAAGAAGATCAATCCTAAAGGAATTACCGATAAATATTTAGAGAATTTGGTGAACTGATAAAATAACTGTTCTAATGTAACGATATAACGATTACTAATTCTAAATAATTCATGGCATGTACCATAGATTTCTACACCATATAATGGTTCAAACAAAAAGGTTAGAAAGAAATTAGTAATTAAAAAGATAAAAACATAAATAAACATGAGTTTAACTTTTTTAAATTCTACTTTTGCAATTCTAAATAAGATAATAGATAAAATCATAATGCCAAATATGATTCTAATATCAAATGTCAGCATGACACTGCTTGTTAATAATAGGAAACATATTAGTTTTGTTAATCCTGATAAACGATGAATAAAGGTGTCTAATTGACTATAAGAAAATAATTTAGTTTTCATATGTTCTTAGCTCCTTTTCTTGCTGGATAAAGGTATTGATAAATCCTAAGGCATCATCTATATCTGCCTTTTTAGCTAAAGTATATAAGCTTGTTTTATTTAGATTAGCTTCTTTGATCCATTCATCATTGATCAATACTTCACTAGCTAGATTATCAGCAATCTTCTTGCCGTTTGCTAAAACAATAGCTCGTTTTGTATATTCTAGCATCAGATGCATATCATGCGTGATAAGAATTATTGTTTGACCTTGTTCATTCAATGATTTTAAGAATTCCATGATCTCACTATAGTGATAATAATCCTGTCCGGCAGTAGGTTCATCTAAAATTATGATCTTAGGTTCAAGTACTAGTATAGAAGCAATCGTAACTCTTTTCTTTTGGCCGTAGCTTAAAGCTGAAATAGGCCAGTCGATAAATGGAGATAAGCCACATATTTTTAGTGTCTTAGTAACTCTTTGTTTTATTTCTTCTTCACTAATGCCCATATTGCGTAATCCTAACGCAACTTCATCATATATCATTGTTTTACATATCATCTGATTAGGATTTTGTAATACATAGCCAATGACTTCACCACGCTGTTTAATAGACATATTTTTTATATCATGGTCTTTTAGGATCAGATTTCCACTATCGGGATTTTCAAAGCCTACAATGATCTTCGATAGGGTAGATTTACCAGCTCCATTTTTACCAACGATTGCGACCATTTCATGTTCATAGATTTCAAAATTGATATCATCTAAAACTTTATTAACACCATCATAGCTAAAGTTTAGATGTTCAACTTTTAAAATGCTTTCATTATTATTTTCTTTCTGCTTTCTTTTGGCGTTGTTATACCATTTCCTTAATTTATATTCATTATTTTGCAAATCAAATTTATCAATATTTTCAGGATGCATATTGGCATTAATATTTATATTGGCATATTTGCAGGCACTAACATATAATGGTTCACGAATACCATGTTCACTAAGAATATTACTTGCTAAGACTTCACTGCTTGAAGCATCCATCAATATTCGTCCTTCATCGATTACTATGATCCTATCGACATCGCAATGTAAAACATCTTCAATACGATGTTCAATGATGATGATAGTTTTATTGGTTTTTTTATGAATGTCATCAATTAGTTCGATAGCTACTTTGCCAGTTGCAGGATCAAGATTTGCTAATGGTTCGTCAAATAATAGGATATCAACATCATCGACCATGACACCTGCTAAGGAAACACGCTGTTTCTGTCCACCAGACAATTCGTGACATGAACTATTTAGAAAATTCTCCATATCAACGATAGATGCCATTTTCATTACTTTTTCTTTCATTATAGATAGTTCGACCATATCATTTTCAAGTGAAAAGGCAATATCTTCACCAACATTTAAGCCTACAAACTGACCATCTGCATCTTGAAGTACAGTTCCTATATTTTTTGATAGTTTAAAAATATTAGCATCTTTGGTTTCAATGTTTTTAACTTTTAAGGAACCATGGATCTTTCCCTTATAAGCAAATGGTATTAATCCATTTAAACAATGACCAAGAGTACTTTTGCCAGATCCACTAGGTCCAACGATAAGAATTTTCTCTCCAGGATAAATATTAAGATCAATATTATATAAAGTAGGTTCTGATTGAGCAAAATATTGAAAGGTGAAATCTTTAAATTGTATTATAGGTTCTTTTTGCATAAGCTATTAGTCCTTTCCATATCTATATTATCAAAAAAAGATGTTTGATACTAATAATAGTACCAAACATCTAGTTAAGTTAAGACTATTTTTTACTTAAAGAACCTTCTTTAGTTTTAGTCTTTGCATAAGCAAATGCTAAAGCACCACCAACAACGATAACAACGATAGCATCCATAATAAATGCTACGATACCTTGAGTGAATACTAAATTAACTGGTTCAGCATAAATAACGATGTCTAATACTGGAGCGACAATGACCCAGGCAACAGCGTTAGCAATTACATTCCAGATAATGAATGATTTAAAATCAAATTCCCCTTGTTCAATATCTGTTTTAGATTTTAAATAAGCCATACCACCAATTGCACCAGCAACACCACTAGCAACTACCCAGCTCCACCATGGAGAACCATAAGATAAGAAGTCAGATAATGCATGGCCAATAAAGGCAATCAAACCACCAGCAATAGGACCAAATAATAATCCAAAGAAAGCTGAAATACCATATGCAATTTGCAAGTTAGTTTCTGGAATTGGACTAGGTACTTTAACAAACATAAATAATACCATGAATAAAGCACCACCTAAACCAGTCGCAACGATAGTCTTAGTTGAAAATAAAGATTTTTTCATAATATATCCTCCTTAATAATCACAAATTATACTCTAATAATTTAAAATTTAAAGTATTTTGTTCTTTTTTAATTGATTTTATAACTGATTACTCATATCATAAACAACAGATAATAGAAAAAGATGGTAAAAAGATGCTAAAAAAAGGACAAATTATTGAAGTTACAATGTTAGATGACCAAAAGGCAATATATCAGGATGATGTGATATATATTAATAATGCTTTTAAGAATGAAATATTAAAAGTGATGATCACTAATAAGACAAAAAATGCTTATGATGGCAAAATTATTAAAATAATTCAAGCAGATAAAATGCGTAGTAGGTTAGTATGTAATGTTTATGAAGAATGCGGTGGATGTAATTTATTACATGTTGATTATCCATCACAATTAATGATCAAACAAAAGATGATTCAAAAACAAACTAAACTTAAAGTAAATCCGGTAGTTAAAAATGATCATGATCTTCATTATCGTAATAAAATGATACTAGGTTTTAAAAAGATAAAAGGAAAAGTAGTGGCTGGTTTATATGCTGAAGATAGTCATCAGGTTTGTCCATATCAGTATTGTTTATTACATGATAAACAATGTGATGATATCGTTCAAACAATAGCTAGACTGATCGCTGATTTTAAAATTGAATTATATAACGAAGATAACCGTACAGGTTTATTGAGACATGTATTAATTAGAAAAGCGGCAGTTACTAATGAAATCATGGTTGTAATCGTAATTAGTAAAAGTAATTTTCCTTCAAGAAATAATTTTATAAAGGAATTGCTTTTAAAACATCCAGAAATTACCACTATCATTCAAAATATAAATAGTAGAAGTACTAGTATTGTCTTAGGTGATGAAGAAAGAGTATTATATGGCAAAGGTTATATCGTTGATTATTTATTAGGTAATAAGTATCAGATTTCTAGTAAATCTTTCTATCAGATCAATCATGATCAATGTGAGAAGCTTTATAGTAAAGCTATTGAATTGCTAAAGCTAAATAAAAATGATGTGGTATTAGATACATATTGCGGTATTGGTACGATTGGTATTAGCTTAGCACCTTATGTTAAAAAGGTCATAGGAGTAGAAATCAATGGTAAAGCAGTAATGGATGCTAAAAATAATGCCAGAATAAATAATATTAATAATATTACTTTTATCAAAGATGATGCTAGTGATTATATGTATAAACTATATCAAAATATGGAGAAAATAGATGCGATCGTAATGGATCCGCCAAGAAGTGGATCTAATGAAAAATTCATCAGATCTGCCTGTAAAATAGATCCTAAGCGCATAGTATATATTTCTTGTGATCCATCAACACAAATAAGAGATATCAGAATATTTAATAAATATGGTTATTATTGTGATCAGTTATATCCATTTGATATGTTTAGCCATACTACGCATATAGAGACGGTATGCTTGCTATCACGTAAAGCCCCAGTTTAAGCGGGGTTCAGGGCTTTTTGATAAATATGTACCTGTGTTTTTAGCTAGAAAAATGTATATTAAAACTCATATATTTACAAGGGGGTAATTTATTCCCACAGACATTACTGTGCTCCGGAACAGTATGCTTGTGTGCAAATAGTTTAACCCTCTTGTTTTATTTTTTTAAATAATGCTTGGCAAATATATCGTAGTGAAACATAAGGAGAAAATAGAATGGACGCTCATATTAAGAAGGTATATGCTCCAATGACTGAGATGGGTTTTATATCCTAATATGTCTGAAGAAACCAAATCATGGATATGGTATTGTGCAGAAGGTAAAGTGGAAATATGCAGGTATTTATTGTGTAATTATTATATTTACGCTTGTGTTTGCTGGTGCTATAGTATTTAAATTTTCTTCAGATTACAACATTAGTAATAGAGAAAATGGTTTTCCTATTGAAGTGGATCGATTAAATAAAATCGTTACAAAAGAATTTGAGTTGAAAAAGGGAGATACAGTAAAGGCTTCACATCAAGGCAATAGTGGAAGCTGGTACGTGAGAATTGGAAAAGATGAAGAAAATCCTATTTTCTATGGAAACACATATGATGAGTTTGAAAATTTTTCTGTTGAAATTCAAAAAGACTCACGCATTGCGAATTGTATTAAGGCGTGTTATATTATATTTATCATAACGCAATGCGAGGTTAGCTATGGATACAGCAAAAACCATAAAAGAATTAAGAGAAAGTATAGGGATGTCCCGCAAAGAGTTTTCTGAGCATACGGGCATCCCTGTTCGTACATTAGAGGACTGGGAAGCTGCAAGAAGAACTCCTCCGGAATATATACCAAGGTTGATAGCTTATCAGCTTAAGTATGAGGAGTTGATTAAGAGTTCTGCTAACCTTATCGAATTCGAGGCGGTTAAAAATGAGGAGGGTAGGAATGACCAGAATCATTAAAGATACAATCCATGCAAATGGTATAGATATTGGTATATACACTACGGATTTTGAAAATGATTTTATTTCACTGACAGATATTGCTAGGTACAAAAGTGATGAACCTAAAGATGTAATTAAGAATTGGATGCGAAGCAAGGATACATTGGAATTCCTTGGATTATGGGAACAGCTTCATAACAGTACTTTTAAAGGGGTCGAATTCGACGCCTTTAGAAATCAAGCAGGATCAAATGCATTTACTATGTCACCATCAAAGTGGATTGATGCTACAAATGCAATCGGAATAGTGAGTAAATCGGGGCGTTATGGTGGAACATTTGCACACTCTGATATAGCTTTTGAATTTGCATCATGGGTATCACCAGAATTTAAGCTTTA
>JALEVB010000051.1 GCA_022780745.1 Erysipelotrichaceae bacterium
GATGTTGTCTAGTGCTGGTGGCTGTCAGGTTAATTTGACTAAGAAGTTAAATCTTGTTGATAATAGTGATCCTACTTATATGATAGGAGTTAGAGGTTTAGCTGGTGGTCATTCTGGTGGTGAAATTCATAAGGAAAAGGGCAATTCTAATCAGTTAGCTATGCGTATTATTAAAGAGGCTATGTTAAATGGTTTAGATATTAATATTGTTAGTTATGATGGTGGTTTGAAGGATAATGCTATTCCTCGTGAGGCTGATGTTGTTTTTACTTGTAGTAGTGATTTTAAAGCTTTAGAGGCTAGTATTGCTAAGAGTGTGGATGACATTAAGGTTGAGCTTGAATTTAGTGACAATGGCTTTAATTTGGTGTTTGAGAAGGTTGATACTGCTGCAAAGAAAGCTGATAAGACTACTAGTGAACAGTTAGTTAATTATATTTATTTAATGCCTAATGGTTTCCAGCATCGTTCAATGGCTATTGAAGGTCTAACATTAACTAGTTTAAATCTTGGTGTTGTTAGTACTAAAGATGATACAGTTAGTATTATTATTTCTATTAGAAGTGCTATTGAAAGCGGTATTGAAAACTTAGTTAGAATTCTTAATACATTTGCAGATTTATTAGATTTTGGCTTTAGTACATCTGCCAGATATCCTGGATGGAATTTTAGGGAACAGTCTGATATGCGTGATATCTATGCTAAATGTGTAAAAGAAATCTATGGTAAAGAGCTTGTTACCATGGCAGGACATGGTGGTTGTGAATGTGGTGTATTTAATAGCTTAGTAAATGGTATGGATATCATTTCTTTAGGTCCGGTTGCTTATGGTTGTCATACACCAGATGAAAAGCTAAATTTAGAGAGCTTTGATCGTACTTATAAATTACTATGTAAAGTAGTAAGTGAAACTAAATAGGAGGATAATAATATGGCAAAAGGTTTAGTTGTTATTTTAAGTGGTGCTAGTTCAGTTGGAAAAGGTGCTATTCGTGATTTGTTATTAAATGATCCGGATTTAAAATTATTCTATTCGATCAGTGAAACTACAAGACCTCAAAGAGCAGATGAAGTAGATGGAAAAGATTATTATTTTGTTACTTATAAAGAGTTTGCTGATAGTGTTAAGAAGAAGGAATTATTAGAATATACAGAGTTTAATGGTTATTATTATGGTACACCTAAACAGCAGGTTGAATTCTTAACACAAAAGGGTAAGAATGTTCTAATTGAAGTTGAAGCTCAAGGTGTAGGACCTATTAAGTTAAATATTCCTGAAAGTATTGCTTTCTTTGTTATGCCTGAAAGTATTGAACAGTTAGAGAAACAGATATTTGAATTATATGGTGATGATGAAGCAAGTGCTCAAAGAAGAATTAATAAAGCTAAAATGGATATGGAATTAGCTCCATTATTTAATAATATTGTCTATAATTCTGATCCTGTTAAGGCTTATGAACAGATCAAAGCAGTATTATTAAAAGAAATGGGGGCAAAATAATGAATGATGTTAGATTAGCTAAATATGCCAGAGTATTGCTTGAAGTAGGTGTAAACTTACAAAAAGGACAGATCTTAGTATTACAGGCTAGTACCGATGCTTTAAAATTAGCAAGAGAAGTTACCAAGATCGCGTTTGAAATGGGTGCGAAGGATGTTATTTTACATTTAGAAGATCCGGAAGTAGAACACTTAAGAGCTAAGAATTGCGATGTAGAAACCTTAAGAGATGTTCCAGAATGGAAGAAAGAGTCTTTAGATTATTATTTAAGACAGGATAGTGTTCAAATGGGTCTAATGTGTAGTTATCCCACATTGAATAATGATGTACCTAGTGAAAAGTTATTAGCAAAAGGATATAGTTCAAATGAAGTAAGAAATGTTGTTAGAAAACATATTCATGCTGGTACTTTAAAATGGACAGGTACTGCTTGTGCTTCTATGGATTGGGCTAAGACTTTATATCCTGAATTATCAGATGAAGATGCTTTCTTAAAATTAGAAGATGATATCTGCAAGATGATGCGTGTTGATGATGAGACAGATCCTGTGGAAAACTGGAAACAGCATTGTAATGAAATGCATGAAGTTTCTACTAAATTAAATGATTATAATTTCAAATCTTTACATATTACTTCTGAATTAGGTACAGATATTACAATGGACTTAGTTAAGGGTCATATCTGGACTAGTGCTGCTGATATGGGTGATAGTCTTGTTAGTGAACCATATGTAGCTAATATGCCTACTGAAGAGATCTTTACTGATCCTGATTATCGCAGTGTCAATGGTATTGCTTATGCTTCATTCCCATTGATGATGTCTGGTAAGTTAGTTACGGATTTCTCTATTACTTTTAAAGATGGCAAGGCTGTTGATTGTCATGCTAGCAATAATGAAGAATTATTAAGAGATGCTTTATTTAAAAATGAAGGTACTAGAAGATTAGGAGAAGTTGCTTTGGTTTCTAAGAAGTCTCCTATTAAACAAATGGATAGAGTATTCTATAATGGCTTAATTGATGAAAATGCTGCTTGTCACTTAGCCTTTGGTCAAAGCTTCTCAAGCAATATCAAAGGTGGAGCTAAGATGAGTGAAGAAGAATTATTAGCAAACGGTGTTAATGTTGCTACAAGTCATAATGACTTTATGATCGGTACTTTAGATACTAAAGTTGTAGGTACAACTTATGATGGTCAAGAAGTTGTGATCATGGAACATGGCGATTTTGTAATCTAGGAGATAAATATGACAAGAGTAGATGATTTAAAAAAGAAAATATTGCCTTATCGTAAACAGGAAGAATTATTAGATAAATGGTTAGTTGATCGTTTAGATAATATTTTACCTAAAGTGATGAAAAGAAGTGGTATTGATGCATGGGTAGTTGCTTGTAATGAATATAATGAAGATCCAGTTTTAAAATCATTAGTACCATGTGCTATGATGACTGCTAGAAGACTTACGATCTTATTATTCCATTTAGATGGTGATAAGGTTAATCGTTATGCATTGACTAGACCTAATGTTGGTTTAGATGATATATATGAGTCTGTATGGACTAATCCTAAGGGTTCTAACTGGGCAGATAAGAAGTCATTAATGCCTTTTGGTAAAAATGATAATAAGAATAGTGCTCCACTTGAAACACAGATGGAATGCTTAAATCGTATGTTGAAACAATGTGATCCTAAGAAGATAGGTATTAATGTTTCTAAGACTTTTGCGTTTGCTGATGGTTTATCTCATAATCTATATGAACAGATCATGGCAGCTTTAGATGAAGACCTTAAGGAAAGAATTGTTTCTGCTGAAAATCTATGTGTTGGCTGGTTAGAAACCAGAAGCAAGGATGAGATGGAAGCATATAATGGTATTATGGAAATTGCTCATCAGTTAATTGCGGATGCTTTTAGTTCTAAGGTGGTTATTCCTGGTGTTACAACTAATGCTGATGTAAAATACTTCATGCTTGAAAAGTGTGTAGAATTAGGTTTGCAGCCTTGGTTTGATTTTGAAGTTTCTATTAGAAGAGCTAATGTTGGTGAAGTTAGCGGTGTTGATGTTATCAGACCTGGTGATATCTTACATTGTGATGTTGGCTTTAGATATTTGAATCTATGTACTGATACACAAGAAAATGCTTATGTCTTAAAACTTGGAGAAACTGATGCTCCAGAAGAATTAAAAGAAGTAATGCGTACTGTTAATAGATTGCAGGATATTACTATTGGTAATTTTAAAGCTGGTAGAAGTGGTAATGAGATCTTGGCTTTAAGCTTGAAACAAGCTAAAGAAGAAGGTATCGTTCCTTGTATCTATACCCATCCAATTGGTTATCATGGTCATGCTGCTGGTCCTACTATTGGTTTATGGGATATGCAAGGTGGTGTACCTGGTGGCGGTGATTATCTAATGTATGATGATACTGCTTACTCATTGGAATTGAATTGTAAGTGTGAGGTTAAGAGCTGGAATATTACTTTGACCTTTGGTGCTGAAACAGATGTATTATTTACTGGTGGCAAGACTTATTATCTAGCACATCGTCAGGATAGTTTCCATTTGATCAAGTAGGAGGATGATAATGAAGAAAGTTTCGGTTAATCGATTATTTATCATGATCGTGCTTTATTCTTTAGTCGCAAATTTTGCTCATCCTATTACTCCGACATTTATTCAAAATTTACATCTACATAATTATATGTTTGGCGTAGCCTTTGCTTGTATGGCTACTACCAACTTCTTATTTTCTCCCTTTTGGGGGAAAGTAAGTAAGAGTATTGGTAGTGCCAAAGTAGTAGGCATATGCTTCTTTGGTTATGCTTTTGCTCAATTTTTATTTGGGACAAGTACAACAGAACTAAATATTATTGTAGCTAGATTAGTTGGTGGTTTCTTTATCTCTGGTATAACTGTTTGTAACATTCTTTATGTTATGGACAATAGTGCAGAAGATAAGAAAGGAGAAAATCTTGCTACTAGTGTTACTTTAAGCGCTATTTTTAGCGCTTTTGGTTACATGATAGGTGGTTTTTTGGGTGATAGGTCAATTAGTTTGACTTTTACTTGTCAGGTTATAGGATTGGCTTTTATTGGCATGTTATATCTATTAACACTTGCTGATGGCAATATTAGTGAAAGTTTTGATGCTAAAGAATTAATAAAGAATTCTAATCCTTTTAAAGCTATAATAGATTCTAGACAAATACTATCGGCAATGGTAGTATGTTTCCTAGTTATGTGTGTATGTACAAGCTTTGCAAGTACTTGTTATGAACAATGCTTTAACTATTTTATTAAAGACCAGTTTGGTTTTCCACCAAGCTATAATGGCTTATTAAAAGCGGCAGTTGGTATTATCACCATGATTGCTAATGCGACGATATGTGTTGCTTTAATGAAGAAGACAAATATCGTTAAATCAATCATACCAGTATTATTGATATGTTTTATGATGATGATCAGTATCATTGTATTAGATAGCGTTATTCCATTTATTATTATGAATGTTATCTTCTTTGGATTTAATGCTGTTTATCAGCCATTACAGCAGGCTATGATCAATATTTTTACTAAAGGTAAAGATAATGGATTGATGGTTGGTGCTTATAATTCTATGAAGTCTTTAGGTATGGTTATGGGATCATTGTTTGCTGGCTTTATTTATGAAGTTGGTCCTAAGCTATCATTTGTATCAAGTGCCATTGCTTTTTTATTGGCAGTGATCTTTGCATACTTAACATATCGAAATAGTAAAGGAGAATTACAAAATGGCGACTAAGCAAAACATTGATATGGTCAATGGGCCTTTATTTAAGAATATTTGGGCTTTTTCTTTGCCATTAATGGCAGCTAATTTACTGCAAATGTTATTTAACGCTGCAGATACTATCGTTGTTGGTAGATTTGCAGGACAGCATGCATTAGCAGCCGTGGGTGCAACAGGTTCTTTATGTTTCTTGCTGATCTCTTTATTTAATGGTTTAAGTATGGGTACTAATGTCATTGTTGCCAGATATCTTGGGGCTAATGAATATAGCAAAGTAGAGGATTCAGTTCATA
Source organism: Erysipelotrichaceae bacterium (assembly GCA_022780745.1). Lineage (GTDB taxonomy): Bacteria > Bacillota_I > Bacilli_A > Erysipelotrichales > Erysipelotrichaceae > JALEVB01. The sequence continues at coordinate 5,566 of JALEVB010000051.1, forward strand.
CTTCGATGACTTTATCAATTGCTGGTGGTATTCTTATTGCTATTTTAGGTAATTTCATTTCTCGACCAATGTTAGAGCTTATGTCAACCCCTGCGGATATTATTGACATGAGTGTTCTATATATGAAAATATACTTCTGTGGTATGTTCTTTGGAGTTATTTATAACTTTGCTTCAGCTGTATTAAGAGCGAAGGGTGATACCAAAAGACCTTTGTATTTCTTGATCATTAGTGGACTTACCAATGCCATATTAAATGTGATCTTTGTTGTTTTCTTTAAAATGAGTGTAGCTGGTGTTGCCATTGCAACCGTCATTTCCCAGGCTATAGCGGCTACTTTAGGGTGGGTCACTTTAGTAAGAGAAAATGACAGTACCAGATTATATACCAATAAATTACATATTAATGTTCATATCTGTGAAGATATAGTTAAAATCGGTGTACCTGCTGGTATT
>JALEVB010000071.1 GCA_022780745.1 Erysipelotrichaceae bacterium
GTCAGATGCCTATTGTTTCTAGTACTTACTGGAATAGTGTTCATGGAGCTAAACCACAAGAAGCAGCATTAGATCTTGAAGGTATGCAAGTCATGCGTAACTTGGCATTAAATATGACTTTCTTAATGAAAGCTATAGCTCTTGGTAAAAAGGAATATGGATTACCAGCTAAAGAAAAAAAGATAGCTACAAATTTTATAAGATAAAACGGTGTTTCACACCGTTTTATTGTGTCGCTAATTCTTTATAAGTATGAACGATGATGACAAATGCTACTACAAAAGTTATGATCTCAGCAGCTGGGAAGGAATATAGTATACCTGTTAATCCAAAGAATCTTGGTAATAATAATGTTAGTCCTACACCTAAGACAACTTCTCTTATTAGTGAAATAACAGTAGATTCAAGGGCTTTACCAAGTGATTGCAGATAGATGAATGTACTTTTATTAACTGTAGATAATGGTAATAGACATAGATATATTCTAAAGGCTTTAATTGCGAAATCTGTATAATATTGACTTTCATTAGCGGCACCAAAGATATTGATCAGTTGTACTGGGAAGAATTCAACAATTAATAAAGCGCTAAAACCAACTAATGCTTCTACAAATAATAAGTAAGAAAATAAGGTTCTGGCGCGATCTTTTCTTTTAGCACCGATATTATATCCAACAATAGGAATACAGCCGGCAGCGGTACCTACTGAGATACTAATAACGATCTGGAAAAATTTCATAACAATACCAATTACAGCCATAGGAATATGGGTATATGCTGATTGTGAGAAGATAGGATCGATGGCGGAATAAGTACTAACCATATTGTTTACGGCAGCCATTGAGAATACTAGTGATATCTGTGATAAAAAACTAGTTATTCCTAGTGGCAAATATTTTTTTAATAGGCTAGGGAATAAGCCAAAATCTTTGTTGCTTAGCTTAACAGCGTTCATGTTTGTAAGATAATAAATAGATAAAATAGCGGTTACGATTTGTCCTAATACTGTTGCGATAGCTGCACCCTTCATACCCCACATAAAGATATAAATAAAGATAGGGCCTAAGATAATATTAGTAATAGCGCCAGTAAGTGTTGCAAACATGGCAAATCTTGGACTGCCATCAGATCTGATAATAAAAGGAAGGCCTAGAGTGATATAGAAGAAATATTCCTTTGATAATAAGAAGGTCTGATCATTTACTCTTCCACCAAATACCGTAATGATCTGATCAGATAATGCCAGATATACTAACATGATGATAATACTGATACCAACAATAGAAATAATAGCACTACCTATTGAATTAGAAGCTCTTTCAGTATCTTTAGCACCTAGGCTGATACTTACATATGAACAACACCCATCTCCTATCATTACCGCAAAGGTTAAAGCAACGATCGTTAAGGGATAAACAACGGTATTGGCGGCATTACCATAGGCTCCTAAATAGCTGGCGTTGGCGATGAATATCTGATCGACTATGTTATATAACGCCGCTACTAATAATGAAATAACACAAGGAATAGAATACTTACACATTAATGATGTAAGTTTATCTGTTACTAAATATGAATTTGTATTTTCCATAAGCACCTCCTAAAGACAAAAAAACGATACATTTTATGTATCGTATCAGTTGGCAATTAAGCTCTACTTGTATCGTGTCTTACTACAAAATTCGAGTGATATTATAGCATATTTTTTTTGAGAATATAATATGTTTTTCAAGTTTCATTTTATTATTCTTTTGGTATAATATATAGGCTTAATGGAGGTTTTTATGAAATTAATTGTAGGATTAGGTAATATTGGAAGAGAATATGAAAACACTAGACATAATGCTGGTTTTATGGTTATTGATAAATTAGCCTCTAAACTTAATGTTAGTTTTGATCAAAGCAAATTTAAGGCAAGCTTAGCTATTACTAATGTTAATGGTGAAAAAGTAATACTTATGAAGCCTTCTACATATATGAATCTAAGTGGAGAAGCTGTATTAGAATGTGTTAATTTCTATAAAATAGCTGTTGATGATATTTTGATCATTCATGATGATATGGATCTTCCTGTTGGTAGTGTCAGACTTAGAATGCAGGGCTCTGGTGCTGGACAAAAGGGAATGAAGAATATAATTGATCTATTGCATACCAGCCAGATAAAAAGAATTAGAATGGGTATAGGACGTGATCAGAATATTGATGTGATCAATTATGTTTTAGGTAAGTTTAGAAAAGATGAAATAGATATTTTTAATGAAGCATGTGACTGGGCTAGTAATGGTGCTTATGAGTTTATTAGTAAGCCATTTATGGAAGTAATGAATAAATATAATCGCAAATGAAAGAATATATATTAGATAGTTTAAAAAATAATAAGGAAGTATTAGCTTTATATAATAATGAAGATATCAGTTCTGGTTTTGAGATGAAACAGGCTTTAGTAATAGCTGCCAGTTATCATTTAAAGCCTAGACCAATATTATATGTAACTAATAATTTATATAACGCACAAAGGATGTATGAGAGATTAATTAGTATCTTGAATGCTGATGATTGTGTGCTTTTTGGTGTGGAAGATAGTCTAAGGGTAGAAGCTATTGCTTCAAGTCCAGAATTAATGGCTAATAAGGTTGAAACGCTTGCTAAGGTCATTGAAGATAATAAGCGTATCGTTGTTTGTAATAGTATGGCTTTAGTTAGATATTTGCCTAATGTAGATGTCTTTAAGGAAAGCTGTATTGACTTAAAGGTAGATATGCAAATATCAATGGAAGACTTAAAAAAGTTATTGATTCAGGCAGGATATAGTCAGGTCAATCATATTGATACCCCATTAACATTTGCATATCGTGGGGGAATAATTGATGTCTATTCGATTAATTATGATAATCCTATTAGAATAGAATTCTTTGATGACATAATTGAAAGTATTAGATTTTTTGATTGTTTAACACAAAAGACCATCGAAAGAATAGATCATGCTAAGATCATCTGTGCTTCAGATATTATCTTTAGTGATTCTCAGGTAAATGTTATTAAAGACAAAGCATTAAAACTTTTGGCTGATAGATATGATGAACAACTAGAGGAACAGATCAAAATGGATCTGGATTATATTGAAAATCATATCTGTGAGACTAGATTATATACCTATTATACTTTTTTAGATGATACTTCAAATCTATTAGATTATATTGGCAATTGTACGATCCTAATGGAAGATCGTGAAATGATAGAAAAGAATATACATGATGTTATTAGTGATAATACCGTTTATATTCAGGAAATGGTACAGGAACATAAACTGTTGCCACGCTTTAGTCATTTTTATGAATTACAAAGAGTATTATTGAATAGAAGAATTATCAATTGTGATCCATATGGTGATAATAAAGCTAATATTTTAAATGTTAATATACCTAAACAGCCATTAGAAGTAACACTTAAGATGTTAAGTACTAGTGATAAACCAGTTTTAATGTTTTTAAGAGATAGTGAATTTGAACAGGTAGTCAATGTCTGTGTTAATATGCATCTTGATTATAATCTTGATGATAGTGATCTAAAACCTGGTATTAACTTAGTATTGGATACGATCTTTGAAGGTTTTGAGACTAGTGAGTATTTAGTAGTAACCAGTTATGAATTATTTGAAGTTAAACCTAAATTATCACGCTTTGCGAATAAGTTTAAGAATGCTCAGGTAATCAATAGTTACCAGGAACTGGAACCTTTTGATTATGTTGTACATAATCAGCATGGTGTTGGTCAATATATGGGTATAGAGACTAAAAAGATCATGGGTGTTCATAAAGATTTCTTAAGAATTATTTATAAAGGTAATGCTGAATTATTAGTACCGCTTGAACAATTCAAATTAGTAAGAAAATTTGTTTCTAGTAATGGTATCGTACCTAAATTAAATAAATTAGGTAGTGATGAATGGACTAAGACTAAAGAAAAATTACAAAGCAATGTTGAAGATATAGCAGCCAGATTATTAGATCTATATTCAATTAGAAAAGATGATATTGGTTATAAATATCCTGAAGATAATGATGAACAGATCGCTTTTGAAAAAGAATTTGAATATGAATTAACAGCAGATCAGGATAGGGCTATTAAAGAAGTTAAAGCTGATATGCAAAGCGATAGACCAATGGATAGATTATTATGTGGGGATGTTGGTTTTGGTAAGACGGAAGTAGCTATTCGTGCCGCTTTTAAAGCTGTATTAGCCAACAAACAGGTAGCATATCTATGTCCTACAACCATATTAGCTAATCAGCATTATAAGACCTTTACTAAAAGGTTTAAGAACTATCCAGTTAGTATACGTTTATTAAATCGTTTTGTTACACCAGCTGAGCAAAAAACAACAATAAGCGATCTAAAAGAACATAAGGTAGATATTGTGATTGGTACACATAGGATCTTGAGTAATGATGTTAAGTTTAAAGATCTGGGATTACTGATCATTGATGAGGAACAGCGTTTTGGTGTTGAACAGAAAGAAAAGATCAAGGAATTAAAGGTAGGAATTGATGTTTTATCACTTAGTGCTACCCCAATTCCTAGAAGTTTACAGATGTCTTTAGTTGGTATAAGACAGTTATCACAGTTGGATACTCCTCCTAATAATCGTCATACAGTGCAGACTTATGTTGTAGAAAAAAATGATGGTTTAATTAAGAATGCGATTGAAAAAGAGTTAGCTCGTAAGGGTCAGGTATTCTATTTATATAATAATGTAGAAGAAATATATAATGTAGCTAGAAAAATTCAAAATCTGGTCGATGGTGTTAGAGTAAAAGTAGCACATGGTAAAATGGATAGAGAAGAAATTGAAGATGTGATGAACAGCTTCATTGAAAAAGAAGTCGATGTCTTGGTATGTACAACGATCGTTGAAACTGGTATTGATATTCCTAATGCGAATACGATGATCATTGATAATGCGCAAAACTTTGGTTTATCACAATTGTATCAGATCAAAGGACGAGTTGGTCGTAGTGAAACATTGGCTTATGCTTATCTGATGATACCTGCTAAAAGGCAGTTAAGTGAGATAGCTGATAAGCGTTTAAAGGCTATTAAGGAATTTGCTAAGCTTGGTAGTGGTTATAAGATTGCGATGCGTGATCTGACTATTCGTGGAGCTGGTGATCTATTAGGTGCTAAACAGTCTGGTTTTATTGATACGGTTGGTATTGATATGTATATGGAAATGCTAGAAGAAGCTATCAATAAACAGAAAGGAATCGTTAAAGAAAAAGAAGTGGTTACACCACGTGCTAACATCAATATTGATGGTTATATTCCAAAGGAATTTGTTAATGAGGATTATGATAAGATCAGTATGTATCAGGATATTGATAAGATATATACCAAAGAAGATCTATTCAGATATAAAGCCAAGATCATGGATGAATATGGACGTTTACCAGCAGCCTTTGATAATCTGTTTAATAAACGCAGACTGGAACTTTTGATCAATGAATTACATATTGAAAAATATAAAGAAGTAAAGGGTCAGTATGAAATAACATTTACTAAAGAATTTAGTGATATGGTTGATGGAGTTAAATTATTTGGTATATGTACAACGATATCTAGAGATATTACATTAAAATATGTTAATCAGAAGATCATTGTCTTATTGCCAAAAGTTAAAGATCCAGTTAGTTTAGCAATTGAAGTTATGGAAAGAAGTAAGGAGGCATTAAAATGCGCTTAGATAAGTTTTTAAAAGTATCGAGAATATTAAAAAGAAGAACTGTTTCTAAAGAATTGGCATTACATGAAAGAATTGAAGTTAATGGCAGAATAGTTAAACCTTCTTATGATGTTAAGATAGATGATATTATTAAGATTACCTATGGTACTAGAATATTAACAGTCAAAGTATTGAATGTAATGGAATATGTCAGAAAAGATGACGCTAATCAAATGTACGAAATAATAGATGAGAGTTTTAGAAAAGAATAGTATAATTTAATAAAGGTGATAAATTTGACACAGGTAAAAAGAAAGAAAAAGAAAAAATTAACGCCGGTAGTTAAGCTTATTTGTTTTGCAATCATTGGTTTGTCATTTTACTTGATATATTTATCTTTTAATGAATTTGTTACTATGATAGAACTAAAAAGTGATCTAGCTGATGTGCAAGAACAGCTACAGCAGGTACAGGATGAAAATACTTATTTGACTAGTCAAAGAGATAAGCTGCAAGATCCTGATTATGTTCAAAGCTATGCCAGGGGCAATTATATGTTAACTAAAGAAGGCGAAAATATCTATTATTTGCCAGGTAAGGATAAATAAGACTACATTTGTAGTCTTTTCTTATACATTTATACTATTTAAAGTTATATTTGTTTTAAAAATCACAAAATCGTTTTATAATAAATCTATAAAATGAAGGGGTAAATTTTATGGCAAATAAAAAGAAAGTTGTACTTGTAGGCTGCGGTATGGTAGGTATGAGCTTTGCTTATGCATTATTAAACCAGAATATCTGCGAAGAATTAGTTTTAATCGATTTAGATAAGAAAAAGACAGTTGGTGAGGCAATGGATCTAAACCATGGTTTAGCATTTGCTAAAGGTAACATGCAAATCTATTCTGGTGAATATTCAGACTGTCATGATGCAACATTAGTAGTTATCTGTGCTGGTGCTCCACAAAAACCAGGAGAAACTAGACTAGATCTATTAAGCAAGAATACTAAGATTTTAAAGAGTATTGTTGATCCAATTACTGAAAGTGGATTTAATGGTATTTTCTTAGTTGCAAGTAATCCAGTTGATATCTTAACTAGAATCGTTCAAAGATTAAGTGGCTTCAATCCTAAACGTGTAATTGGTAGTGGTACTACATTAGATACTGCTAGATTAAGATATATGTTAGGTCATAAGTTAAACTGTGACCCTCGTAATATCCATGCTTATGTTATTGGTGAACATGGAGATAGTGAATTTGTTCCTTGGTCTCAAGCTATGTTAGCTACTAAACCTATTTTGGATATTGTTGATAAAGATGACAAATTTGTTGAAGAATTAAATGCTATTGAAGATGATGTTAGAAATTCTGCATATAAGATCATCGAAGCTAAACGTGCTACATATTATGGTATTGGTATGGCATTATGTCGTATTACTAAAGCTATCCTAGATAACGAACATGCTGTATTAAGCTGTAGTTGTATGTTAACTGGTGAATATGGCCAGGAAGGTATGTACATCGGTACTCCAGCTATTATCAATCGTAATGGTGTTCAAAAGGTTATCGAATTGAATATTACTGCTGATGAAAGAGATAAATTAGTAAAGAGCTGCGAAACTCTTGATGAAGCATACAACGAATTATTCAAAAAGAACTAAGAATATAAAAACTGATAGATGAAAATCTATCAGTTTTTTATTAGCGAATTGACAAATTTGATTGGTACATCCATTTTTTCAGCTACCTGTTTAGCTGTCATGCCACTATCTAAAAAGCGCTTGCAAACGACTTTTAGATTTTCACCAATTTCAATAATATGTCTATCAGGATCATATATCCTAACTACACGCTGTCCCCAGGAATGAGTCTTTACAGGATGAACATATTCTACATCATATTCTTTTAATCTTTCGATAAAGGCATCAAAATCATCTTCTTCAAAATAAAGTTCAAAATTATTGTTTTCAAAGACAATATTATCTGTACCTATAAATTCTTGCCATGTTTCTAAAGTCTGTAATGCTAATCCGCCTGTTAAGGTCTTATTGGCACCAAAGTCCATAATCACACGAAGACCAAATACTTTGCGATAAAAGGCTACAGATCTATCAATATCTGTTACTATCAACATAGGATTTTTAAATTTCATCATATAATTTCTCCATTAATTTAACTACCATGATTTTCTAAACACCATAAGGCAATAGATGTTATTAACTGTTCATCGATATTATCATAGGGTATTTGAATTGTCCCTTTATTGGTCTTGTATGAGCTAAGTTCTTTACTAAAGTGTTCTAGTGCTTTTTCACCAGGATATAGTCCAATATGATTTTTTGAGGC
>JALEVB010000088.1 GCA_022780745.1 Erysipelotrichaceae bacterium
GCATTAGATACGGTTAAAAATGGTTTGGCTTATGCTAAACAAAAAGGTTATGATACCGTATTTATCGATACTGCTGGTCGTTTGCATATCGATGAAGCTTTGATGCAGGAACTAAAAGATATTGAAGCTTATGCTATGCCAGATGAGATCTTATTAACTGTTGATGCCATGACTGGTCAGGATATCGTTACGGTTGCTAAGAGTTTTAATGAGAGCTTAAATATTACAGGCTTGGTCGTTACAAAATTTGATGGTGATTCTCGTGGCGGTGGTGTTTTAAGTGTTAAAGCTATTACTAATGTTCCTATTAAATTTGTAGGTCAGGGTGAAAAAATAGAAGATATGGATATCTTCTATCCAGATCGAATGGCTGATCGTATCCTAGGTATGGGTGATATCGTTTCTTTGGTAGAAAAAGCTCAGGAAAAGATGGATCTGGAAGCTAGTGAAAAGGCAGCTAAACGTATGATGGAAGGTCAGTTTACTTTAGAGGATATGCTTGTTCAGTTTGAACAGATCCAAAAGATGGGACCTTTAAGTGGTATTATGAAAATGATACCAGGAATCAATCAGTATGCTAATATGATATCTGATGAAGATAGTGAAAAACAGATGAAGCGTACTAAAGCTATTATTCAAAGTATGACACCTTATGAAAGAAGTCATCCGGAAACATTAAGAAGTTCAATGAAAAGAAGAATTGCTAATGGTAGTGGAACTACTGTTAATGATGTTAATAAGCTTCTTAATCAGTTTGATAAGATGAAGACGATGATGAATGCGATGGCTAGCTTGAATAAAAAGGGTAAAATGAATGAAGAGTATTTGAATAATATGATGAATAGAGCTAGTAAACAAGCTAAGAATCAAAAACCTAAATATCGTTTGAAATAATTTATAAGCTGTTAAGTAAAAATACTTGACAGCTTATTTTATTATGTTATTATATTGGAGTGTTAAAAATAAGGAGGACAAAAAAATGGCAGTTAAATTAAGATTAAAGAGAATGGGTGCAAAGAAAGCTCCTTTCTATAGAATAGTAGCAGCAGATTCAAGATTCCCAAGAGATGGTAGATCAATTGAAACAATTGGTTCTTACAATCCAACAACTGAACCTGCAACAGTAGTTCTTGATAAAGAATTAGCTCTTAAATGGTTAAGAAATGGTGCTCAACCTTCAGATACTGTTCGTAATATTCTTTCTAGCCAAGGCGTTATGAAAGCATTCCATGAAGAAAAGAATAGTAAATAATTTATGGTAGAATTAGAAAAGGTACTAAAAGATCTAGTATTACCAATGGTTAGTGATACAGCAGCATTAGATGTTAGACAAATGCCTAGCTTAAATGAAAATGAAGTAGTGCTTTATGTTTATGCAGCTAGTGAAGATATTGCTAAATTAATTGGTAAGCAAGGTGTGATGGCTACTTCTTTAAGAGCGATGATGTCTGTGGCATCTCATGCTGCAAATAAGAAAGTAAGCATCAAATTTGAACAAATATAGGATGTATATACATCCTATTTTTAAAAGGAAATAAACATGGAATATTTAAAGATTGGTAAAATTGTTAATACTTTTGGTATCAAGGGAGAATTAAAAGTTATTAGTTATTCAGATTTTAATGATGAAAGATATGCTAAGGATAAGTTAGTATATGTCTATTATCATGATAAGTATTTACCTATGACTATTAGTAATGCTAGAGATTATAAGGATAGTATTTTAGTTAGTTTTAAGGACCTTAATGATATTAATCTGGTTGAAAAGTATAAAAACTGTGAAGTTTTTGTTACTAAGGATAGCTTGCATAAATTAGATGAGGGTGAATACTATTTCTTTGAATTGAAAGATCTTGATGTTTATGATATGGATAATAAACATATTGGCAAAGTATTAAATGTTGAAGAGGGATTGGCTCATAATAATCTTAGAATTGAATTGTTAAATGGCAAAAAGTGTCTTGTTCCTTATGTTAAAGCTTTTATTCATAAGGTTGATATTGAAAGAAAAAGGATATGGATCAAGACGATCGAGGGTTTATTATGAAAATCAGTATTATGACCCTTTTTCCTTCAATGTTTGAGGGGTTTATTAATACTTCGATCATTTCTAGAGCTAAGGCTAATAATATCGTTGAAATCGAATGTATAGATATTAGAGAGTTTGCTTTAGATCGTTTTAAACATGTTGATGATACTCCATATGGTGGAGGAGCTGGGATGATATTAAAGTGTCAGCCAGTTATTGATTGTTTAAATAGTATTAGAACTGAAAATAGCCATGTTATTCTAATGGCTCCAGTAGGTAAAATATTTAAACAAAAGATGGCTCATGAGTTTAAGAAATATGATCATCTAATTATTATCTGTGGCCATTATGAAGGCATAGATGCTAGAGTATATGATTATGTTGATGAACTAGTTAGTATTGGTGATTATGTTTTAACTGGTGGAGAACTGGCGGCAATGGTGGTAGCTGATGCGACTATTAGATTATTAAAGGGCAGTATTGATGAGAATAGTGCTTTAGATGAGTCATTTGAAAATGGCTTGCTGGAATATCCTCAGTATACTAAACCAAGCGTATATGATGGTAAAAAGGTGCCTGAGGTATTATTGTCAGGTCATCATAAGAATATTGAGCAGTATCGCTTGAAGATGTCTTTAAAGACTACTTTATTAAATCGTCCAGATCTATTAGAGAAGATAACATTGGATGATAGAAGTCAGAAGTTATTAGTAGAAATTGAAGAAGAATTAAAAAATGATTGCAAGTAAAGTGATTTTATGCTAATATGTTAAGGCACGTTATGGTGTACTATTTGTTCCGCTGGTTTAATAATTATGAACAAATTTAAGAATATAGATAAAAGGAGAAAAAGGAAAATGAATTTAGGTTTAGTAAATGAAATTACAAAAAATCAATTAAGAAATGATATTCCTGATTTCAGACCAGGTTGCACAGTAAGAGTTGATGTAAAGATTCAAGAAGGTGGAAAGACACGTATTCAGGCTTTTGAAGGCTTAGTTATTTCAAGAAAGGGTAGCGGTGTTGGTGAAACATTTACAGTTAGAAAGATGTCTAATGGTGTAGGTGTTGAAAGAACATTCCCTGTTAATTCACCAGTTATTGATAAAGTTACTGTATTAAGAGTAGGTAAAGTTAGAAGAGCTAAATTATTCTACTTACGTGGATTATCTGGTAAAGCTTCTCGTATTAAGGAGAAATAAAAAGCCGAATATAATCGGCTTTTTTGCTTATTATGAAAAAAGATACTTTACAGTGGCAGATCTTTGATTTTATTAGGACTTTTGTTATCAGTCTGATAGCAGTATTTTTAATTACGCAATTTATTATTAAACCAATCAGAGTTGACGGTAATTCAATGTATCCTACATTAAATAATAATGAATTAGGGATTGCCAGTGTATTTAAAACATATAATCAGGATATCAAGCGTTTTGATATAGTAATTATTAAATTAGAATCAAAAGAATATCTGATCAAAAGAGTTATTGGTATGCCTAATGAAGTTATTGAATATAAAGATAATATTTTATATATTAATAATGAAGCAGTTAGTGAAGAATTTTTAAATGAAGAATATAAAAGCCAGTATCCTATATTTACTGAAGATTTTGGACCAGTTCAATTAAGTGATGATGAGTATTTTTGCTTAGGTGATAATCGTATTAATTCTAAAGATTCCAGATATTATGGGGCTTTTGATGCTAAACAGATCAAAGGGGTAGTAAATTTAATGTTATGGCCTTTTGAAGTTATTAAGAATGAATATTAAAGAAAGATCAGTCTTTCTTTTTTATTATCATAAGATTTAAAATAATAAAGGAAGTGATGAAGTATGAGTAATAATGAAAATGTTAGTAAAACTAGTATTAACTGGTTTCCAGGGCATATGAATAAGGCTAGAAGACTAATGGAAGATTCTTTAAAGCTTGTTGATATGGTAATTGAGATAAGAGATTGTCGTATTCCTTATTCTAGTGCTAATCCCTTGTTAGATCAATTGATCAATAATAAACCTCGACTTATCGTTTTATCTAAAAAGGATAAGGCAGATGATATGGATACTATTAAATGGATAAATAATTTAAAAGATGATCATACTTCATGTGTAGCTATCAATAGTTTAAATGATAATGTTAAAGCTATTCTAATCAAAGAGTGTCGTAATATTATGGCTGCTAAAATAGCCAGGATGAAAGCTAAAGGTATGAAGCCTAGAGCGATAAGAGCGATGGTCGTTGGTATTCCTAATGTGGGAAAGAGTACCTTGATCAATGCGGTAGCAAAGAAAAGAATCGCAAAGGTTGCGAATAAACCTGGTGTTACGCAAAGCTTACAATGGATGAGGTTAGATAAGGATCTGGAGTTATTGGATACTCCAGGGGTATTATGGCCAAAGTTTAATGATGAAAATGTGGCATTAAATCTGGCTTTGTGTAAAGCTATTAAGGATGAAGTTTTAAATATTGAGCAGATAGCTGTTTATGCGATGAAAAAGATGATTGCATATTATCCTGAAAGACTAATAGATAGATATAATATCGTTATTAGTGATGATATTTATGATATGTTTAGACAGATAGGTGAAAATCAGAAGCTGATCATGGCTAAAAATGAAGTAGATTATGAAAGAGTTTATGCTTTTTTTGTTCAGGAAGTTAGAGAAGATAAACTAGGTGGTTTAACATGGGAAAAGGTAGGATAAAGAAAGTATGTAGTAATACTTTTGAACATGAATATTGGAATATTGGTAAATTAGTTATTGGTATTGATGAGGCTGGAAGAGGACCTATTGCTGGTCCAGAAGTTGTGGCTGGGGTTGTTTTTCCTATTGGTTATCATAATGAAGATATTTATGATTCTAAGGCAATAAGTGAAAAGAAAAGAGAAGAATTGTTTGAAGTTATTAAAAAAGATGCTTTAGAATTTCATATTGAAATCGTTAGTGAAAAAGTTATTGATCAAAAGAATATTTATCAAGCTACTAAAGATGCGATGACTTTGATTGCTAATAAATTAAATGCTGAGGTGGTATTGACTGATGCTATGCCTTTGGAAAGATGTCCTAAAAAAGTTATTGATATTATAAAGGGTGATCAAAAAAGTGTGAGTATTGCAGCTGCCAGTATTTTAGCAAAAGTTACTAGAGATAGGATCATGTATGAATTAGATAAGAAATATCCCGAATATGATTTTAAGCATAATAAGGGCTATCCTACAAAAAAACATCTGGAAGCTTTAGAGCAATATGGAGCTTTGGATATTCATCGAAGAAGCTATGGACCTGTATATAAATTAGATCAGATGAAGTTTGATATCTAGGAATATTATCTTTTTTGTCTTATATATTTATAGGAGATGATTTTTATGGAACTTAGGAAGTATTTAGCCAATCTTAGCTATAAATATTTAGGACAATGGTCAAAGATAGCCAATGCCTTAAAAAACAATGAGAGCGTAACTGATTATCCAATAGAAGAGAATTATCTGGCGATATGTGATGAGAATTACCCAGAGGAGTTTTTAAAATTAAGATATCCTCCATGGGTGATTTTTTATAAAGGAAATATCGAGTTATTGAAATTAAGAAAAGTAGCTATCGTTGGATCAAGAGTGATCAATGATTATGCTTATGATATGACAATAAAATTAGCTAATAAATTAGCTTGTGATCATTGTCTGGTTTCTGGATTAGCACTTGGGGTTGATGGCTTAGTTCATCAATGTGGTATTGAAAAAGGCAAGACAATAGGTATAATAGGTAGTGGCTTGAATTATATATATCCGAAATCTAATAAGGTATTATATGAAAAAATGATCCAGGATCATCTTATCATTAGTGAGTATCCATGTTTTGTTAGTGTGCAAAAGTATCATTTTCCTTGGCGTAATCGCTTGATTGCTGCTTTAGGAGAGTGTTTGTATGTTACTAGTGCTAAGATAGCTAGTGGCACGATGCATACGGTTAATGAGGCTATTGAACTTAGTAAGGATATTTATTGTTTGCCTTATGATCTTTATGATCCTTATGGACAGGGTTGTAATTTACTGATCAGTCAGGGGGCAAATATCATCTTGGAAGATGATTTAAAATAATGCTTGCAAGTTTTTTATTTTTAATTAATATATTTTGTTAAGAAAGGTACGTTTTTTATGAAGAATCTGGTAATTGTGGAATCACCTTCAAAATCTAAGACAATTGAGAAATATTTAGGTAAAGATTATGAAGTTGTTTCAAGTAAAGGACATATAAGAGATCTAGCTATCAAAGGAAAAGATGGATTAGGTATTGATATTGATAATGATTTTACACCGACATATGTAATTGCTAAGGGTAAAAAGGATGTTGTTGCTTCTTTAAAAGATAAGGCAAGCAAGGCGGATAAAGTTTATCTGGCAACCGACCCTGATAGGGAAGGAGAGGCTATTAGCTGGCATCTGGCTAAGGAATTAAACCAAGATATGGATGATGATAATCGTGTAGTATTTAATGAAATTACTCATGATGCGGTTATTGAGGCTTTTAAGCATCCTCGCAAGATCGATAATAATTTAGTTAAATCTCAGGAAACCAGAAGAATGTTGGATAGGATCATTGGTTTTAAGCTTTCTAAATTATTAAATAGCAAGATCAAAAGTAAATCAGCTGGCAGAGTTCAAAGTGTTGCTTTGAAATTAATTGTTGAAAAAGAAAAAGAGATCAATCGCTTTGTTAGTGAAGAATATTGGAACATTGATGTTAAGTTTAAAGAAGATAAGAAAGAGTTTACAGCTTCTTTAGCTAAGGTTGATAATGATAAGTTTAAAATTAGTAATAAAGATGAATGTGATGAACTTTTAAAAAGAATTGATGGTCCTTTTACTTTAAGTAATATTGATTCTCAAGTCAGAAAGAGAAATCCTAAGCTGGCTTTTATTACTTCAACATTGCAGCAGGAAGCTAGTGTTAAGTTAGGATTTAGTGCTAAAAAGACGATGAGTGTTGCTCAGATGTTATATGAAGGTATTGCTTTAAAGAATGGACATGAGGGTTTGATTACTTATATGCGTACTGATAGTACCAGATTGTCTAATGTTTTTATTGCTAGTGCGAAAAGTTATATTGAAGATAATTATGGCAAAGATTATGTTGGTTATTATAAAGTGAAAAATGATCAGGGAGCTCAGGATGCTCATGAGGCTATTAGACCTACTAATATTAATAATACTCCTGAAGAGGTAGCAGAGTATCTGACAAATGATCAGCTTAAATTATATAAACTTATTTATTATCGTGCTTTGGCTAGTTTGATGGCTAGTGCTAAGTTAAATACGATGGCTTATACATTTAGTATTAATGGTTTGGATTTTGTGGCTAATGGCTCACAACTGGTTTTTGATGGTTATTTGAAGGTATATAAAGATTATGAGACTAATAAAGATGTTATCTTGCCTAAGCTTGAATTAAATAATTTATATGAAGCTAAAGAGATAATGCCTAGTCAGCATTTTACTGAACCACCATTAAGATATTCTGAAGCTCGACTAATCAAAGAATTAGAAGAGTTAGGTATTGGTAGACCTTCAACATATTCATCAATTATTGATACTATTCAGCAAAGAGGATATGTAGAACTTAAAAAAGCAAGTGCCAGTGGTAAGACTAAGGTATTTTTTCCAAGTGAACAGGGTATATTGACTACGGAAAAACTAGATGAATTCTTTTCTAGTATTATCAATGTTAAATATACAGCGCAAATGGAAAGTGAATTAGATGAAATTGCTGAAGGCAATTTAGATAATGTTATGGCATTAAAGGCTTTCTGGGATAAGTTTTCACCATTGGTTGATAATGCTTATGCTAATATGGAAAAAGTAAAACCTGAAGAAGTAGGGGAAAAATGTCCTGAATGTGGTAATGAACTGGTATATCGTAATGGACGATATGGAAAGTTTATTTCCTGCAGTAATTTTCCTACCTGTAAATATACCAGAAAGATCGAGTCAGATAAGCCAAAAGAAAAACCTGAACCTACTGGTAAATTATGTCCTAACTGTGGACATGAATTATTGAAGCGTAAATCACGTTTTAATACTTATTTTGTCGGCTGTTCTAATTATCCTAAATGTCATTATATGGAGACATTGGATGGAGAACCTATTGAAATAAAAGCTAAAACAAAGAAGAAAACAACAAGTAAAAGAGGAAAGAAATAATGTATGATGTAACGATCGTTGGTGCAGGACTTGCAGGATGTGAGGCTTGTTATCAGTTAACTAAAAGAGGATTTAGAGTCAGATTGATTGAAATGCGTCCTAAGAAATCTAGTGATGCTCATTCCACAGCTTTATTTTCAGAATTAGTATGTTCTAATTCATTAAGAAGTGATGCTTTGACTAATGCTGTTGGAGTTTTAAAAGCGGAAATGCGTTTACTTGATTCTTTGATCATGAGAATAGCTGATGAAACCAGAATACCTGCTGGCAGTGCTTTAGCAGTTGATCGTGAATTATTTGCATCCAGGGTTACAGAAGAAATAAAGAATAATCCTCTAGTTACTATCGAATATGAAGAAGTTGATCATATCATTGATACTCCTTGTATCATTGCTACTGGTCCTTTGACTTCGGATGCTATGAGTAAGGCAATCAAGGATTATTTATGTGAAGATGATTTTTATTTTTATGATGCAGCTGCTCCTATTGTTACTTATGATTCTATTGATTTTTCGAAAGCTTATTTTAAGTCTAGGTATGATAAGGGTGAAGCTGATTATATCAATTGTCCGATGACTAAAGAAGAGTTTGATAGGTTTTATGATGCTTTGATAAGTGCTGATACCCATTTACCTAAGGAATTTGAAAAAGAGATCTATTTTGAGGGTTGTATGCCTTTTGAAGTAATGGCTAAAAGAGGAAGACAGACTTTATTATTTGGTCCTATGAAACCAGTTGGATTAGAACATAATGGCATTAAACCTTATGCAGTGGTACAGCTTAGACAGGATAATGCGATCAAGTCTTTATATAATATCGTAGGATTTCAGACGCATTTAACATATGGAGAACAAAAACGTATCTTACATATGATCCCAGGACTAGAAAACTGTGAGATCGTTAGATATGGACTTATGCATCGCAATACTTATATTAATTCTCCTAAATGTTTAAAAGAGACTTATCAGTCTATTAAAAGAGATGATCTATTCTTTGCAGGACAATTAACTGGTGTAGAAGGATATATTGAAAGTGCTGCTAGTGGATTACTGGCTGGAATCAATATGGCTAAATATTTAAATCATGAAGAGTGTGTAGTATTAGGAGATGGCTGTATGATGGGGGCTATGGTGCATTATATCACTCATGCCAATAGTGCTAATTTTCAGCCTATGAATGCTAATTTTGGTATTTTCAGATTATTTGAAAAAGTTAAAAAATCACAAAAGAAAGAAGCATATGCTCCTCAGGCTCTACAGGTAATAAAAGAAAAACTATGTTAGAAATACTAGATCAGTTTATTACCTATATCAAGCTTGCTAATAGTGGATCAGATAAAACAGCTGATGCCTATTATCGTGATATTAAAAGATTTATTGATTTTCTTGAACAAAATGATATTCATGATTTTAAAGAAGTAGATAAGAATATTGTCTTTGAATATATTGAAGTATTAAGAAGTGGTAAGATTACCAATGTAAAGCTTAATAATAATTCATTTAATCGTAATCTAAGTGCTTTAAGAAGTTTTTATCATTATCTTAATCGATTCATGAATGTTGAAAATAATCCTTTCATGGCTTTTAAAAGTACTAAAAAAGCTATTAAATTACCAGAGTTTTTAACATTTGATGAAATTGATAGTATGATCAATGTTTTAGATGAAGATAATGAAGATGAATTAAGAGATAAAGCGATAATATCTTTATTATATGCCTGTGGTCTAAGATTATCAGAGCTTACTTCTTTGCATCTTGATAATATCAATTTTATCGATGATTATGTCATCGTTACCGGTAAGGGTAATAAACAGCGTTTAGTTCCATTCTACAAAGAGTGTCATGATATCTTAGTTAAATATATTAATACTGTAAGAATTAAATATCAAAAAAGTGATGATCATGTTTTTTTGAATAAAAATGGTAAAGCTTTATCTAATCGTTATATTCAGAAGATCATTGATAATATTGCTTTAAAAGCTAATATCAATAAGAATGTTCATCCCCATATGATAAGACATTCATTTGCGACACATTTATTAGATAATGGGGCTGATCTTAGGGTCGTTCAGGAACTTTTAGGACATGAAAATCTAAGTACAACACAAATATATACTCATGTAACGATCGACAAATTAAAAAAAGTAATAAATGATGCTCATCCAAGATCAAAATAGTAAAAAAAGGCTTTATTTAAGCCTTTAAATATGATATATTAATAGACGGCTCAAATGCCATATAACACACACTTTGGATTCACTGATTCCGTGCTTGTATAAGTTATCAGTGTTGGAAAAAGTGGAGGAGAACAACGGAAAGAGAGGGTAATGAAGAAATTATGACTGTTGTTTCAATGAGAAAACTTTTGGAAAATGGTGTTCATTTTGGTCATCAGACTCGTAGATGGAATCCTAAGATGAAACCATATATCTACACTGCTAAAAATGGTGTTCATATCATCGATTTAGCATTAACACAAGAAGCTATTGAAAAGGCTTATGCAGCATTAAAAGAAATTACTGAAAATGGTGGTAAAGTATTATTCGTAGGAACTAAGAAACAAGCTCAAACTGCTGTATTAGAAGAAGCTTTACGTTCTGGTTCATTCTATGTTAACCAAAGATGGTTAGGTGGTACTTTAACTAACTTTAGAACAATTCAAAAGAGTATCAAAAAATTATTAGACATCGAAGAAATGCAAAATAATGGTACTATCAATGTTTATCCTAAGAAAGAAATCGCTGTTTTAAATAAGAAAAAAGACCGTTTAGAAAACTTCTTAGGTGGTATCAAGGAAATGAAGAAGCTTCCAGATGCAATCTTTGTAGTAGATCCTACTGAAGAACATAATGCAGTTGCTGAAGCTAAGAAATTAGGTATTCCTGTATTTGCATTAATTGATACAAATGCTGATCCAGATGTAATTGATTATCCAATCCCTGCAAATGATGATGCAGTAAAATCAATCAAATTAATGACTGCTTTAATGGCTGATGCAATCGTTGAAGCTAAAGGTGGTTTATTATCAGTAGCTCATCAGGAAGATGAAAGCGTTGCTGATGTTACAATGAAAGATGTAATGATCAATGTTGAAGAAGTAGCTGCTGAAAATGAAAGACGTCGTCGTCAAAAGAATGAAGAAAGACGTCAAAGAGAAAACCAGAGAAGAAACTTAGGTAACTCTGAAAGAAGATTTATTAAGAAAGATGCTCAAGCTACTGTTGAAGTAGTTGAAGCTCAACCAAAAACAGAAACTAAAGAAGCTAAGGAGGAAGCATAGTAATGATCACTGCTGCATTAGTTAAAGAATTAAGAGAAAAAACTGGCGCTGGTATGATGGATTGCAAGAAAGCCTTAACAGAAACTGATGGTGATATTGCAAAAGCTATCGACTGGTTAAGACAAAAAGGTATTTCTAAAGCTGCTAAGAAAGCTGATAGAATTGCTGCTGAAGGTTTATCAAAAGTTGTTATTGATGGTAACAAAGCTATCGTTGTTGAAATCAACTCTGAAACAGACTTTGTTGCTAAGAATGAACAATTCTTAGAATTATTAGATAAGACTTGTAAGACTTTAATCAATGCCAATGCTACAAGCGTTGAAGAAGCATTAACTGTTGCAGTAGATGGTGGTACATTAAATGATCTATTCGTTAATGCTACAGCTACTATTGGTGAAAAGATCACTTTAAGAAGATTTGAAGTATTAACAAAGACTGATGATCAGGTATTTGGTGCTTATATGCATATGGGTGGCAAGATCAGTGCTGTTGTAGTTGCTAATGGTGCAAAAGCTGATGTTGCTAAAGATATGGCTATGCAGGTTGCTTCTATGAATCCTCAATATGTATCACGTGCTAATATGCCTGCTGAAGTAGTTGAACATGAAACAAATGTTCAAAAGGAAATCTTAAAGAATGATCCTAAATTAGCTAGCAAACCTGAAAAGGTATTAGCTGGTATCATTGAAGGTAGAGTTAGTAAGACTTTACAGGAAATGTGCTTAGTTGATCAGTTATTCTTCAAGAACCAGGATATCAAATGTGGCCAATACCTAAAGGAAAATGGTATGGAAGTTGTTTCATTTGTTAAATATACTGTTGGTGAAGGTTTAGAAAAACGTGAAGAAAACTTTGCTGAAGAAGTAGCAAAGCAAATGGCTAAATAGTTAAAAATTTTGACTTAATAAAAAATAATAGTGGTATTTGTAAATACCACTATTTTTTTAGGATCTTATCAATTAAATATCCTTCTTTTACTCCATATTCACTTAGATATAATTTTTTGACCTTATAATAACTCATGATTTCATATAAGATATGTAAACCATAGAATAATGTCGTTTTTCTTGCATAAATATAGCGGCCAATAATATAGTGAATACTATCCTCGTTATAACGATCAATGATCGTTTGAATATCATCTAGGGTTATAAATTCTTTCTTATCTCCTAATTTTTCATAGATAAGGAAGATTGATTCTACTGTTCCTCCAGCACCTATCATATCACCATGAAATTTATAATCTATTTTCTTTAATATATCTTCAACATAGAATAAAGGTTCTTTTGGATCGATCTTACTTAATGCAACACAGCCTACATCCAGACTTGTTTCATATAAGATATCATCGTTTTCAAATTGGACGATCTCACTAGAGCCACCACCGATATCAATTGTCATACCTTGTTTAAGGTCAACTTTACATTTTGCACCTTTAAAGGCATAAGTTGCTTCTTGTTCAGCTGATAATAATTCAATAGGCATTAAAGAAGATAATTTGTTTACAAAGACACTAGGATCATCAACTTTGCGTCCTGGTGCAGTGATAAGCGCATATAAATCAGTTACGCCACGGTTATTTGCAATATCTTTAAATGAATATAAAGTTTTGTAAGCAATTTCTAATCCTTTTTCACTGATTTGGCCATTTTCAATGTAGGTAACTAACTCTTTAACAGTTAAATAGTTATCGATCATTGTAAAACCATTTTCATCATAATCATATAGACCCATTCTAATTGAATTAGATCCGACATCAATAATTCCACATTTTTTCATAAATACCTCATCTTTTATAACTACTTATGATATAATTATACACGAAGAAATGGAGAAATGACATACATGTATAAAAGAGTATTACTTAAATTAAGTGGAGAAGCTTTGTCAGGTAATGGTAATAATTTCGATCCTGAAGTATTGAAACATTTAGCTTTAGAGCTTAAAGAAGTACATAAATTAGGAATTGAGGTTGCTATTGTTGTTGGTGGTGGTAATTTCATTAGAGGAAAAACAGCTGCAAGCATTGGTATTGAAAGGGTGCAGGCAGATTATATGGGTATGCTTGCTACTATTATTAATGCTTTAGCTATTCAAAGTTCTTTAGAGCAGGTTGAAGTTCCTACTAGAGTTCAAACAGCTATTGATATGCCTAAGGTTGCTGAACCATTTATTGTTAGAAGAGCTATTAGGCATCTTGAAAAGGGTAGGATCGTTATCTTTGGTGGTGGTACCGGAAGTCCTTATTTCTCAACTGATACTACTGCTGCACTTCGTGCTTCAGAGATCAAGGCAGATGTTATCCTAATGGCTAAAAATGGGGTTGATGGTGTTTATTCAGCTGATCCTAGGATCGATAAGACTGCTGTTAAATATGATAAATTAACATATATGGATGTAATTAAACAGGGTTTAATGGTTATGGATACAACTGCTACAAGTATGTGTATGGATAATAATATTGATTTACTTGTGTTTAATATGAATGAAACAGGTAATATTTTAAAAGCTTGTAAAGGCGAACAGATTGGTACAATAGTTAAGAAGGAGATTTAAAGATGGCAAATATTATTCTAGAAATGCAAAAAGAAGAAATGGATGAAGCTATTGCTCATTTTGAGGATAGTTTAAAGTCAGTTAGAACTGGTATGGCTAATGCTAATATGTTAGATCATGTATTAGTTGATTATTATGGATCACCAACTCCAGTAAAACAGTTAGCTGGAATCAGTGTTCAAGAAGGTAGAACTATCGTTATTAAGCCTTATGATTCTAGTAGTTTAAAAGATATTGAGAAGGCTTGCAATAAGGCTGATCTTGGTATTACACCTCAAAATGATGGTACAGTTATTCGTTTAACAGTTCCTCAGTTAACAGGTGATACTAGAAAAGAAATGTGTAAAAAAGTAGGAAAGATGGCTGAAGAGGCTAAAGTTCGTATTAGAAATATTCGTCGTGATAGTAATGATGAAGTTAAAAAGGATAAGGAACTTCCTGAAGATATGCAAAAAGATCTTTTAGATAAGATTCAGAAACAGACTGATGAATATATCAAAAAGATCGATAAGATCGCCGATGCTAAGGAAAAAGAAGTAATGAAAGTATAGAACATCGTATTTAATACGATGTTTTTTACATCTATTGGGATGTGTCATTATGTATTATAAATTAAATTATGCTATAATCTAGTCTAGAGGTGTGAAACATGGAACAATTACAACATGTAGCTATTATCATGGATGGTAATGGCAGATGGGCAAAAGCTCATGGCAAAGTAAGAACTCAAGGTCATTTGGTTGGTGTTGATAATGTTAGAAACATTGCAATTAAAGCTAATGACATGAATATAAAAGTATTAACAGTATATGCATTTAGTACTGAAAACTGGAAAAGACCGTTAGAAGAAGTTGATTATCTGATGAAACTTCCAGCATTATTCTTTAATAAATTCATGAAAGAATTAATGGAAAAGAATATTAAGATCACAATGATAGGGGAGATGGAAGGTATACCGCAAGAAACGGCTAAAGTATTACAAAGAGCTATTGATGAAACGGCTAATAATACCGGTATGATCTTAAATTTTGCAATGAATTATGGATCAAGAAGAGAAATAACTTTAGCGGCTAAAAAGTATGCTTTGGATGTTTTAAATGATAAAGCAGGTTTAGATATTGATGAAAAAGAATTTGGCAAGTATTTTATGACTGCTGATTTTCCAGAAGTTGATCTATTAATTAGAACCAGTGGGGAATTAAGACTTTCTAATTTCTTATTATGGCAGATAGCTTATACGGAATTTATGTTTGTTGATGAGCCTTGGCCAGAGTTTACACCTGAAAGATTCGAATATTATTGTAATGAGTTTTTAAAACGTGATCGTCGATTTGGAGGTATCAAACAATGAAGCAAAGAGTAATTACAGCTCTTATGATTTTATTAGTTACTGTTCCACCATTATATGTAGGTGGTATTCCTTTAAAGATCCTGGTTTTTGCTCTTAGTGCTTTAGCAGCTTATGAGCTTATTAGTTTAAGAAATGGTCCTAAGAATTATGGGCTTGCAGCTTTTATTTTCTTGAGTATTATTGTTTTTTATAATGTTCCTCATCGTTTTTATATAGCTGCATTAGGTTTCTATGCAATAGTTTTATTCTTGTTAACGATCATTTTTGAGGATATTAAGGTTACTGATATCTGTTATATCTTCATTGTTTCGATCATTATTACTTTAGCTGTTAAGGGTATATTGAATATCTATAATTATGGCTTTACGATGATGCTTTATGTGGGAGTTGCCTGTTATGGATGCGATAGTGGTGCTTATTTCTTTGGCTATTTCTTTGGTAAGCATAAGATGATCCCACGTATTTCTCCTAAGAAGACCTGGGAGGGTGCTTTTGGGGGATGGCTTACAGGTATGGTTTTAAGCCTTCTTGTGGGTATTCTTTTAATTAAGAATATAAATATTAATATTGGATTTATATTGATCAATTCATTTATGTTGCCTATTATTGCGCAGATTGGTGATTTGTCTTTTAGTGCTATTAAAAGACATTATGGTGTTAAGGATTTTGGTTCGATCTTTCCTGGACATGGTGGAGTATTAGATCGTTTAGATAGTTTACTATTTTGTCTAATGTTTATTAATTCTGTATTGGTA
>JALEVB010000101.1 GCA_022780745.1 Erysipelotrichaceae bacterium
ATTTGGAACATTAGCGTTTGATTCAGTTACAAAGGTTCCAATTAATACTTTCATTTTCTTTTTCCTCCTATATATTATCGATTGGATACATTGGTCTACATATTAGCTTAAATGGTAACTTAGCTGTATTTTGTAATGTAGCTCCATTTGTTAATGACATGATTGATAGCTTTCCTTTAGCTTTTAGATCTGGGAAAATATATCCTTGTTTAACGATGATTATGTCATAATCATCAATATTTAATCCTGCTTCTTCATATTGATGCATTTCGCAAAGGGTATATGGATTATCTGCAACAATAATATAAATATTAGTATTAATAATATTTACGGTGATAGTATGAGCAAATACTTTATTATGGTCAAACATCATAAAGCCTTTGATACCACCTGATGCGATGATCTTGACTTGCAGATGAACACTTTCTGATAGTTCATCATAATTAGCTCCTAGATCTATTTCGCAGATATCATTAATATTTAATAAAGATAACTGTTTAAAGGTTTTAACATCACAAATACTAGCGAATAATACCTTTTTCTTTAAATCTTTGATAGCTAAAAACTGCCTTAATACAAAGGTATTAGCACCCGTAGAGCCACTGGTACTATTATCACCACTATCAGTAATAAATACTGGTTTACCATCAAAAGCAAGTGCTTCTTCAATTGCTTTATCAGGTTCAGCTGTATAACCGGTATAGTGGAATTCATGACGTTTATCCCAGACATATTTAGCTAATTCATCAGCTTTTTGTTCGCAATATTCAATATCATTTGCAGTTTGTGGAACAACGACAATAGCACATCCAGCTTCTGGACAGTCATGTCTGATATAGCCAACATGCCATGATGCACTTCTAACACGAGGATCTTTTTCCATTTCATCCATGTATTTATTAATTGATAATACTGGTTCATCGGTAGAAACAGATTGTTCACCACCTAAGATAAGAGGCAATTTACGATAGATGCTATGAATATTCTGACGATTTTGCATAATGTCAATTAATTCTTTAGCTACTCTAATATCTGATTCAATAGCGTCAGTATGCGGTGATTCTCGATATGATCTAATTATTTGGGTACTTTCAACATATTCTTTGGTTAGATTACCATGTGGATCACAAACTATAGCAATAGGAATATATGGTCCAAGTAATTCTCTAATTCTTTCTAACAAGTAAAAATCACCAGAACCAATTTCTTCAACATAGCTTGCTCCATGAAACTCTAAAAATACACCATCAATGCTATTGATATTTTCTTTAATTACTCTGGTGATTTTAGCAGTTATATAATCAAATACTTCTTTAGCAATTACTCCTGAAGAACCACTGGTTGCCATTATAGCTGGTAGCATTTCAATATTTGATTGTTCAAATACTTCTCTAATATGCATATCTTCTATGCATTTATCACCATATGAAAGATGCATCTGATCAAATTCACAAATATTAGGAACATTAGCGTTGGCTTCGTTAGTAAAATGAGCTAATAATACTTTCATTTTATAATCTCTCCTTTGTTTCTATTATAATTATTATTTATGTAAATATGTTTCAATAAAAAAAAGCTTATATTAAGCTTTTTAAAAAGATACTAATTAATAAAGGCATGACTGATACGACATATGCTGCTCTTAAGGCTTGAATTAGGGCAATTTTAGTTAAGTCAGCATTTAAGTCAGCAGCAATAAGTGTCATATCAGTAGCACCACCAGGGGCACTAGCAAACATGGCAGATTTCATGTCCAGATATTTTCTTTTTTTACAATAATAACTAAAAATAAAATTAACAAGAAAATAACTAAATAAAAGAATAATAACAGGAATGATCGTAGAACTTAAAGAAGTAAATGTTCCTGAATTAATACTAGAACCAACAACACTTCCAGCTAATACCTGAGCTACAAGCTTTTCTTCTTTTAAGACAACTGCGGTATTAGTAGTAATATTTAAGAACATGATAACAAACATTGGGACCATCATACTGGCAGCAGGTAGTTTGGTATATAGACCAATATAACCACTTACAAAAGCAATGATTAAAGTAAAAATAACTCTTTTAGTTTTAGTATTGATGATCTTATCTAAAAAAGTAGTATTAGTACTAATTTCACTTACAAATCGATCATCACTTAGAGCATCAGGTTCATTTTTACAGATATAAGTTATCCAATATGGAAAGATCAGCAAGACACCTATTAAACGACATGTTTGCATCATAGCTACAACACCAGCATTGGCATTCATATCCATGGCTACAATACTCATATCAGTAACACCACCAGCTACACAGCTTAATAAAGCTGTTAAATAATCCATATCACATAGATAATGAATGATAGTACCGGTAATAAAAGTATT
>JALEVB010000107.1 GCA_022780745.1 Erysipelotrichaceae bacterium
ATTACTTTGATCTTATGATCATTGATCAGTAGTAAGTCGATAGTACCATTGATAAACTGATTATCTTTTTTATAGATAAAAGGATATTCACGATATACCTGATAATCTTTTAAAGATTTAAAGATATCACTTTGATTAAATCTTAATAGATGTTCAATATCACTGTTACTTAAGTGATATGTTTGTAACTGCTGTTTAGTCCAAATGTCTAATGGCAGCTTTTCTAAGATCTCATGGATCTTGGTACCATGTGAATATTTATCAGTAGGATTTAGATCATAAGCCTTAGTGATATGGGTATTGCTTGGTGAAATAATATTGATCATTTCACTATCATTATCTGGATAATGTTTAATATGTTCGATATTAAAGACATTGGTACTATTAGTTTGTGGATAAGCTATTTCATCAATACATTCTACTTTGATATATGGGTTGTCACTAATGGATGTTAATATCAGATTAGTGCTTCCTTTTCTTTTTAATAAGGTAGCTAGATCAATTTTATCTTCTGGTATTTGTTTGATCGTATCTACGATATATATTCTTTCCATGGCTCTAGTTAAGGCTACATATAATAGTCTGGTATTTTCTTCTAGTTCTTCCATGATGATCTTGTCTTCAATCGCTATTCTTTCAATGGAATTGAAGACGTAGCGATGTGGCAACTGTATAGGTTTTAATGCTATACCAAGTTCACTATCTAAAACCACATTATTATAGGTATCAGGGACACTATAGTGTCCTGATGACCATAAAAATATGGTTTTGTATTGTAGACCTTTGGATTGATGAATGGTAACGGCTCTAACGACATCACTATCTGATGACATGCTTGTTACTTCTTTTGTCATTAAGCCTTCACCATTCTTAATATCATCAATGAATTTTTCCAGTGAACTATAGTTCTTAACATAATTTAAAGCGATACTATAGAGATTATCAAAATTAGTTTTTTCCTTATTATTTAATAAATTCTCATAGAAATCATTGATCAGTATGATCTTATCTAATAATCTGATTAGACCATATTTCTGATATATGTCTTTTAAGTAAGACAGATCTTTAATGATAGGATGATCAGTCTTTACTATACCTTCATAGATAGAACCATAATTAAGTTTTAATAATGCTAATTCATCATTGGTCATATGATAGAAAGAGGATAATACAGAGATCAACGATATATCATCGACATTAACTAATAGACTTAGATAGCTAAGAATTAATAGACATAATTTAGAATTATAGAAATTATCTTTAGCGTCGACATTATAAGGTATATCATAGGCTTCAAAGGCATCCTTTAAATATTTCTTATCGGCATGTGATCTTAACAGTACGACATAATCCTGATATTTGCTTGTAGGATCTTTTTCTTTTAATTCTTTGATCTTCTGGGCAATGAACATAGCCTTGGTAATAGCACTTTTGGTACCTTTTTCACCTTTTAAGGCATAAAAGATAATAGCGTCATCTTTTACTTCTTTTTGAGCATCGATACCTATTTTTACATTGTCATATTGACTATAAGTATCTTTACATCCCTGAATATTCATGCATTGACTAAATAACAGATTATTAAATTCAACAATATTTTCTTTAGAACGATAATTATTCGCAAGATGTATCTGACAGGTATTTTCATCTAGTGATAGTTTACGCATTAGTTCTGGTTTAGCTTTTCTGAATTTATATATTGATTGTTTAACATCGCCAACTCTAAAGACATTATGACCATTAGATAACAGATCAATGATTTCATTTTGTATTTCATTGGTATCCTGGAATTCATCGACCATGATCTCTTCATATTTGCTGGCACATAGTTTACTAACAGCGTGATCATTGGCTTTAAGTATGGCTAGAGCGTAATGTTCCATATCATCAAAGTCCATGCCATTGATACTGATCTTTTCTTCTTTGATATGTTTATCGCATAAGATAGCTAGTTTCAACAAGGTATCATTGATATCAACTAGATCATTATGTCTATTTACCAGATCATCACTGTAATATAGATCCTCTAATATATCTTTTACTAGCTTGTTGATATCATCTTTAATAGCTTTGATATGATCACTGGATTTGGTTGGTACACTGATAGCTACACCTGCAAAACCATGATAGCTTATGACAAAGCTATCATAATCACGATTATTGATATGTGTTTGTAATTGTTCAATATAGCCAAGTTTCTGTTTGATGGCATTGATCTGTTTATCTGTTACTTTTTCAATATCAGCAATATTGTCTTGCAGATATATTAAGTTATCTTTGATGATATTAAGATTATTGGTTAAATAATGATAATAGGCAGATAATAAATATTCT
>JALEVB010000059.1 GCA_022780745.1 Erysipelotrichaceae bacterium
TAGCCATCTATACAAAGTCAGTTTTAAAGGTAACCATATCACCTACTCTAATGCCAAGATTTTCTACTTCTCTGCTATCTTCTATCGCAGTGAATGGCGCTATGGCATAAGTGCTCATCGTCAAATGGTATTTGATATGGGACATATCGGAGAAAACCTATACTTAGTATGTGCACTATTAAATCTAGGGACATGTGCTTCAGCAGCCTTTGAAGGAACTTTAAGTAACCAATTATTCAATCTTGATGGCAAAGAAGAAACCATCATCTATTCACAAACACTTGGTACGTATAACTAAGACATAAAAAGTTATATACGTACTTTTTTATTACTTATAAACCAGGTATTATCCTTCACAATGTTTATAAATTTAATATTTATTTAACACAAATTTCAATTTATAATGAATTCATATGCATTGAGGGGTATTTTATGAAACTTAAAAAGAATATCATCTTTTATCTGTTATGTTTATTATTCTTTACAGGTATAACACTAATAGTTTTTTCACCATATAGTATTGATTTAATAAAAGCTATTATTAATCATGATACATTAGAGCTAAGTGAACAATACATAATTAAATATGATTATGGTCTACAGCATATACCATTCTATCAGGAATTCTTTAATCAATTAGATTCTGGCAAGATAGGATGGAGCTGGAATCAATTATTTGGCATCAACTTCTATGGCTCTAAAGGCTATTACATGATAGGTGATCCTTTCGCTTATTTATCTTACTTTATAAGATCATTTATACCAAGCATTATTGATAATATCTTTTTTGTAACATTATTAAAACTAATAATCGGTGGTTATACTTTCTCATATTTTATTGGACAAATAACCAATAAAAAATGGATAAGACTATTGTTTGGGTGCATATACATAACTACTGGCTGGTGTACAACGTTTATTGAACAGCCAAATTTCATTAGCTTCTATGTCTTTATCCCTTTATTATTAGCTGGTTTTGAAAAAGTTATCAATAAAAGAAAAGGATACTTATTAATTACATTTAGTGCAACAATACTATTATGTATTAACTATTACTTAACCTGGATGTTATGTGTTTATATCTTATTTTATTGGATATTAAAACAGTTTATTGTCAATAAAAGTTCAGTTAAGGATTTCTTTATTGAATCTTTTAAAGTTTTATTCTTCTTTTTATTAGGTGTTGGTGTTAGCTCAATAGTATGGCATCCATCTCTATTGCATTTATTATCAAATCCACGCTTAAGCAATAATGAGTTAATAACCTATAATACATATGAAATCAATGATTTGATCAATATAATTAAAAATATCTATGTCCCTGTACTAAAGTTTAGTGATAGTGTTTATAAAAACTACTGGTACTATTTCAATCAAATAGGCATATATAGTACTTGTTTATTAACATTGCTAGTACCAATGTTCTTCTTTAATAAAAGAGTTTACAAAAGAACTAGAATATTTTATTTCATAATGCTTTTATTATGTTCATTAACTTTTGTATCACCACAAATAAGTAAAGTATTCCATTTTACTTACAGTTTAAGATACACATATATTATAATGATCGCTTTATCAAGTATCGGAGCAATACAACTAGACAAAATCAAAAATTCATATAACTTATTAGAAATATCTATCATTGGAATTATCGATTTAGCTATTTTATATTTTATTGGCATATATATTCCACATAGCCAAGGTTATACAACATCTATTGAAATTGATATTATCTACAAAGCTTTAGTTATTCTAGCAATATATCTTTTAGCTTTAATTATATTAAAAAAATTCACTAATATATTACGAATAGTATTAATCGTTACGGTATTGTGTGAAATCATATATATGGGACATCTTCCAATAATCAGTCAAAGAGAATCTGGTGAAAGCTATGTTAATTACATCACTGATTATGATAAATATGAAAAACTAATTTCAACTCTTAAGAAATACGATAATAGTTTCTATCGTTTAAGACTAGATAATTGCTACTACAATGAGGGTATGTATTATAATATTCCAACATTAAGTACTTATGATACGATGTACGAATTTACAATGCGTGATTTTATTGAATGGAATAAAGGATATCCGGATGCTACATGGAATTTCATTATTACTTTTACTGATATCTTACCAATGACTAATACTAAATATATGGTCTTTGAAAACTACACTGATGATCTTGATTATTATTTATATTATGCTTCACCTTTAGAATTAGAAGATACATCTTTCTATGTTATGCAAATGAATGACAATGCTTCTTTGGCAAGAACAGTAACATCATTAGTTACTGAAGATGAATTTAATAGTACATTTGACGAAAATTCATTCTTCCATGAAATCTCTTATTATTTATCTACTAACTATATTGCTGATAAAGAAACATATAATATATTAAAGAAATATCCATTGTCAGCTAGTACAATATATGCTGATCCTAGTTATATCGATAATAATAACTTTACAATGGACATCGATGCTGATGATAATTATATATTATTTATCTCCGTTCCTAATAATCCAGGATGGGAGTACAAAATTAATTCCAATGTTGTTGAAACATACAAAATCCATGGTGGCTTTACAGCATTGATTCTTGAAAAAGGTCATAACCATATTGAGGCATCATTTACAGTACCAGGACTAAATAAAGCAAAACTAATCACACTAACTTCATTAGGCCTAATAGCAGTACTAATAATCAAAGATTTAATACAGTATATAATGAATAGAATAAAGCTTAAACATGATAATACACTGTGATATGCTTTAATATAACTTCTTTTGCCGCATAATGATGATAAGATATTAAATCATTCATGAATTTATAGAATAATAAAAAGTACGTGGTATTATGACATAAATCATAAATAACGTACTTTTTATGTTGCTTTCAAGAAAATGATAACTAAATAATATTATTAAGTAATCTACACTTCGATATAATTGATCAAACTAAAATCAAAATCGTCAACCTTGTTTGCAATAATAACTGTTGCCTCATCAAAGTTTGCAAAAGGTACAAAACATAATTTATTAAACTTACTATTATCTGCTAAAATATATGATTTTTTAGACTGCCTAATAGCCATCTTTTTTCCTTCGCCTTCATATTCTTCAGTAGTTGTAAAACCAGTT
The DNA here is from genome assembly GCA_022780745.1 of Erysipelotrichaceae bacterium. Classification (GTDB taxonomy): domain Bacteria; phylum Bacillota_I; class Bacilli_A; order Erysipelotrichales; family Erysipelotrichaceae; genus JALEVB01. Next base: position 3,148 of record JALEVB010000059.1, read on the forward strand.
TTAGGATGTATACCATTTACTCCTACAAAAGCCAAGTCAAAGTTTAGATGACTTATTTGATTTACTGTTTCTTTGCCAGTAACAGCTTCAGTATTAGACTTTACAAATCCACTTAATACAAATGTTTTAATATTTTTCTTTGAGAGTTTTAGTAAATGAGGTATTCCATTAGTTACTATGGTAATATTTTTTGCATTAATATAATCTATCATTTCTAAAGTTGAAGTGCCAGCATCTAAATAAACAATCATACCATCTTTAATCAATGATGCTGCATATTTAGCAATTTTGTTCTTATCTTCAATGTTTAAAAATGATTTAAGCGACATTGATTTCTCTTGAATTACATTTTCACTAAGTCTTGCTCCACCATAAGATCTTACTATCAATCCATTATCTTCCATATCACGAAGATCTCTTCGTGCAGTAGCTTCAGATATATTTAACTTTTCAACTATATCATTAGTACTAACAAAACTAGTTTCCTCACACATTTTAAGTATAAGTCCCCATCGCTTATTTTTCATAGGTCAAACCCCCATTTTTATTATATCATTTATTGCTTCAGTTACACTTTGAACAGTTTTATATGCTTCATTCTTAACAATTTCTTTTGCGTTAATCATTGCATAAGAATAATTAACATAATTAATAGCCTCAATATCATTTAAATCATCACCAATAAACGCAACTTCATTTAAAGACATTGAATTATTTTGACAATACCAAACTATTGCATCACCTTTACTAACATTAGGAGCAACTAATTCAATATTTCCTAATTGGTTAATAATGCTTTTCAATTCATATCCATTGACCTTTAATGTACGTAAAATACAATCCCTATCAGATTCATTTTTTATAATAATTGTAGTTTTTAATACATTTTTATCTATAAATTGGTTGAAATCGCTTTCACCTATAATCTTAACATTTTTCCACAAATATTGACTATCATAAGTGTTTTTTAATAATGCAATTCTTTCATTATTTTCTAGTTCAGAAGCAATTATCAAATCAGCTTCATTCTTTAGTTCGTTATACAAATTTATAATAAGATCAAATTTATATGTCCATGTTTTAACTATTTTATCATTTTGGTAAACAAATGATCCATTAAGACAAATCATGTCCAAATTATCAATCGATAATTTTCGCTTTATTATCTTCCCTGCATCTTTTCCACGACCGGTAGCAATTGCAAATTTAATTCCATTATCAATTAATCTTTTTATTGATTGAATATCATCATCTTTGATAATTATTGTACCATTTTTATCTTCCCATAATGTTCCATCAAGGTCACAAAATAATAACCTTATCATAAATTCTCGATAATATTTGCTGCATATTCATCAGGAATGCCAGCTGGATAATCTGTCACATTACTTTCTTGAGAAAAGCCTTCATAAGCTTCTTTTTCAATCATATAACCTAGATTTCCAGGTGCAACATATCCCCACAACAAACACACTTTAGCTTTAGAAGCTTCTTTTATTCTTAATCCTAATATTGATCCAAGTTCACCAGGAACAAATACTATTTGAAGATCATCCATATCAGCGATTCTATATGGCATGTCTCTTTCTACATGTGAAGATCCTTTTGCTATTTTTCTCTCAAAACTCTTGATTCCAGTTACTAATAACTTAACAGTATCAAAGTTAGTTTCTGTCTTCAGTTTTTCTTCAAAATCAGCTTTTTTTACAATAAATTCATTTACGTCAACATCATATATGGCTTTATATTTACCACTTCGAATATTAAAACTGTTAACTTGTAGGCTCTGCCATTCACTATGCTTTTTATTCATTTGATCAGTAATATTTGTTGCCTGTTTTAATACTTCATCATACAAATTACTTTGACGGTATTGCTTATTGCCCATATCTCCTGCATTTCCTTGAGCCATAAATACAGGAACATTTTCTTTGGCAGAAATCTGTCTTCTTAGTTCTCCAAATAAATCAGCACTGCAATCCATAAAGTTTGGTCCCAGTATTGTACAATGGTGTGCTAATGTGCATAGAATTAAAACTAATCTTTCATCATTATCAAAGAAACCTAATTCATGAACAATTTTGTCAGATAATTTATTCTTATCATTACGATTAGAATACAAACCATCTATTAATGTACTACGATATTTAACTCTTACCTCTGTACCTTCAGAAGTAAATACCGTTTTAATATCATCTACAAGTGTATCAATAACAAAATCTACATATTCTTTATCTGCCGTGCGATCAAAATGATCACCTAACAAGGGTCCACTATGCGTGTGAGTTGCACTCAAAACAAATGAATCAACATCTACATCCACACCATTATCATGACACTTCTTAATTATTGTATCTTGAAGTTCTTGATTTACACCAGCAACATCAATATTTATCCATACTATTTTTTTGTCATTTATTGATAAACACAAAGTTGTAGAGCTAATTGGATCATGAACATTCTCATAAAATGTTTTTCTCTGAACATAACCTCCTTGCCAGCATGGCCTTTTTGGAGTAACATCACTTTGTTTAAAACTTATTCTCATATTTCAAATTTCTCCTATTCGTCATCTTCGCTAACATTTTTCTTTAAATTTCTAGTGAATACGATTGAATCTTTACAGTTTTGTATCTTGCTTGTAATGATATCTTCGTCTAAATCTTCTATGGCTATCAATTCCAATACAACCATTAGATTCATACCAGAAACTATATATACATTTTCTCGATGCTGATACTTACTCATTATAAGCTGGTTAACACTGCCAAACATAACATCAGTAAATATCAAGGCAGTTTCATCACTTTTAAGTTCACTATCCCATTTGTCTAATAAATCATTACTGTTTACACCATCTACAAAAAATGGAATTGCCTTAATGTGATTTTCATCATATAACGAAAATACTTTTAGTGTATCAACCATTCCCTCACATAATCTTCCGTGACTACAAAATAATACTTTGTTCATAATATGTCCCTTCACTTTTTGAAAACAGTTAGAGTAATACTCTAACTGTTTAAACTTTCATTAACCTAATAAACCTAATGAAGATCCAATGATACTAACAATCAAAACGATAAACACTAGTTTTGTCATTGTAACTTTTTTCTTTCCTAATAATTTATAACATATAACTGTTAAGATCACAGGAATCATGCATGGCATAATTTTATCTAGTTGTTCTTGAACTGATAATGATGTACCTGTTGCAAATTCAATGATCATTGGAATCTTTACAGAAATTACAGATGGAATTAAAGCACCAACAACTGTTAAGCCAAGAATTGAGCAAGCATCAGTTAAAACTTGTAGAGTTGATTTCAATGAAGTAACTAATTTAGTACCTAGTTCATAGCCCCATTCAAAGAATTTTAATCTAAATAACGTTAATGCAACACCAAACAATGACCATAATACTAAGCCTGTCATATTTCCTTCTAATGCCATTGGTGAAGCTATAGATGCCCAAATTGTTGGAATAACCACCCAGAACAATGTATCACCTATACCAGCTAATGGACCCATAACACCTGTTTTGAATTCCTGAATTGTTTCAGCACCTTCTCTTCCAAGTTGTTCTTCCATACCTAAAGCAGCACCTAATACGATTTGACACATATATGGCTGAGTATTGAAATACTTAAAGTGATTATTGATTGCAGCTAAGTAATCTTCATCATTTGGATACAATTTTCTAAGTGCTGGAGATAAAGCATATACTACAGCTTGGCCAAATTGTACTTCATAACAGAATGAAGACATTGGCATAACCATCCATCTTAAACCTGCATTATTTACATCCTTTTTAGTTAGAACCTTATTCATCTTCTAAACCTCCTGCATTAGTATTATTTGTTTGCTGAACAGAAGCAAAACCATTTGTTTTATCAAAATAATATTTAAATGCTAATCCAAAACCAATAATTGCAACGCCAAGTGTACCTACTCCCATATATGCATACATTACAAAGCCAATGCATAGATATAAGAAGTTTTTCTTAACTGGCATATAGTTAAGTAGCATAGCCATACCTGTAACTGGAAGAATCTTACCAGCAACTTTCATACCATTAAATAACCATGTTGGTAATGCTGCAACAATTGTTTCTGTTACTGCTTGACCAGCAATAAGTACTACAACAACTGGAATTAAATATTTCAATGACATTAATACTAGATGTAAATATAAAACTTTAATACCTTTATCAAATTTATGCTCATTAAATGATTTTTGTGACCATCTCATTACATAACCATTTAAAATTTTATGTAATACATCTAAGTTAACAAATAGCATACCTACTGGTAAACCAACTGCTAAACCAATTTCATAGCCTTCACCTGATTGAATAGCAACGATTGTTGTAATAATTGTTGTAATAATATAGTTAGGAACACTTGCTCCTCCTAATCCAACAATACCCATTGACATTAACTGTAAAGTACCGCCAATGAACAATCCTTGTTTTAAATCCCCTAATAATGCTCCTATTACAGCACCAACAAATAATGGCTTACTAATAACTTGTGTTTGTGGACCTCCAGAGTCTAACGCAACAATTTCAGTAAGTAGAAGTATTGCAATAAGTTGCAATGCAGTTAAACCAAACATTCTAAATATCCTCCCTTTCCTCTAGTCATGTATGATTTTAAATAAGTCAACCGGTGCAACAGAAGGCGCATGTTGAACTATTATGTTTGTTCCTAATTTCTTGATCTCTCTTAGTTCATTTGCTTCTTCATCTGTAATGTATGCACGATTACTTAATTTAATACCTTCATTCAATCGATCAGTAGCACCAACCATTAATTCGTCGATAGGAACTCCAATCTTTAGTAATTCTAAAAACACTTTAGGTGTTTTTGCTAAAATAAATATTCTTTGCCCTTCATATTTGTTATTCTTAAAATTTTCTAAAGCCTTTGCCAATGTAATAATACTTGCTGCATATCCATCAGGCTTTGCAAACATCATCATTTCTTTCTTTGAAGGGTTAGTTGCTACTTCATCATCTATCACCATTATTCTTTGACAATTAGCTCTAGGTAAGTACTGAGCTATGACAATTCCATGTAACAATCTATTATCAATTCTCGCCATTGTTATTTTCATTTTATTTATCTCCTATTATTTTTTTACATTCAACCTTATCTAACATTTTTATTATCGTATGTTTATCTGCCAATCCATCAGTAATCGTAGTAGCCATTCCACATGCCGCCGCAATTTTAAGTGCTTCAATTATATCTTTACCATTATCTCTAGCAGCAACAAATCCAGCTAACATACTATCTCCAGCACCAATTGTGCTAACTGGTTTCAAAGCCTGATGCTTAACTAAATACTTATCATTGCTTTCGTAATACTCAGCGCCATTAGAACCTTTTGAAAGTAGTATCGATTTAACACCTTTACTTAATAACTGTTCTATTGCTTCTCCTTTACTATACTTACCATCAAATAAACCGATTAATTCTTCCAAATTTGGTTTGATCAAATATGGCTTGCATTTAATCAATAACTCATTAGTAATATTTGAAATATCTAAAACAAGTTTTACACCGTTATTATTACAATATTCACTAATATCTATTAAAAAAGAATCATTTATGCCTTTAGCAAAACTACCACTAATTATCAACCAACAATCTCTCTTACAATTCTTTTTGATGATTTCAATCATTGCTTTTTGATCTGCATCAGTAATGAAAGGACCACAGCTATTAATATCACATTCGTTATTATCTCTAATTTTCACATTGATTCTATTAGTTTGTGAGATAGCAACTTTTTCAAGACTTATAAGACTATACTTTGTTAGCTCTTCTTCGATAAAACTACCTGAAAACCCACCAATAAAAGCTGTAGCTATAGATTCTATACCAAGTTGATTAAGAATCATCGAAACATTAAGGCCTTTACCACCAGCTAAAAAAAATGATGATGAAGATTTTTGTATTCCATATTTAATATCATTATCTAATTTTATGTAATAATCTATCGATGGATTTGAAGTATGGGTTACAATCATTGTTTTCCTCCTTTCTTCATATGTATCCGCTTACATTAATTATTATAACTAGTTTTTCTATTCAGTCAATAATAAATGATTGATTTTGATTAATCAATCTTTTTAATGATTGTTCATGTTCATTTTTGCGATTTTTTTACTTAATTAGAAAAAATATTCTAGATGTTGATATTGAAAATATACATTTAATCAATGTGATCAATATTGTATGATCGTTTATATTAGCTTTATGCCACATTGCAATCAAGAAATATCAGTTTAAAAGTACTAAATGCGTTATCAATATAAAATAAAAAATGATAATTAAATTATCATTTTTTAAACTCACTCTCATATAGATTTAACGCTTTTTCAATTATTGCATCCATATTGTAATATTTATACTCTGCAAGTCTTCCTACAAGATATAAATTACTAATATTCTCAATCAACTTACAATACTTCTCATACTTAGCCCAGTT
>JALEVB010000151.1 GCA_022780745.1 Erysipelotrichaceae bacterium
GCTATATATTGTTTAATTGGTATTAGTTTAGATAAACATGGTGTTAGTATAAAACTAAGATGGTTATTCTGGAATGAATTATTAGCTTTTATTCCTTTGGTATTATCTATGTTTGCAGCTTATTTTTTAAATAAAAGAAAATGGTGGTTAATACTGGCATTACCATTTACCATTGGCTGGCTATTATTTTTACCTAATTCCTGTTATATGATCACTGATTTGATCCATTTGGATAGTTCTAATCTTATAGGCTGGAATGGAGAGTATTTAGCTAATATTAAAGAATGGGTTGCTTTGATATATCTGGCAGCTGGTATCTTTTTAGCAGTAATAGCTGGCTTATCTTCAACAAAGATAGTAGCGAAGGGTTTAGGACTAAAAAGAGGAAATATTCTAAATATCATATACAGTATCATCATATCGGGATTAGTAGGGTATGGAGTTTATATTGGAAGGTTTTTAAGATTTAATAGCTGGGATATTATGGAACCTATTAGCTTGTTAAAAGCTTTGTATCATGATATTGATAAATTTGCGATCATGTTTTCAATACTGATTGCAGGATTTTATTTTGTTGCATATATTATCTATGAAAGAGTAGAAGAAACAACGAAATAAAGCATTACTAGCTATATTATTTAATATATTTTATGATATAATATCGAAGTAAAAGGAGGCTTATTTATGGGTTTAGTTGATAAGATTAAAAACTTTGTTGCACCTGAAGAGGAAGAAGACGAAGAAGTATTAGAATATGATGATGAAGAAGTAGAAACGATCAGTCAATATGAAGCTCCTAAATCACAAGTAAAAAAAGTTGCTAGTGATACTAAAATGGTATTATTTGAGCCAAGAAGTTTTGACGAAGCTGAGGAAATTGCTAGACATTTGAAGTCTAGAAGAGCTGCTGTCGTTAATTTACATAAATTACAAAGAGATTATGCTCAAAGAACAATTGACTTTTTAACTGGAGTTGTTGTAGCTTTAGATGGTTCTATTCAAAAGATCGGTCATAATGTTATTCTATGCACACCAAAGAATGTTGGTGTTGATGGAGAGATCAATTTAGACAGTGAAGAATAATTTAGAACATTATAAAGGCTATGAATTATTGATAGCTAGATTATCAGATCTAATATATCAAAGTGAAAAATATCATAAAACGATGGCTACTAATTTTCTAGAAGAAAATGAAGTAGCCATTGCTTTAAAATATTTAGGAAAAAAATATAACTATCGTTTAGATGGTGGTCATCCTAAAGCAATTAGAAATAAGATCATTTTTTATGTTGAAGATGATGATATTGAAGCATGTGTATGTTTAAGAAGCAGGATCAATACTCATTTTGTTAAAATCGAACATCGGGATGTCTTAGGAGCATTATTAGGATTAAATATCGAAAAAGAAATGATAGGTGATATATTTGTCTTGGATGAAGAGATCATTATTTATGCTGATGCTTCAATTGCAGATTTTATCTGCATGAATCTTGTACAGGTAAATCGCTTAAAAACATCTTTTGTTATTTCTGAAGAAATATATGAACCAGAAATCAAATATGAAAAGATGATATTAACGATATCAAGTGAAAGGATCGATAATATTGTAGCATCAATATGTAAGATCAATCGTGAACAGTCACAGAAAATGATTAGATCCAAATTGGTTAGTATCAATCATGAGACTATTGAAGATTGCTCAAAATTATGCAATAATAATTGTACGATTTCAATACGTCGATATGGTCGATATATTTATGTAGGGCCAATTAAAAAGACTAAAAAGGACCGTTTATTAGTAGAAGTATTAAAATATGTATAGAAGGGGCAAGTGATTTATGGCAAAAAATAGACCATCATTTAGAGTGATGAGAAATGGTTATGATCGCTTTGCTGTGGATAGTGCTATTGATAATTATACTTCGCAAATAGAAGAACTTGAAAAGGAAATCGCAACCTATAAAAACAATATTGAAGATCTTAATCATCAGCTGATCAATATGAAAGATCGCTATAATTCAATTATGAGTGGAATTATGGCTAGAGAAAGAGCTGCTGATGATATCTCAAGAATTGCTTTGAAGGAAGCTAATCAGATTATTGATGCTGCAAAGAAAAATGCGGATTTCATCATAATGGAATCACTCAATAAATCTAAGGTTGTATTAGCAGATCTTGTTAAGATTTCTAATGAAACAGGAACTCTTAAACAAGAAATGAGAGATCAGTTAAATAAGATATATCATGATCTTGATGAATTAAAGGCTCCTAATCTTCCTGATCTGGATTGGCTGGAGCAAGCAAAAAATAAAAGGCAATGAGTAAGGACGCGCTGTATTAATATTTATTTAACAGAGAGCTTGTAGTATGCTGAAATACAGGTAATAAAGTTAATAGTAGACATCACCTTATGAGCTGATCGTAAATCTTGCGTTAAAAGATATTTAAGGGCATATCTATTAGATATGAACTAAGGTGGTACCGCGTATTATACGTCCTTAGATAAGGACGTTTTTTTATTTATAAAGGAGAAAAGTGATTATGGATTACAAAGACACACTGTTGATGCCTAAAACAGACTTTGAAATGAGAGGTAATTTACCAAATAAAGAACCACTTATTTTAAAAAGATGGCAAGAAGAGAATTACTATGCAACATTATTAAAGGCTCATGAAGGACAGCCTACATTTATTCTTCATGATGGTCCACCATATGCTAATGGTAATTTACATGCTGGTACAGCAATGAATAGAATTATCAAAGATATTATTATTAGATCTCATGCGATGAGTGGTTACTATACGCCATTTTTCCCAGGATGGGATACTCATGGTTTACCAATTGAAAATGCTATTCAGAAATTAGGTGTTAACCGTAAGGAAATGAGTCCAGCTGATTTTAGAAAGAAATGTGAAGAATATGCTTATAATCAGGTTGCTACCCAGAAACAAACGATGAAGCGTTTAGGTACGATTGCTGATTATGATCATCCTTATATTACATTAAAGAAAGAATTTGAAGCTAGACAGATTCATTCATTTGCTAAAATGGCATTAGATGGTTTGATCTTCCAGGGATTGAAACCTATCTACTGGTCTCCATATAACGAAACAGCTGTAGCTGATTCTGAAATCGTTTATTTTGATCGTAAAGATGCAACGATCTTTGTTACTTTTGATGTAAAAGATGGTAAAGGTGTCTTAAATGGCGATGAAAAATTTGTTATCTGGACAACTACTCCTTGGACTATTCCAGCAAATATGGCAATCTGTTTAAATGAAGCATTTACATATGCC
>JALEVB010000170.1 GCA_022780745.1 Erysipelotrichaceae bacterium
AAAGAGGATTGGGCCGGTAAGATTCTTCTGTTAGAATCCAGTGAAGAAAAGATGTCTCCTGAAAAATACAGAAAAACAGTAATGGCGCTAAAAGAAACCGGCATTTTTGATGTGATTTCAGGTATCCTTATAGGCAAGCCGATGGATGGTACTTATGAGCAGGAATACAAGCAAATATTGGTAGATATAATCGATCATCCAAGTTTGCCCATAGTGTGCAATATCAATATCGGACATGCACAGCCACGTTGTATCATTCCTTTTGGCGTTAAGGCAACAGTAGATATCGATCATCAAGTGATTAGGTTTATTAACTGAGAGACAATTCCAGTTTTTCGAACAGATACTAAGGGAGCACTTCTATACGGGTTACCCCCGTATGTGCACTCACCTCCTGCCTAAGAGCTGCAGCTTGGCGTGCGAAACCGAACACCTTTCCATTCACATAGATCTCTTAGTATCTCTCCTACCTCTAATTTCTTATGCTTAAGCTTTACCATCTTGGAGTTTTTATTTTACAATAAAACCAGTCTGCAATAGACTGGTTAATCTTCTATTTCTTTAATATATTGACCATATCCCCATAAACTACCATCATTGGTATATATAGGTTCACAAACATCTAATTCATCTATATCTTTTTCACAATTCTCTTTAGCATTTGTCTGGCCATATAGGATATCATATTTCTCAATATCGCTATTTAAAACATAATTACAAGGTTTAGTACTATCCTTAGCATTAGCCTTATCACAGCCAGTTTGAACACTACTTTGATCATTATCTGTAGTCTGTGAAGTAGACTCAATTGCCTCTTTTACTGTTATGGTAATAGGTACTCTTTGTGTATTGCCACTAGTATCACTAGCTTCATAAACGATATAATACTCTCCAGGCTGATTAAAATTCACATAACCTTTGATTTGAACTTCACACATACCATCTTTAGCATCATAGGCCGTAGGTCCATTTAAGTCAACAGCATTGCCAACAGTTGTTTCTATACTATAATCTTTAACATCGATCCATGGAGGTGTAATATCTTCTTCAGTGACACTTTCATTGATACTTTCCTGCTTTGAACAGCCAAACAGTATTAAAACAAGTGCAATTGCACTTGTTTTAATTAGCTTTTTGTTTAACTTATTTAACAAGTTCACCTTGAGCACTTCCAGCAATTGCTGCTGCGTTTGCTTCATCTGTATCAATATGCATAGCTAAAGAATAACTATTAGATACACGAACAACAGTATCACCAAATGTTAAGCTACGACCATTAGTATCGATCTTAACACTAACGATATCACCATTAGCTACACCATAGTTCTTAGCATCTTCTTCAGTCATATGAATATGTCTTTTAGCTGCAATTACACCATCAGGAATATCGATAGAACCATTAGGACCAATAACAGTAACACCACTAGTTCCATCTGTATCTCCAGATTCTCTAATTTGAGCAACTACACCTAAAGCTCTAGCATCAGTTAAACTTACTTCTACTTGCGTATGTTTTCTAACTGGTCCTAAAATACTCATTTTCATTTCACCTTTAGGTCCCTTAACAGTAACTTTTTCAGCACATGCGAATTGGCCAGGCTGGCTTAATTCTTTTTTGCATGTTAATTGATATCCTTCACCAAATAATGTGTCTAAATCTGCTTGTGATAGATGAATATGTCTAGCACTAACTTCAACTAAAATCTTTTCCATGATATAAATTTCCTTCTTTCCATAATTATTATAGTCAAAACTTCTTCTTTATTCAATTAAAATAGCTTGATCAAATTATCTGCAACGATCAATCCATTAGCTGCAGCCTGAGATAAGCTTCTAGTAAAGCCCGCTCCATCTCCTAGAGCATAGATACCTCTAGCATTGATAAGTTCAAAATTCTCACACTCTGGTCTGGCACTATAGAATTTACATTCAATTCCATATAATAAAGTATCATAATTAGCTGTACCTGGTGCAATAGCATCTAAAGCATGCAATGTTTCTATAATATTATCTAATTGTCTTTTAGGCATACATAAACTTAAATCGCCAGGAACAGCATCCAATGTTGGTCTAACTGTACTTTGTTTTAAACGTTTAGCATCTGTTCTTCTACCAGATTCCAGATCACCTAATCTTTGAACCAATACACTGCCACCTGAGATCTTATTAGCTAAACTAGCAACATATCTGGCATATTCAATTGGTTCATTAAATGGTTCAGTAAACTTCGTCGTGCTCAATAAAGCAAAGTTACTATTAGTACTCTTTTTAGCTTCATCTTTAAAACTATGACCATTAACAGTCAAAACTCCATCAGTATTCTCAGTAACAACATGACCTCTTTCATTAAAGCAGAACATTCTAGTTACATCACCATATTGTTTAGAACGATAAAAGATCTTAGGTTCATATATCTTCTTAGAGAAATGTTCCCAAACCATAGCAGGCAGTTCGACCCTAACACCAATATCAACCTGATTATTAGTACATTTGATATTATTTTCCTTACACCATGAAGCAAATACTCTAGAACCAGCTCTACCTACAGCAAAAATGATCTTCTTGCCACTTACTTCATATTCACCATTTTTATCTTTAGCCTTAACTACCATCTTATCTTTATCAACACCAATAACAGTTGTTAGAGTCCTAATACTGATCTTATCTTCCAGATAATTAACCATTTTAACCATCGTATCAAAATTAGCATCAGTTCCCAAATGTTTTACTTGAGCTTGTTGCATATGAAGATCATATTTGATACATTCTCTTTTTAATTCATCAGATGGCTTGTATCTTTCCGTAGTAGCACCAAAACTTACTAAGATCTTATCAGCCTGTTCAATATAATCTATGACCTCATTACTATCCATGACATCAGGCAGCCAGCCACCATACTCGCTAGAAATAATATACTTTCCATCTGAAAAAGCACCTGCACCACCCATGCCTTCCATGATATTGCATGGATCACATTTTACACAATACTTAGTCTTCTTAGCAACGATTGGACAACGGCGATTCTGCAAGCCATGTCCTCTTTCAAATAATACGATCTTTAGATCCGGCTTTTTCTCAATTAAGCGATAAGCACACATCAAACCGCCAATACCACCACCAATGATCACAACATCAAAATTTTCCATTACTTACTCATTACCTTCCTTTTAAATATACTAAATATTCTTCTGATCAAATTTCTAAAAGACTTGTAAGAAACAATATAAATAATACTAATTGCCAATACGACACTAATACCCAAAATAATACAAGCAATAAAGAATTTAACAAAACCACCACTAACAAAAGCTATATTATAATTCCATACCAGATAACCAGCTGTCCCAATACCAATAGCGATAAGCAATCTGGAAATAACCATCTTATAATATCTTAAAGGATTAAGTTTAAATACTCTTTTATAAACCAGAATAGGATTATATAGAAAATCAACTACCCAGTTAGCAATAAGCGTAGCCAATAATACTCCAGTAATACCTAGATACTGAATCAGAACTACTGATAAAACAACTTTAACAATAGCTACACAATAAGCATTATTCTTAGCTTCCTTAAATAACCCATTCGCATCTCTGGAAATAATAATAGGTTCTCTCATTGTCATATAGAAAATATTGATTGCAAATAATAAGGCAATAATAAAGGTAACCTCATATAATTTCTCATGCTTCATCCAGATATCAACAAACTGTGGCATAACGATAAATAAACAGATACTAGCTATACTTGCCACATAAGTACCAAAATTGAAGAATTCCGTAAATACCTTATAACTATCACTGGTTTCATCATTAAATAAATTACCAAAACTATTGATTGGCGAAGTTATCATTGAACTAATGATCTTGCTGGCAGCTTCTGTCAAATATGAATATACACCATATACCGAAGTCATCGTATATCCCATAAACATCGTAATTACAATATTATCGGTATTATTAGTAGCTAAAGTTGCAACACGTTGAATAATCGTATATTTAGCATTAGTAGTAAATGCTTTCGTATTAATTGTATCAGGTTTATCTTTTAACCATGGATAATGCTTCAAAGCAATCTTTCTAGCAACGATATTACTAATTAAAATATTTAAACCCTCAATAATTAAAATAAAGACAAAAGGCAAACCAGCCAGAATTACTAAGATCATTAAAAACATTCTAATAATTGCAAAAGACTGTATCCAGATATTAATTTTATATTCCTTTTGATCAGCAATGATGACAAAATTAGGACCCATCAAAAAATATGAAATACCATAAGGAATACATAAAGCAATAAACATTAATACTGTTTGAATATAATTAAGTGGTGACTGGGCAAAAAATGGAAATACCAAAGCAACTATTACCCCTAATACCAGAACAGCGGCTCCAGTAAACTTAAAGATCTTTGTAGCACCATGATAAATACTCAATACCGTTTGTTTATCACCCTTAGCCAAAGGCTTAAACAACAACTGTCTAAAAGCTAAAGAATAAGCCAATTCACAAATATTCAAAAAGGTAATTACCTGCGCCATCGTTACCTGTAAACCATTAAGCTGATCACCATATAAGCTAATAAACAATTGTACTTTCAAAAAGCCTACTAATGGTAAAACAATAGCAGTAATGGTACTAACAATAAAATTGTAAAATGAATAACGAGTACGCATTCACAAATCTCCTTTACTTCTTGATCAGCAAATCAAATATCTTTTTAGTATATAAGTTATAATACTGTAAAAATAAACGATTCTTAATATTCAGATCCTTAATATATTTATTCTTTTTCCACGCAGGAAAATTTTCTTTCATTACTTTGTCACTTTCTAAGTAACATTCTTTAAAATATGGTGATCTAATAAATCTAAACATGCCATATAAACGCAAATGTTCAATATGCAAATATTCGATCTCATCATAATACTTATCCCATAATCCTTCTTTCTTAAAGTTATTACGGACCATGGCCATTACATTAAATATCTCTTTAATTCTAATAGAATTATTAGAACCCATTATACTATCTTTACGCTGACGATAATAAATCAATGGTTTATCAACATAACCAATTTTACTAGTCTTAGCAAATAATAATGTGGTCACTGGTGTATCCTCATACCAGGTATTCAAAGGATATAAATAACCATCAAAATAAGATCTTAGATATATCTTATTCCACGCAAACATAGGAGATAATAACGCTTTTTTACTGATATTGTCAATATTTCTTTGATCAAAACCTTTCATCACAAAACCAGTATTATCCTCAAAGAAATATTGAATATCACAAACAACGATATCATATCCCTTATCCATTTCATTGACCATTAGTTCATATAAATGATGATCAACATAATCATCGCTATCAATAAATGCTAAATATTTACCTTTGGCATACTGTAAACCAAAATTTCTGGCATCTGATAAGCCACCATTAGCTTTATGAACCATTTTAACAAAGGGATACTTTTTCTCATATTCACTAACAATTTTTACACTATCATCAGTTGAACCATCATCTACAACAATGATCTCCATATCCTTGAATGTCTGATTAACTAAAGAATCTAAACACTCTTTAACATAGTTTTGAACATTATACATAGGGATGATAACTGAAAGCTTAACATCATTCTTCATAACTATCTACGATCTTATTAGCTATCTTATCAAAGGTTTTCTTAGAAAACTTAGGATCTAATAACATTCTATCTTTAAACTGTTCAACGATCTTAGCTTTAGTATAATGCTTATACTCATTCAAAATAGCCTTACGATGTGGTATTAAAACCTCAATAAAGGTATAAAGATTATTTAATCTTTCATGCAACTCGATCTTTGTAACAACCATACGTCTACTAGACAATAAGATAAACTTATAACTTTCAAACATACGATAATAGAACATATCCAATGGTTTTAATCCTTCAGCCTGTCTAACAATTTCCTTAAATACCAAAATATTAGCATCAAAAGCCTTAGGACTAATATCCCCCATCGAATTACCAGGTCTATCTACCAGATAATAAGCACAAGCCTTATCAGTATAAACAACTCTTTGAGCATTCAACAAAGAAATATAAAACAACAAATTATCAGTATATCCTACCTTGCAAGGAAACTGAATACTTTCAGCCATTGTTCTTCGATATAATTTACTATGAGGACTTGGATCAATAAATAATAGATCTTTAAACTCCTCATTATGTTTCTTATAAACATAATTATTCTTTAAGCTTACATATGCCTTATTATAAGCACTATCATAATCAACACGCGTATTATCATTATAAATATAATTCTTAGCCCCAATAACAATATCCGCATTAGAAATATTAGCTAAATTATACAAATGCTCCAAAGCATCATTAGCAAGATAATCATCAGGATCACAAACCAGAAAATACTCTGTTTCCATTCGAGCAATAGCCATCTGCAATACTGATCCATAACCACCATTAGGCTTATCGATCATCTTAATTACTTCAGGATATTTATTTGCGTATTCTTTAATGATCTCGATCGAATTATCAGGAGAACCATCATTAACCGCTAATACCTCAAAATCTTTAAAAGTCTGTTCTAATAAAGAATCAAAGCATTTTCTTAAATATTTCTCAACATTATAAATTGGAACAATAACACTGATCTTTTTCATTTTAACCTCCTAATGCCATAATTTACGAACTCTCAAATAAAACTTTAAAACATTCTTATGAGCATATATCCAATCATTTTTCTGTCTTAATATCTGATATTTACACTTTGGAAACTCTGGAAAGTTATTATTAATATCAAAGAAGCAAACATCAATATACTTCTCAACCATTTTTTGATCATCACAATTTCTGGTCTTCTTCAAACACTCCAGAATATTAATACCAGCTAAAAACTTAAGTTCTTCATAATAATCATCATAAACACCCATCTCTTTATAATAATCACAGGTGATCTTAACCATATCTAATACATGATATACATTAAAATTAAAAGCCGAAGTAATATTACCAGGTCTATCTACCAGATAATTATATAAAGCTTCATTCACAAATGCTATTTTCTTACACTTCAATAATAAACGATAAGTAGTACCAAGATCCTCATAATAACAACCAAAAGGATAAATAATGTTATTATCAGTAAATAAGCTTCTTTTATACATCTTATTCCATGCCGCATTTAAGATATTACAGATAATATCTTTATTATCTTTCAAATTATAAACTTTATTCTCATCATATTTATTTCTAATGATCTCTTTAGAATTAGTCTTCAAATAATACTGATATACATCAAATATGACCATATCACTATCAGTAGCCTCTAATTTAGCAATACATTTTTCAAAAAGATCTAACTCAAGAAAATCATCACTATCAGCAAAATAGATATACTTACCCTTTGCAATTGCCATACCAGCATTTCTAGCATCACTTAAACCACCATTAGCTTTATTGAGCAATTTAAAACGACGATCTTTATTCTGATATTCTAAAGCTATTTTATCACTATTATCTTTTGTACCATCGTTGACCATAATACATTCAAAATCACTAAAAGTCTGATTCATAATTGAATCAAGACATTTAGCTAAATAATCTTCTACATTATATATAGGTACAACAACTGACAGTTTAACCATTATTATTTAACCCTCTTTGTCTAATACTATTAAGCAATTCCATAAAGAAATCAGCCTTCAATACAAATAACAAAATAACATAAACCAATAAACCACTACCAACCTGTAAGATATTAACAAAGAAATTACAGCCTAGATTACCAACAAATCCTACTGTAATACCCATTAAGATACTAGATATAACAATAATAGCTAATTCCTTAATGCTAATAGTTAATCTGATCTTCTTATGAATAAAATAATACTGGATCAAAGTAACACTAAGCTCTGCGCATAAAGAACCAGCAATAGCTCCATAGGCCCCAAAATAAGGAATCAAACTAAAATTAACAATAAAATTCAAGATAGCTGCACTAACTACAGAATAAGTATAATGTTTAATATCACCAGTAGGAACCATATATTGAGTACCAAAGACATTAGATAATGAAATAAACAAAATGATCGGTGAAGTAACTTTGATCATCATCCCAACAGGATAATAACTAGCAGGCAAAAACCAGTCTACAAAGTTTTGAATTACTCCAGCAATACCAAAGATCATCGGAATAGCCATATATAAAGCAAACTTAAAAGTCTTATTCAAATAATTATTAACCTGCTCGATCTTGCCATTATGATAAACATTAGTAACTCGAGGAAGCATTACAGAACCAATAGAAGTAATAAAAAATAAGAACATTTTTACAAACTTCTGTGCCTGTTCATAAAGATTGACTTCATCACGATCAGGGCCCAAATAACCAAGCATCGTAATATCCAAAACCGAATAAACACTAATAGCTATCTGCGGTATAAATAAAGAAATATTAGGCTTAAAATGCCTCAAAACACCTTTAAAACTAATAGGAACAAAGCTAACATACTGCTTAAGCTGAGCCCACATAATAAGCTGACCACAAACACCAACTATCGTATTGATCAAAATAAACTTAATCAAATCATCAGTACTTCTAACAAAAATAAAGATCAAAGCAATACCAACGATCTTTACCAGCATATTACGAATACTAGCCTTCTTAAAATCCTCAACTCCATAGAAAAACCATGTGATATCCAAAGCCACACTAAGTAAAGTAATACTTTGTAAAAGCAGATAGATCTTTAAAGATTCTTCCTGAAAGCTAAAAAATATTGCATAAACAATACTTGAAATACACATGCTGCAAAACTGCATTGCAAAAATCTCAAAAAATGTCCTAGACAATAATTGCTTATCATCTCTTACCTTCGCTATTTCCCTATTGCCATAAGTATTAACACCCATCATACCAAATAATACAAACCATTGAACCAGATTAGCTGTAAAGGTATTAATAGATAATAATTCCAGACCTAAGACTCTAGTTAAATAAGGAGTAGTAATAAAAGGTGTAAATACTAATAATAATTGATATAAAACTGAATAAATATAATTTTTAACTAATTTTTTATCCATGTTAACTCCTATATTTTTAACTACTATATTATACCATCTAATATTTATATTATAAAACATAAACTTTTTGGTATACTAAATATAGAAAAGCATAGGAGCATAATATG
>JALEVB010000171.1 GCA_022780745.1 Erysipelotrichaceae bacterium
CGTGCAAAGCAGGCGCTCTCCCAGCTGAGCTAAAACCCCATGTATATTTAATTCGATGGTGGGCCTGAATGGACTTGAACCAACGACCTCACCCTTATCAGGGGTGCGCTCTAACCACCTGAGCTACAGGCCCATTTACTAAGTTCTTCCATCGAATGCTTAATAATAATATCATTTTGAAATTTTAAAGTCAACAACTTTTTTTATATTTTTATATTTATCTTTTGGTAGATATACTTTTAGTTGTTTTAGAAAATATTTAGAAAATATTTAAATAATAATAGCTTATAATATTACTAAATAATAACAGGAGGAAATTGTTATGGGTTTAATTAAGGCTGCTTTAGGTGCAGTTAATTCTACTTTGGCTGATCAATGGAAAGAGTACTTCTATTGTGATGCTTTAGCAAGTGATGTTTTGGTTGTTAAGGGACAAAAGAAAGTTTCAAAAAGATCAAGTAATACAAAGGGTAATGATAATATAATTACTGATGGTTCAATTGTAGCTGTTGCCAATGGACAATGTATGATCATTGTTGAAAATGGCAAGGTTGTTGAGATGTGTGCTGAACCAGGTGAATTTACTTATGATTCAGGTAGTGAACCTAGTATTTTTGTTGGTAAGTTAAGTGATAGTGTAAGAGCTACCTTTGATAAGATCGGTAAACGTTTTGTCTTTGGTGGTGACGCTGCTAAAGATCAAAGAGTTTATTATATCAACACTAAAGAAATTATGGATAATCGTTTTGGTACGATCAATCCTGTTCCTTTTAGAGTGGTTGATAGAAATATTGGTTTAGATGTTGATGTTAGTTTAAGATGTAATGGTGCTTATTCTTTTAAAATTGCTGATCCAATTCTTTTCTATACTAATGTATGTGGCAATGTTTCAAGAGAATATACTAAGGATGAGATTGAAAATCAGTTGAAGATGGAATTTGTTAGTGCATTACAGCCAGCTTTAGCTAAGATTTCTAGTATGCAGATAAGACCTAGTGAGATCGTGGCTCATAATGAAGAATTATGTGAAGCTATGAATGATGCTTTAAGTAATAAGTGGGGCAAGACTAGAGGTTTGGATGTTGTTAGTGTAGCATTGAATTCTGTTACTTTACCTGATGAAGATGCTAAGATGATCAAGAATGCTCAAAAGGCTGCTGTTATGCGTGATCCTAGTATGTATGCGGCTACTTTGGGTGATGCTCAGGCTGATGCTATGCGTGATGCTGCTAAGAATCCTAATGGGGCGATGATGGGCTTTATGGGATTGAATCAGGCAATGGGTGCTAATAGTAATCTTAATGTTAGTGAAATGCTTAAAAAAGATGATAATAAAACTGATGGGGGATGGGTTTGTGAATGTGGACAGACTAATAGTGGTAAGTTCTGTTCTAATTGTGGAAAGCCTAGACCTAGTGTAAAGTATTGTCCTAATTGTGGGGCTAAGGTTACTGAGGGTGCTAAATTCTGCAGTGATTGTGGTCAGAAATTGTAGGTTTGAATTATGGCATCATTAATGGAATATAAATGTCCAAATTGTGGTGGCAAAATTGAATTTAATGTAGCCAGTGGTAATTTGAAATGTCCTTTTTGTGGTACAGAGTATAAGTTAGAAGATTTAAAAGCTTATGAAGAAGTTATAAGTGAGCAAACTGAAGATAGTATTAATTGGGATACTAATGGTCAGACTACTTTTGATGATGATAATTTAAAGGTTTATGTTTGTACTTCCTGTGGTGGTGAGATCATTGCGGATGATACGGTAGCTGCTACTTCCTGTCCTTTTTGTAATAGTCCTATCATTATTAAAGATAATCTGGTTAATGATTTGAAACCGGATATCGTTGTGCCTTTTAAGTTTGATAAGAAAAGTGCCAAGGAGGCGTTTTATAAGCATTTAGAGAATAAAATGTTGTTGCCTAAGGTATTTAAGGATGAGAATCATATTGATGAAATTAAGGGTGTTTATGTGCCTTTTTGGTTATATGAGGCTGATGCTGATGCGAAGTTTCGCTATCGTGCTACTAGAATAAGGACATGGAGTGATAGTAATTATGATTATACGGATACCAGTTATTATGCATTGATCAGAGAAGGTAATATTGGTTATGAGAAGGTACCGGTTGATGGTTCTAGTAAAATTGATGATGAACTGATGCAGTCAATTGAACCTTTTGATATTACACAGGCAATAGATTTTGATAGTGCTGTTTTGTCAGGCTTTATGGCTAATCGTTATGATCAGGATGCTGATAGTTTAGCTAACATTGCCAATGATAGGATCAAACAGACAACCATTAATGCCTTTAATAGTACAGTTATGGGCTATAATAGTGTTATTTGTGAACATTCTAGTATTAGACTTAATAATGGTAAAGTTATTTATGCTTTATTGCCGGTTTGGATCTTATCAACATCATGGAAAGATGAAAACTATATTTTTGCGATGAATGGACAAACAGGGAAATTTGTTGGTAATCTGCCTTGTGATAATGGAGTATATTTTAAACATTTATTACTTCGTTTTGTTAGTATTTTTGTAATATTATTAGTTTTATCTTTAGTTGTATATAAGGTATGGGGGTAAAAAATGAAAAAGTTATTTACGATCTTTTTTGCCACATTATTATGTTTATTTAGTATTAATACTGTTCATGCTAAAGATATATATGTAAGTGATGAAGCTCATATCTTATCTGATAGTGAGATCAATGATTTAAATGTCATAGCTGAAAATCTAGAGGCTGATTATGGTATTGGCGTTTATTTTATGGCTTATGATAGTCATAATATTGATACCTTTGAATATGGCAATGAATATTTAAGTAAAGTCAATAGTGAAAAAGCTGTTGGTTTAGTAATTAATCTTGATGATTATACCTATACTTTTGTTAGTAAGGGTGATGTTGGTTTTGATGAATATGATTATGATTATCTGATTCAGTGTTTTGAGTATGAGGATACTTATTATGATGCTGTAAGTAGTTATATGAAGGAAGCAGCGTTGAAATATCAATTGCTTAACAATAGTGATGTAGCTGATGAAAGAAAGTATGATCTATTGGTTGATGATGCTAATTTACTAAGTGAAAATGAGAAACAAAACTTATTGGCTTCCTTGAATGAAGTTAGTCAAAGACAGAAAATGGATATCGTTGTTGTGACATGTTATTCATTGGATGGTAAAAGTGCGACAGCTTATGCCGATGATTTCTTTGATTATAATGGTTATGGTCAAAATAGTACCAGAGATGGTATCTTATTGCTGATTAGTATGGAAGCTAGGGATTATGCTATTAGTACACGTGGATATGCCATTGATGTATTTAGTGATCATAGGCTTGATAATATGGTCGATCATTTCATTAATGATCTAAGTAGTGGTGATTATTATGAGGCTTTTAATACTTTTGTAAATGATTGTGATCGCTATATTAGCCAAGGTGTTGAGTATCATGATGATAATCATCTAAATATCCAGAATAAAGAGTCTTCATTTATGATCTTTGGCATTGGGTCTTTGGCTGTTGCTTTGGTGGCTGCTTTGGTTTCAATGCAGGTTGAAAGAGCTAAGTTAAAAAGTGTTAAGCCTAATAGACAGGCTATGAACTATGTTAAAGATAATGGTATGCATCTATATCGTTCCAATGATATTTATTTATATCATCATATTACGCGTACGCCTAGACCTAAAGAAAATAGTGATGGTGGAGGTGGAAGCTCTATCCATATGGGTTCTAGTGGCGCAAGTCATGGTGGTACTTCTGGTAAGTTTTAGCAGTAGGCAACTAGTGTTGCCTACTTTTTAAATATCTATGATATAATTATTTCAAATTAAAAAGGGAAAAATATCATGCAAAAAAGAAGGGTATTACAATTATTTTATACCTTGGCTAAAACTCCGGATACTTATTATCGTTCATTGGATCTGGCTAATATTGTTAATGTTAGTGATAGGACGATCAAAAGTGATATTAAAGAACTGGAAGATTTTGCCATTGGATCAGGTTTTAAGGTTGTATCACAAAAAGGTAGAGGTTATAAACTGATCATTACTGATGGTGAAGTTTTTCATAATGTTTTTGAACAAATTGAGTATTATCTTTTTAGTTATGAGAATAATCCTAAAAAA
This sequence comes from Erysipelotrichaceae bacterium, assembly GCA_022780745.1. GTDB lineage: Bacteria > Bacillota_I > Bacilli_A > Erysipelotrichales > Erysipelotrichaceae > JALEVB01. Next base: position 4,133 of record JALEVB010000171.1, read on the forward strand.
CTAGAAAATAGAGCTTTTGATATTTTAAGAACGATTATTGTTGAAGATGATTATCTGACGGTAGATGATATTGCGGATAAGATGTATTTAAGCAAGTCTAGTATCAGCACTGATATGAATGAAGTTTATACGATTCTTGCGGATTATGATCTGACTTTGAAAAAGAAAAGCGAGAGTGGTTCTTTTGTTAAGGGTAGTGAGTTAAATAAGCGTCTTTTAATGCTTTATTTATATGAGAATAGTTTTCATGATGCTTTGCCTTTATATATCAATGATGATTTTGCAGCACTGTTTGCTTATGATGATAATAAGCGTAGAGAAGTTAGACATGTTTTTCTGCATGAATTAAGAAATACAATAACGATCGTTGAAAGTATAGCTCCTATTCTTTCTCGTTATTTATGTTTATTGACTAATCGTAATAAAAACGGATCTTATGTAAGTTTTACTGATAATGAGATCTTGCTTATTAAAAAGCTAAAGGAATATGAAATAGCTAAAAAGATCTTTGCTGCTTTAAAGGATTATGATGGTTTTGATACGGATATTAATGAAGTATATGCATTTGCTGTTTTGCTTGCTTCTTATGCTGATGTTTTATCAAGAGATGATATAGCTAGAAGTGATATCTTTGATAATGAGATCAATGAAATAATCGATAGATTATTTGAGAATATAGATAAGCAATATCATATTAATTTTAATAATGTTTATAATAGCCGAAGTATTTTAAAGTCAACGATATATCCAATTATTGTGCAGAAATATTTTGGTATTTCTAACTGTAATATTTGCAATAGCAGTTATTTGTTATCAAAGAATGTTTTTCCTATTTCGACCTTATTTGCTTTATCGGCAAATACGATCTTTAATGATTTATTTGATTGTGAGTTATGTGATTTTAATGTTTATTTAATTTCTGTTGCTATCCAAAGAATCTTATTTTCTATTAGTTATGAGATCAAGCCTGTTAATGCGATGGTTATTAGTGGTTATGGTATTAATGC
>JALEVB010000175.1 GCA_022780745.1 Erysipelotrichaceae bacterium
TTTCACATATCCAGCCATAACTTGGATCAATGATCTGTTCCTCTACTCCACCAACTCTAGTAGATAATACTGGAGTACCAGCAATCAGACTTTCATTAATAACAGTCGCAAAGCCTTCATATTTACTGCTTAAAACATATAGATCACACTTAGCAATATCTGCATAAGGATTTTGTTTCATGCCTAAGAAAATAACTTTATTCAAGTTGTGATCAACAACGATTTTTCTAAGTTGAGGTTCTAGTTCACCACTACCAATAATATATAAATAATGATCATAACCTCTATCAATGGCATACTTATGCGCCAATATCAATCGATCTAATGACTTTTGAGGATGAAATCTAGCTACCGTAATAACATTAATACCATCCGTTTTGATAACACAGTCATCACTATTATTCATACCCCTAATAACCTTATCAACATCCATTAGATTATGAATAACAACCCCATTACCAACATCAAACACTTTAAAATAAGCCTCTAATGCCTGTCTGCTATCCGCAATATTCAAATCGATCTTGCTTAATGATTCCTTAACCAAAGGCATATGATTCTTTGAATAGTTACAAACACTATAATCAGTCAAAACCCAATTCAATTTACGCTTACTATTGCCAAAAGCTGTAAAAATAGTACAAAAACCCTCTTTACAAGCAACTTCCACATCATATTCCTTATTAAGAATGATCTTTCTTTCTTCAATTATTTTATTCTTAATAAGTCCTGTTTTCATATAAAACAATAAACGAAGTTTATTAAATAACTGTTTAAGATTCATTGTTTTAAATAATTCACTTAATGACTCATCAATAGTATTAAAAAATGAAGTACCATAGATAACATTAACATCCACCGGTATCTCCTTCATTAACATCCCATGTGGATGTAAAACCAATAAATCTATCTCATATTTATCCTTATCAAGATAAGTCATAAGCGTGTTTAAAACACGGGCAACACCGCCCATACGCATTTCATCATTAACAAATAATATTTTACGCTTACCTGTCATATATTTTTAATACCACACCCATCAGATTCATTTCCATTAATTTATAAATTAATTTCTTTTTCATAGAAGCATGTTTATATCTCTCATCATTTTGATAATCAGGATAATACTTCTTAAGATTCTTCATATTCTCTACTAAATACTCTTTTCTAATATCCTTATCATCAAAATCTTTAATTCTCACTGTTGTAATATCTAAACCATGTAATACATATAATGACTGTAACTTTTTAATACTAACAAGATCATTATCATGTTTCTTAATATATTGAATACAACGATCTATAGCATAATATATATCAAATATCTTCTTATTAGCACTATGCGCTATTGAACCACTTCTTTGATAGTAAACATAAAAAGCTTCATTAACTTTACATACTTTATTAGCTTTATGCATCAAAATAGGAATCGTTGCCAGATCTTCATAATACTTTCCTATAGGAAAACTAATATCACTAAACATTGATGTCTTATACATCTTATTACATGCACTATTATTAATATCTACCAGCTTATCACTAGTAACATCAAAATCACCACCACTAGCAAATTCAATATTACCATTATCATAAAGATATTCCATGTCACAAACACAAATATCACTATTGGTCATAGTGATCTTTTCTAACATCTTTTCAATCATATTTTCCTTGATAAAATCATCACTGTCAATGAAGACAATATATTCTCCTGTAGCATATTTAATACCATAATTTCTAGCATCACTTAAGCCACCATTAACTTTATCAAGTACAATTATACGCTTATCTTTAGCTTCATATTCCTTAGAAATTTCTAAAGAATGATCTTTAGAACCATCATTAACCAAGATGATCTGTAATTTATCATATGACTGACCAATAATACTATCGATACAACGAGAAAGATACTTCTCAACATTATAAATAGGAACTACAACACTAACAACTATCTCCATATGATCAATCACCAAAATAAGTATACCAAAATTATAAGAATCCTAAAACCCTTTTTAAAAAGAATGCCTT
>JALEVB010000176.1 GCA_022780745.1 Erysipelotrichaceae bacterium
TATTATCGGCTTTGATCTATGGTTTTACACCAGTATTATGTTCGATTACTTATAATTATGGCAATAATGCTTTGACTCTTACTTTCTTTCGTAGCTTACTTATCATTCCTTTGTTAATTGTACTGATGGTCGTTAATAAGATCGATTTTAAGTGTGATCACCATGAATTATTAAGAATTGTTTTTGTTGGTTTGTTTGGTTCGGTTTTTACGACTTTACTTTTATATAGTTCTTATCGTTATATTGGTGTTGGTACTAGTACTACTTTGCATTTTATGTATCCTTTATTTGTTACTTTGTTATGTCATTTTGTTTTTCATGATAAACTAAGTAAAATTCAGATCATAGCTTTAGGGATCGCATTGAGCGGGGTATTTTGTTTTATTGATATCAATGATCTGGTTAAGATCAAGGGTATAGTTATGGCTTTGGTGAGTGGTTTTACCTTTTCTTTGTATTTAGTGGGAATTGAGAAATTGAATCTGGCTAAAATGAATAATTATAAATTGTCTTTATATCTGGCTATTACAGTGTGTGTTTCTTTATTTGTTTTTGGTAGTATTACTGATCAGTTTGTTTTTGATCAGCCAATTATTAGTTATGGACTAATGTTAGTTATTGCGTTTTTGGCTCAGTTTGTGGCTGTTATTTGTCTAAAGATGGGTATTGAGTATCTAGGTAGTTCTTTAGCTAGTATGTTTAGTATGTTTGAACCGGTTTCTAGTGTAGTTTTTGGCTGTTTGTTTCTAAATGAGAGTATTACTTTTATTAAAATGATCGGTTGTATATTGATTTTATCAGGGGTATTACTGTTAATAAAAAAATAATGACAATTATTTTACAGATGTTATAATAAACCTAATATATGGAGATAATTATTATGAGTAATACAAAGATTGTAATTGTTGATATGGTTAATGGTTTTGTCAAAGAGGGTGCTTTGCATGATGAACATATCATGGGTATTGTTGATAATATCAAGTCATTGATCGATCATAAGAAGAATGCGGATATCATTGTTTTAGAAGATAATCATGAAGATAATTGTATGGAGTTTAATAGCTTTCCTGTTCATTGTTTAAATGGTACTAGTGAGTCTAAAACAATTGATGAGTTACAGTATGTATTTGGTTTAGATAATTTTAAAGCTTGTGTACATAAGAATTCGACTAATGGTATTTTTAAGCTTATTGATAATAAACTTATTGATGAGGGTGAGTATGTTTTAGTTGGCTGTTGTACAGATATATGCGTTATGCAATTGGCTTTGGCGCTTAAGACTTATGGTAATGAATATAATAAGGATATTAAGGTTAAAGTTATTGAGGATGCCTGTGATACTTATCATGCTTCTTATCATGATCGTAATGAATATGAGAAGGCTAGTAAGCTTGTTATGAGTGTTGCTGGGGTTGAAATTGTTAAATTGGATGATTATCTAAAATAAGGGGAGATGGTTAAGATGCGTAATTTAACAACATTAATGGATTTTTATGAATTGACAATGGCTAATGGCTATTATGAATTAGGATTAAAAGATGATAGAGTAGTTTTTGATTTATTCTATCGTAATAATCCTGAAAATGGAGGTTTTGTTATTTGTGCTGGTCTTGAGCAGGCTGTTGAATACTTGATGAACTTTCATTTTACTGATGATGATATTGAGTATTTGAGATCTAAGAAGATCTTTAAGGAAGATTTTCTGGATTATTTAAGAACAGCTAAATTTACTGGTAATGTTTATGCAGTGGAAGAGGGTACGATCGTTTATCCTAATACTCCACTAGTTACTATCGAAGCTAATTTGTGTGAAGCTCAACTGGTTGAAACGATGTTGCTTCTATGTATCAATCATCAAAGTTTAATTGCGACTAAGGCTAATCGTATTGTTAGAGCAGCTAAGGGACGTGTGATCATGGAGTTTGGTGCTAGACGTGCCCAAGGTGCAGATGCAGCTATTTATGGTACTAGAGCTTGTTATATTGGTGGTGTTAATTCTACGGCAACAGTGTTAGCTGATCAGATGTTTAAGGTTCCTGCTGTTGGTACGATGGCACATTCATGGGTACAGTATTTTGATAGTGAATATGAAGCATTCTTAGCTTATGCCAAGATCTATCCTCAAAACTGTTTATTATTGGTTGATACTTATGATGTTATTGAAAGTGGTATTCCTAATGCGATAAGAGTTGCCAAGGAATATCTTGAACCTAATGGATATCGTTTAGCTGGTATTAGAATTGATAGTGGAGACTTGGCATATTTATCTAAAAAAGTTCGTAAGATGCTAGATAAAGCTGATCTAAAGGATTGTAAGATCGTTGTTTCTAATAGTATCGATGAATATTTATTAGAATCTTTGTTTGAACAGGATGCTAAGATCGATAGTTTTGGTGTTGGTGAAAGAATGATCACCAGTAAGAGTGAACCAGTATTTGGTGGTGTTTATAAGATCGTTGCGGTTAATAAGAATGGTGTTTATGAACCTCGTATCAAAGTAAGTGAGAATATTGAAAAGATCACTAATCCATGTTTCAAGAAACTATATCGTGTATATGATGAAAGTGGCATGGGTATGTTTGATTTTCTTGCTTTACATGATGAAAAAGTTGATATTGATACATTAGAACTTGTTGATGAGAAGAAACCTTGGAAGAAAATCGATATCAATAAGAACTGGACGATCAAAGAATTACAGAAAACAATTATTAAAGATGGTAAATTAGTTTATGATCTTCCTTCTTTAGAAGAAATCAGAAATAAGACGTTCAGCAATCTTGATAAGGTTTGGGAAGAAGAGAAGCGTTTCTCTTATCCTCATAAGCATTATGTTGATCTAACTAAGAAGTTATATGAGATCAAGTGCCAGTTATTATATGAATGTGAGAAGAAATGAAGATAGCATTTATTGGGACTTTTAATCCGGTTACGATGGCTCATCTTACTATGGCTAATGTGGTTTGTAATGAAATTGCAGATAGTAAAGTGATTTTTATACCTGTTAGTGATTATTATGATAAGGATAGTCTTAAGACCAAGGCTAGTGAGCGTTTGAAGATGTTAGAGATCGCTACTAGAGGTAATGAGCGTTTTGAGGTTAGTGATGTTGAGCTTGTTTATGCTAAAGAGTTTCATCGTCAGCCTAAGACTTATGATACTTTGCTTAAACTTAGTGAGACCAATGATGATGTGGCTTTATTGATCGGAATGGATAATTATTTTCAGTTATACTGGTGGTATAGGATCGAAGACATTCTTAGTAAGCATAAGGTTATAGTTTATCCGCGTTTGTCTAATGATGAAGATGTTACGACAATGAAGATCTATGATAAATTTAAGGATAGCTTTATCTTTATTGATACTGATATTGCTAGTAATATCAGTTCTAGTATTATTCGTGATAATTTTGTTAAGAATAAGAGTAATAAATATCTGGTTGAGGATAATTTATTGCACTATATATATGATAATATTGATAAATTAGGATATAAATAGTAAATGTTTATATAGTATAATTATTTTAGGTGATCTTATGGATATTAATGATATAAAACTAATTTATGATGAAACTATGTTAGATACGATACCTGGTGGTTTTGTTATTTATGAAATCAATAGTAGTTTTAATATTGTTTCCATTAATGATCATGCCTTAAAGATCTTTGGTTATCATAGTTATGATGATTTAAAGGCTATTGGTCATAGTTATCTTAATTTAATATATGAGAAGGATAGGGAACACTTTAGTGATTATGTTTATACTGATAGTATCAGTGTAGCTAATTATCGTGTTGTTGATGTTTATAATAATTTAAAATATATTGAGCAGCATAATCGTATGCTTAGAGTTAATAATAAGCATTATTGTTGTGCTTTTATCAATGAGATCAGTTTAAAACCTAGTGATAAAAAAGAGGTTGTAGATAATTATTTTAAGCAGTTAAAGGATTTATTTGATAAAGTTAGAATCGTTGATGTTAATCATACTAAATGTCGTAATCTGGAAGAGAATTATGAAGGCATCTGTTATGAGATATGGAATAAGGAACATCGTTGTGAAAACTGTATTGCGGCTAAGGTTTTAAGTTCTAAGAAACAGCTTAGCAAGTATGAGTTTATTGATGATGAGCCTTATTATGTGATTGCAAAATATATTGAATTAGATGGTAAGCCTTATATTTTAGAACTGGTCAATAAAGTAGATGATAGTGTTTTATTGGATAGTTATGGTAAAAGTAATTTTGCAGCTAGTATTAGAAATTATAATAATAAATTATATATGGATAGCTTAACAGAGGCATATAATCGTAATTATTTAGATGAACAGCTGGTTAATCTTGATGGTATTAGTGCTATTGCGATGGTGGATATTGATAATTTTAAGCAGGTTAATGATTTATATGGTCATGATGCTGGTGATAAGGCATTACAGAAGCTGGTCAGTGTTATTAAGTCTTGTATTAGAAAATATGATACGGTTGTACGTTTAGGTGGGGATGAATTCTTAGTTATTTTTGATAGTATTCCTAATGATAAACTGTTTATGCGTTTAGATAGTATTCGAAGTAAAGTTGAAATGGCTGTTTGTGATGATTATCCTGATCTGCATATTACTATTAGTATTGGTGGGGTTAAAACTACCGATTGTGGTGTTGAATCACGTAAGTTAGCTGATAAGGCATTATATGAAGCTAAAAAAACGAAAAATAGTGTAAAAGTAATTAACTGATGTTCATTGAACATCAGTTATTTGTTTATCTAATAGTATTTTGGCTTCTTCATATAATTGAGCTGTAAAGCCATATTCAAATGTACATTTGATCTGATAATCGACTAACTTAGCAAGAAAACTGTCATCGATAACGATAATAGCGTTAAAAGGATGTTTCTTTAAATAATCAAGGATCTGATCATTACGATTTAGACCTTCCATGGTAGTAGAGCCACTGATAGGTTTATTTATGCCGATTTCCGTTAATATTCTTTGACATTCATCAAGATCATAACGCCAAGAACTTGAGATAACGATTTTTAGATCATATTCTTCAATTAATTTATCAATTCTTTTGCCAATGGTAGTTGGAAATTCTTTTTCGCAAAAGAAGACACCATCAAAATCTAAGAATAAGAGGTTTTCATTGCTGTTCCATTTTTTTCTTAGTTTTTTTATCTTATAAGTTGTTGGTATATGATATTTGAACATATTATTATTTTAGTGTATTTTTAGATTCTTGAAAATAAATTTTTCTAGTAATTAGCTTGATTCTTAAGTATAATTTAGATATCCAAAAGGAATATATTATGTTAAGGATAGAATTATGAAAGAGTATAAACACATATTGTCTCTATTGAGATGTTTTATGTGTATTTTTTATTTATAAAAAGGAGATGTGAATATGGGTAAATATTTTGGTACAGATGGTTTTAGAGGTGAGGCAAACTGTAATTTAACAGCTGATCATGCTTATAAGGTAGGTAGATTTCTAGGCTGGTATTATGGTGAATTAAAAAGAAGAAATAATGATACGACAAAGCCTAAGATCGTCATTGGTAAAGATACCAGACTTTCTAGTTATATGTTTGAATATTCTTTAGTAGGTGGATTAGTTGCATCTGGTGCAGATGCCTATCTATTGCATGTTACTACTACACCTAGTGTTGCATATATTGCAAGAGTTGATAATTTTGATTGTGGTATTATGATCAGTGCTTCTCATAATCCTTATTATGATAATGGTATTAAGCTTATCAATCGTCATGGTGAGAAGATGGATGAAGAAACAATTGGTTATGTTGAACAGTATTTAGATGGCTGTCTTGAGATCTTTGATAATAAGTATACTGATATTCCTTTTGCACATAAGGATGATATTGGTCGTACTGTTGATTATGTTTCTGGTCGTAATCGTTACATTGGTTATTTGATTAGTTTGGGTGTATATAGTTTTAGAGGAATTAAGGTTGGTTTAGATTGCGCTAATGGTGCTTCATGGAATGTTGCCAAGAGTGTTTTTGATGCTTTAGGTGCTGAAACTTATGTTATTAATAATTCGCCTAATGGTACTAATATTAATAATAATTGCGGTTCTACCCATATTGAAGGTTTACAAAAATTTGTGGTTGATAATAAGCTCGATGTAGGATTTGCTTATGATGGTGATGCTGATCGTTGCTTAGCAGTAGATGAAAAAGGTAATGTTATTACTGGTGATCATATTTTATATATCTATGCTAATTATATGAAAGATCGTGGCAAATTATTGACTAATACGGTTGTTACGACCGTTATGAGTAACTTTGGTCTATATAAGGCATTTGATAAGTGTGGTATTGATTATGCCAAGACTAAAGTTGGTGATAAATATGTTTATGAATATATGGTTAAAAATGGCTGCCGTATTGGTGGAGAACAGTCTGGTCATATTATTTTTACTAAATATGCTAGTACTGGAGATGGTATTTTAACTAGTTTGAAGATGATGGAAGCTATGATTGCCAGAAAGAAACCTATGTCTGAGTTAGCAAAGGATCTTATTATTTATCCTCAGGTATTGAAGAATATTCGTGTGGTTGATAAGTCTACCGTTCAAAATGATCCTGAAGTGCAGGCTAAAGTACAAGAGATTGCGGATAGATTAAGTGATACTGGTCGTATTTTAGTTAGAGAGAGTGGTACTGAACCTTTAATTAGAGTTATGGTTGAAGCAGAAAGTGAAAAAGAATGTCATGATTATGTTGATGAAGTAATTGATCTAATTAAGGCTAAAGGTTATGAAGCATAAGAGTTTGGATCATCCAGACTCTTTTTAGAAAGGATAATATGAGTAAGTTAATTGTAATTGGTGAAGCTTTAATTGATTTTGTTCCAGATGAAAAGGGACTTGAACTAAAAAGTGTTGGTGGTTTTAAAAGAGTGGCAGGAGGAGCTGTTGCGAATGTTGCAGGAGCTTGTGCCAGATTTGATCAGAAGTCAGTATTATTAACCAAGGTTGCTAATGATGCCTTTGGTGAATATCTAGTCGATTGTTTTATTGAGAATAATATTGATATTAGTAATGTTGTTTATACTAGTGATTATGATACCAGTCTGGCTTTTGTTAGTTTAAAGGAAGATGGTAATCGTGACTTTAAGTTCTATCGCAGAACGGCTGCCGACTTGCAGTTTAGTGAAGATGATGTTAAAGATGATATTTGTCAGCCTAATGATATTGTTCATTTTTGTAGTGTTGATCTTGTTGATAGTCCAATGAAGATGGCTCATAAGAAGTTGATCAAGCAGGCTATTGATCATAGCAGTTTTGTTTGTTTTGATCCTAATTTGCGTTTTTCTTTATGGGATGATCTAGATAAGCTAAAAAGTACAGTTAATGAGTTTATGACTTTTGCTGATATTATTAAGATCTCTGATGAAGAGCTATCTTTTATTACAGGATATGAAAAAGTTGAAGAGGCATTAGATCATATCTTTAAAGATCGCTGTAAATTATTTATTTATACAAAAGGTAAAGATGGTGCTAGCTTATATACTAAAGATGGTAGAGTATTCGAAGTTGCTGGTAACAAAGTAGACGTTGTTGATACTACTGGTGCAGGTGATAGTTTTATTGGGGCATTTATTGCTTGCTTATTAAATGATAATGTAACAGATCTAAATAATATCGCTGATGATAAATTATCTCATTATCTGGATGTAGCTAATAAATATGCTGCTTGTACAACATGCAGACAGGGTGCTTTAGGTGCTATGGCTACAATGGATGAATTTGAAGAATTTTGTAAAGAATTATAATTTGCAGGTCAATGTAATATTTGTGATATCATATTATTGGTGATAACATGAGAAAAGAATTAATTAATATTAAAAATGATTTAGATAAGGTTATTGAAGCTAATAGCTTTTTTAGTGATAATAATAAGATCTTGTTAAGCAGAAAAGATATTAAAGATCTTACTTACGCACTTCGCAGCATCCTGATACCCGGTTTATTTAAGAGTGATTATAATTTTGAAGATACGCATTATTTAACATATAAATTATTTAAATTAGCATATGAATATCAGGAAAGTGATGTTGATGTAATGAAGATCACAGATGAATTTTTTGCTAAGCTGCCAATGATCGCTAGTACTTTGGCATTGGATGTTGAGAGCTTTTATAATGGTGATCCAGCAGCTAAGTCTAAAGAAGAAATAATTATTTGTTATCCTGGCTTCTATGCAATCATGATCTATCGTTTAGCTCATGAGATGTATGTGCTGGATGTTCCATATTTACCACGCATGATGTCAGAAATGGCTCATAGTTCTACTGGTATTGATATCAATCCTGGTGCAAAGATCGGTCATAGTTTCTTTATTGATCATGGTACTGGTATCGTAATTGGTGAGACATGTGAAATTGGCAATAATGTTAAGATCTATCAGGGAGTTACCTTAGGTGCTTTGAGTACTAAGGATGGACAGGCACTTAGTGGT
>JALEVB010000185.1 GCA_022780745.1 Erysipelotrichaceae bacterium
AATCCATTTTCTTTATTGCTTTAGAACACATTACACAAAAAACACATAAGCATGCCGTTATCGCAATAATATAGAAAACCTCTGGTTGAATTGTAATAGTCATACTTTATCATTCCTCCTTTCTCTTTCTTTTTTGATATACAAAGAATTCATTGATGTATATATACAAATTATGGACTAATAATCCTATTGCACAACATACAATATTAAAATACTGTCCAAAAATTATACAAAGATAAAAAGCTAAAGCCATAATCACAAAATTAGCTAAAAAATATAAAACAAATAGCATTCCATTAAAACTTTGATTACTAAGAAATCTACTCAAAACCAGATCCATACACCCATAATGAATAAACCCAAAAAACAAACCCAACAAAACACCATTGCCATATTTAAAATTCAGCAAATAAGCAATTAAAGCAATTATAACTCCCAATAATATGCTTCTAATATAATCTTTATAATCTCTCATCACTAGCCAAACAAAACAAATATGATAATGCCAAAAACGCTCCAGCAATAAGCCCTACAATTTTAAATAACGGATTAGTATTTAGCCAATTATCCAAAATAAAACCTATGATCAAACCAAATACTATACAACCGATTATAATAAAGCCAAGCTGTAACATTTTAGCAATACTCTTCATTATTTAGTACCAAAGATCCTATCTCCAGCATCTCCTAAACCAGGAACGATATAACCATTTTCATTAAGCTTTTCATCTAAAGCAGCCAAATAAATATCAACATCAGGATGAGCTTTTTCCACCGCTTTAACTCCCTCTGGAGCCCCAACCAAACAAACAAGCTTAATATTAGTAGCTCCTCTTTTCTTGATCATATCAATAGCCGCAATAGCACTTCCACCTGTAGCCAACATTGGATCTAAAACCATCGTAATTGCATCAGGCATATTGCTAGGAAACTTAGCAAAATATTCTACTGGCTGCAATGTTTCTTCATCACGATACAAACCAATAAAACCAACTTTAGCAGTAGGAATCAAATCCCTAATACCATTAACCAAACCAATACCAGCTCTTAAAATAGGCACCAAAACAATATCCTTAGCCAATGTTGTAGTATGACAAATACCACATGGAGTTTTAACATCGATATCCTCTACAGGAAGATCACGACAGATTTCATAAGCCATTAAACCAGCAATTTCATCAAGATTCTGTCTAAAATCTTTTGTCTTTGTCTCCTCATTACGCATAATGGCTAATTTATGTGTAATTAAAGGATGATTTAATACATTTAACATGATAATATTCTCCTTTTATCTATATTATTATATACTTTTTAGTTAGCATTTGGCAAAACCTTCTAAGCTATTGTCATAACAAATTTTACTATCTGTATAAAAAGAATGAGCAAACACTCATTCTTAAACTCCAGAATAGGCACTAAAACCACAATCAATAGGTAAGACAACACCAGTAATAGCTGAAGCAGATCTATCATCACACAAGAATAAAACTGCCCCTAATAATTCATCAGCATCAACAAATCGATGCATAGGCGTATTATTCAAGATCTTAGCTGATCTTTTAGTTGGACTGCCATCTTCATTAAATAATAATGAACGATTTTGATCAGACACTAAAAAACCAGGTGCAATCGCATTACATCTAATATTAGACTTAGCAAAATAAGTAGCCAGCCACTGTGTAAAATTAGAAATACCAGCCTTAGCTGCTGAATAAGCAGGGATCTTAGTCAAAGGAACATAAGCATTCATACTTGAAATATTCAAAATACAGCCACCTCTTTCTAACATATCCTTAGCAAAAATTTGAGTAGGCAGCAATGTACCCTGAAAATTAAGTTTAAATACAAAATCAATTCCACTTTGATCTAGATCAAAAAAAGTTTTAGTATCATCATTAGCCTCAAAATGAAACTCATTATCCGTAGTAGCCTTAGGATTATTGCCGCCAGCACCATTAATTAAAATATCACAAGGGCCAAGATCTTCTAATATATGTTTATGAACACTAATCAAAGAATCCTTATCCAAAACATTGGCCTTATAACCCTCACATCTTAAACCTTCTTTTTTAAGATCTTCAGCTATTTTCTTGACTTTTTCTTCATTTAGATCCAATAAAGCCACTTTGGCTTTGCTCAAAGCAAAACTTCTTGCAATAGCACTACAAATCAAACCAGCAGCCCCACTAACAACTACTACTTTATCAGTATAATCAATATTAAGCGGTAAACTCATATTATCATCCCTTCATTTTATCAAGTGTATCCCATACACCAAGCATATACATGATACCTAAGGCTCTATCATATAAACCATAACCCGGTCTAACCTTGCCAGGCTTCTCATCCCATAAATGACGACCATGATCAGGTCTGATATAACCCTTAAAATCATGTTTATGTAAAACCGTTAAGATATCAATGATACCAGTATCACCATCACGATCACGATGCGAACATTCCATAAAATCACCATTATCAAAATGACGAACATTACGAATATGCGCAAATGCTATCCTATCAGCAAATTCATCAGCGATCTTAGCCACATCATTACAAGGATCAGCATTTAAAGAACCTGAACATAAAGTAATACAGTTATAAGGATCATCAACCATCTTCAAGAATCTTCTAATATTATCCTGACAAGTCAATATCCTAGGCAAACCAAAAATATCCCAAGGTGGATCATCCATATGAATTGCCATCTTTACATCACATTCATGACAAACCGGCATTAACGCTTCCAAAAAATACTGCAGATTAGACCATAATACTTCATGAGTAACACCTTTATATTTAATAAATAACTCATCAAGCTTCGCCATTCTTTCAGGCTCCCATCCTGGAAAAGACATATTATACTTCTCAGTAAAATCCAGGATATATTTAGCCATCGCATTATAATCCTCTTGAATCATGTCTTTTTGATAATATAAAGCTGTTGATCCATCCCCAACCGGATGAAACAAATCAGATCTGGTCCAGTCAAAAATAGGCATAAAATTATAACAGATAACCTTTACCCCAAATTTAGCCAGATTCCTAATTGTCTGCTTATAGTTTTCAATATACATATCTCTAGTATCCAAACCAATCTTAATATCATCATGAACATTAACTGATTCAACGACGTCCATATTAAAACCATACTCATCCAGCTGTTTCTTTACTTTGGCAATTTCATCTTCATACCAGATTTCCCCTGGCATCTTATGATGTAAAGCCCAAACGATACCACTAACCCCTGGAATCTGCTTAATATCAGACAATTTAATATTATCATTATTCTCTCCATACCACCTAAATGTCATTTGCATATTATTCAACCCTCCTTTAAATCAAAATACTCATAGGCATTATAGAAACAAATGTTCAAAACAAGCTTTTTCAAACTATTATCATCATCGGGATACTCCCCACTAACAACCATTTCACCAATATAATTACACAATATCCTACGAAAATACTCATGCCTTGTATAACTTAGAAAAGACCTGGAATCTGTTAACATCCCCACAAAATCACCAAGAATATTAACGGATGCCAGATTAGTCAGATGTTCAATAATACCTTTTTTATGGTCATTGAACCACCATGCACAGCCATGCTGAAGATATCCTCTAACATTAGGATATTGAAAAGAACCAATCAAAGCATCAATAAACAGATCATCATTTTTATCTAAACTATAAATGATCATCTTACACAAACTATCATCCTGGTATAAACTATCCAATAGTTTCTTTAAACCATAAGAACTATCATGAATATCGATCGTATCAAAACCCGTATCCTTATTTAATAACTGATACATTCTAGTATTAGGATCTCGCAAACAGTTAAAATGAAGCTGCATTACCCAATTCTTTAGTTTATATTGTTTAGCACAAAACTTAAGCAAACAGCTTTTATACATTATTATTTCTTCTTTACTTAACTGATATCCATCTAATCTTCTTTTAATTATTTCATTTACTACATCTTCATCAAAATCAGCATATTCAATAATATTAAGACCATGATCAGCACTCTTACAGCCCATAGCAGCAAAATGATCCATACGCCTTAACAAAACATCCTTTAAGCTAGCTAAATCACTAATATTTCCAAGTTTCTTTGCATATTCTATCCAGCTATCCTTTTCAATATTTAAGATATTATCAGGTCTAAAAGTCGGAATAACTATCGTCTTAAAAGTATTATCCTCCTTTAATCTAGCATGATAATACAAATCATCTACAGGATCATCCGTAGTCCCAATCAGATAAACATTAGACATTTCAATGATCTTTCTCGCACTTAAATACTTAAGCTTCTCATTAGCCAGATTCCATACTTTCAAAGCATTATCTTCATTTAAAATACCATCATAATCAAAATAACGCTTAAGCTCCAGATGACACCAGTGATACAAAGGATTACCAATAGCCATACTCAAACTAGCCACAAAAGCTTTAAACTTCTCAAATGGCTCTGCATCACCAGTGATATAATACTCATCAACACCATGATTTCTCATTAAGCGCCATTTATAATGATCAGCCTCTAACCATAATTCATACAGATTAGAATATTTTCGATCTTCATAAATATCTTTAGGACTAATATGACAATGATAATCAATGATTGGCAATGTAGAAGCATAATCATGATATAGTCTTTTAGCAACATCATTATGTAACAAAAAATCATCATTAATAAAGCTCATAATAAAACCTCAATTATAAATTATTATTTAACAAAAACTTTATACTTATATGATAACACACTATCAAGCATAAAAAAATGATCCTATGCAAATACATAAGATCATCTAACAAATCAAGCTATTTAATATCAGTTACTTTATAACCTTCATCATCAACAGCTTTGATCAAAGTAGCATCATCAACACTCTTATCAAGTGTAACAACAGCCTTTCCATCAGTATGGCTAACTTCAGCCTTTGTCACACCACTAATTGCCTCTAATGCCTTTTTAACATGCATCTCACAATGTCCACACATCATACCTTCAATTTTTAATGTCTTTTCCATCTTTGTTGTCTCCTTTTCTAATTGAACTTTATTTTTAATCTTATGATCATGTTTAGGATCATAAATCTTAACAAAATTTAAACGTAAAGCATTAGTAACTACACTAAAGCTTGATAAACTCATAGCTGCTGCTGCAAACATGGGATTAAGCTGCCAACCCAATAAACTAATATAAACTCCAGCAGCTAATGGAATACCAATAATATTATAAATAAAAGCCCAGAATAAATTCTCATGAATATTATGCAATGTTGCTCTACTTAAACGAATAGCAGCTGCAACATCTGTTAAACAGCTTTTCATCAGCACAACATCTGCAGCATCAATTGCCACATCAGCACCAGCACCGATCGCAATACCAATATTAGCACTAGTAAGAGCTGGTGCATCATTGATACCATCACCAACCATGATAACCTTACCTTTGCGCTTCATCTTTTTAATAACACTTTCCTTACCATCAGGAAGCACTCCAGCAATAACTTCATCAACACCCGCTTTTAAACCAATAGCATCAGCAGTACGCTTATTATCACCTGTTAACATAACAACATGAATACCCATGTTCTGCATTTCCTTAATTGCCTTAGCACTATCTTCTTTGATCGTATCCGCAACGGCAATAATACCATAAAGCTCATCATCACTACTAAAGAACAATGGTGTCTTACCCTCATTAGCTAGCTTATTAGCTATTTCATCAATATCCTTAGTCATCTTAACTTTCTCACTAATAAACTTATAACTGCCACCATATAATATCTTGCCATCTGATATAGCCCTAACACCATTGCCAGCTAAAGCCATAAAATCCTCAACCTCAACAGCTTCAATATGATCATCAATAGCTTTTGAAGTAATAGCTTTAGCCAATGGATGCTCACTCTTTCTTTCCAAAGCATAAGCAAGCTTTAACAAATCCAACTCACTTTTACCATTTAAAGTGATCATATCTGTAACCTTAGGTTCACCTTTAGTAATCGTACCCGTCTTATCCAATGCTACTATTTGAGCCTTTCCTGTTTCCTCTAAAGAAACAGCTGTCTTAAATAGAATACCATTTTTAGCACCCATACCATTACCAACCATGATTGCAACCGGTGTAGCTAAACCAAGAGCACAAGGACAGCTAATAACTAAAACCGAAATAGCTCTAGCCAAAGCAAATCCAATAGGTTTACCAACAGCTAACCAGACAATAGCAGTCACAACAGCCAATAC
>JALEVB010000077.1 GCA_022780745.1 Erysipelotrichaceae bacterium
TACCATATCACACTTAATATCTGTATCATAAACACTACCAGTATGATATTCACCATGTCCACATTTTTCAACATAGCTTGCTAAAGAACCTCTTTCAACTTCTTTGATCTGTTTGATAACATCTAGATCTAAATTATCATCAATGATATAACCTTTAGAATCACTCATAGCGATTACTTTGATACCATTTTGAACCGCTTTTTCGCAGGCATATATTGCAACATTACCACTACCAGAAATGATAGCTGTTAAACCTTTAGGATCTCTATTAGCACGTTTTAACATTTCTAATACAAAATATAATAAACCATATCCTGTAGCCTGTGTTCTAATCAAACTACCACCATAAGTCAAATGCTTACCAGTTAATACCCCAGGAGTCTGGATCTTAGCTAACTTACGATATTCACCATATAAATAACCGATCTCTCTAGCACCAACACCCATATCACCAGCAGGAACATCTAGATCAGCACCAATATGATGATATAACTCTGACATAAAGCTTTGACAGAAGCGCATAATTTCCATATCGCTTTTACCTTTTGGATCAAAGTCACTTCCACCTTTAGCACCACCCATAGGTAAAGTAGTTAATGAATTCTTAAATACCTGTTCAAAACCTAAGAATTTTAATACGCTAAGATTAACACTAGGATGTAATCTTAATCCACCCTTATATGGACCAATAGCCCCATTGAACTGTACACGATAACCCCTATTAACTCTAACATTACCATTATCATCTACCCATGGAACTCTAAACATAATAACTCTTTCTGGTTCACATAGTCTTTCCAAAACACCCATTTTTTCATATTCTGGATGTTTATCAAAAATAGCTCTAGTAGAATTCAATACTTCTTCTAGCGCCTGAATAAATTCAGGCATATCAGCATCCTTTTCTTTATAATACTCAATTATTCGATCAACATAATTCATATTAGCTCCTCCATCACAAATTTATGTATCTATTTTAAAACTTTTTGATAAGCATATCTAGAAGTTTTATCACTCATATAAACAATTCCACACTTAATAAAACCATTTTTACCAATTAAACGCTGCATACTCATATTTTCAGGATGCGTATCAACTCTTAAATTATTAAAACCCAATGCTAAAGCTCTATCAGTGGCATATTCAAAAAACTCACTAGCTAATCCTTTGCCCTTTAAACTATCATCGATACAGATACGATGAATAACTCCATATTTATCCTCATTTAACCATTTACCATCTTCAATATAATCATAATTATCATCATGACCATATATAATAGCTGCATATCCTACAACTCTATCATCAACCAAGACATAACCATGACCATTATTAATATCATTGATCACATCAGTAGCATCAGGATAACCATGCTGCCACTGATCAATATTTTTACTCTTTAAATAAGCCTTGGCCTGATCTATTATCTTAACTATTTCTTCTACATCATTAATATTTGCATGTCTAATCATAAATCTTCCCAAAATAAAAAAGCTAAAAAGCTTTTTTATATCCTATAATTTATAGAACTGTTCTACATCAATTACAAAGATAGTAGCCCCACCAACCTGTACTTCTACAGGGAAAGATGCATAGCGACCAATATCATAGCTTGCAGTAGAAGGAACGATCTCCGTTCTGCGTTTACTTTCATTACCAATAACTTCAATAGCCTTTTCAACTTTATCATCTTCAGTACCAACAATAATAGTTGTATTGCCAGCTCTTAAAAAACCACCAGTAGTTGCTAAACGTGTAACTGAAAAATTATTTTTAGTCAAAGCAGAAGAAACAGAAGAACTGTCATCGTTTGATACAATAGCTAATATAAGTTTCATATGAAATACCTCCATTTGTAATTATATTTTATCATATTTTTCACAAAATAAAATTAAGACTATACACTAATTAAACATTAAACCTAAAATGCATAACATCCCCATCTTGAACAACATAATCTTTACCCTCAAGACGAAGCTTACCATGCTCTTTTAAACTAGCTTCCGTTTTATACTCCATCAAATCATCATAACTATATGTTTCAGCTCTAATAAAGCCCTTCTTAAAATCCGTATGAATAACCCCAGCACAATCAGGAGCTAACATACCATCCTTAAATGTCCAGGCACGACACTCAGGCTCACCAACCGTAAAGAAGGTCTTAAGACCCAACAAATGATAAGCAGCCTTAATAACACTATCCAAACCACTTTGCTTAATACCCATCTCATCTAAAAACATCTGTTTCTCTTCTTTAGACAATTTAGATAACTCTTCCTCAATTTCTGCACATATCGCAATTACATCATTACCCTCATTCAAAGCATACTCTTTTACACTTTGATAATAATGATTACTATCAGGATCTGCTACATCATCCTCAGACATATTAGCAACATAGATCATCGGCTTCATTGTCAATAACTGATAGCTCTTTGCAATTTCCATTTCATCCTTATCTAGACTAACACTTCTAGCAGCCTTACCAGCTCTTAAAGCCTCTACCAGTTTACTTAAAACATTATACTCAGCTAAAGCATCCTTCTCTTTAGCCTGAGCCTTTCTTTCAACTTTTAAGATTCTATTTTCAACACTTTGCAAATCAGCAATACATAATTCTAAGTTGATGATCTCAATATCACGAATAGGATCAACACTACCCTCAACATGGGTAATATCCGGATTATCAAAACATCTAACAACATGACATATTGCATCTGTTTGTCTAATATGTGATAAAAACTGATTTCCTAATCCTTCACCCTTGCTGGCACCTTTAACTAATCCAGCAATATCTGTAAATTCAAAAGTTGTATATATCGTCTTTTTAGGATTAAACAATTTAACGATATTATCCATTCTCTCATCTGGGACTTCTACTACTCCTACATTAGGATTAATGGTCGCAAAGGGATAATTGGCTGCTTCAACACTACTTTGCGTAATAGCGTTAAACAATGTTGACTTACCAACATTAGGCAAACCAACAATACCAGCTGTTAATGGCATATTTAATTCTCCTCCTTAATTACTTTCTTTAACTTTCTTTCAAACTCATGACGTGGCATCATAACAACACTGCCACAGCCCTGACATTTGATCTTAATATCTGCACCCATACGAATAACCTTCCATCTTTTAGACAAATGGCAAGGATGCTCCTTCTTCATTTCTACTATCGAATCTAAATCATACTCAAAGTTTGTCATATTCACCCACCTGTATCAGAACTATCTGCGGTTTATTCATAAACCTAATTGGTAGTTTAGTCATACCGATACCACTAGAAACAATTAGTTTATTACCATTAATATTATACATTCCTTTATTATATTTTCTAGCACCATTGTTTCTAATAATGGCTTTAATAATAGGCAAAGCAATTTGTCCGCCATGACTATGTCCACTAATAGCCAGATCAAATTTAATATCATATTTATCAAAGGTATCAGGTTCATGAGCTAAAGCAATAGTATATTTATCATATATTCTATCGATATAAGCACCAACATCACCATTATACATATCATCAATAC
>JALEVB010000080.1 GCA_022780745.1 Erysipelotrichaceae bacterium
CCCATCAAACAAACGATCTCACCACCATTGATTTCCATATTAAAATTATTAACTACTATATTCTGATCATACTTTTTACATAAATTATTAACGATGAGCTTAGTCATAATAATTAAACCTGCTTTCAATATAATTCATCACGTTTGTAACCACAAAAGTCATAATTAAATAAATGATTGCAACATAAATAAAAGGAATAGCACTAGCATATACATTGACAGCATTCCTTCCTGCCTTTAATACTTCCTGTGCACCCAAAACAGATATCAAAGAAGTATCTTTGATCAGATTTAAAACCTCATTAGTAATACTAGGCAAACAATTATGAAGACATTGAGGAATAATAATATGCCAATACATAAAAGAATAACTAAAACCTAATACTTTACACGCTTTAAATTGTCCTTCATCAATAGCCTTGATCCCAGATCTAAAGATTTCAATAAAATAAGCTGTATAATTCAAAACAAAAGCCACATATATCGCCATCATCCTAGATAAAGTAATACCAAGAAAAGGTAGACCAAAATAAATAAACATTAACTGTAATAATAAAGGCGTACCTCTTTCAACATAAATATAAACCCATAATATTTTATTAATTACTCGATTATTTAAATTCTGAACAGCAGCCAGCATAATCGATAAGGGAATAGAGAATAATAAAGTAATAAAAAATACTAATAGCGTAATTTTACTGCCATCCAATAAAGATGGCAGTATATTATTCAATAAATTCATTATTTAGCAAACCATGTCTGATAAATAGTATCGTATGCTCCCTCATCCTTTAGCTGTTCAATAGCATCATTAACCTTATCAACTGTATCCGTATCATTCAATCTAAAGCCAATACCATATTCCTCAACACCAAAATCATCTGCTAAAACCTTATATTTTTCTTCGCCTCTTTGTTTCATAACATAACGAGCTAAAACTTCATCACAAACGATCGCATCACTTCTTTTAGCCTCAAGATCCATAAAACAATCAATATTTGTGTCAAATTCTACACACTTGCCATCTTGTAAACTGCTAACAAAATCACTATCCGCATTAACAGCATCCAATGCACTAGATTCCTTTTGAACAGCTACGATCTTACCAGAAAGATCATCTTTACTATTGATATCACTATCAGCTAAAACAATAATGATCTGACGATTATCAAGATATGGTTCACTAAAAGCAACCTGTTTTTTACGATCTTCAGTAATAGAATAACCATTCCAGATACAGTCAATATTAGCACTATTCAATTCTGTTTCCTTCATTGCCCAGTCAATTGGAACAAATTCAACTTCAACATCCAGCTTTTCACCAACAGCCTTAGCAAGATCAATATCAAAACCAACAAGTTCATTATTATCATCTCTAAATCCCATAGGTGCAAAAGTATCATCCAAACCCACCGTTAAAACGCCATCAGCTAAAGCATCGACTACATCTTGTTTCTTTTCTGTTTGACATCCAGTAAATAATAAAACTAAAGTTAATAAAGCACATAATTTTTTCATCTTCTTATCCTCCTATATATGCCTGATATAACTGTTAGAAAATAAATGTCTTAGAAACAAAAAACTCCCGTCCATAGGACGAGAGTTATACTTCGTGGTTCCACCTAATTTCAACCCCTATCTGTTCGATAAGGATCCTCAAATCGAGTACTATCATACTCTAGCACGATAACGGGTGCTACCGACTTACCTTACTACTTAATAACTAAGATTGAGATAAGCTGCTCCAAGATGTGTTCCTAAATCTCTATCTTCTCTTTTTCCACCAACCAAAGATTCTCTATAAGCATCAAGATAAAGTACTATTTCTTTTCATAACAAGTTATATCTTGTCATCATCTTAGAACCTTTCTGTAAAATTGTTAAACGTTTTTCATAGAATATAAATTATTTCATAACTCTTTTTACCAGTTTAACGATTTCAACCATAACAACAGGACAAGCAGCTAAACCTAAAGCCACCATGATATGCATACCATCCAAAGCAGCTAAACCAAAGATACTACTTAAGAATGGTACATACATGATCAATGACTGTAATAATAAACCAACGATCAAAGAAAGCCAT
>JALEVB010000001.1 GCA_022780745.1 Erysipelotrichaceae bacterium
ATAGCGAAATGGACACACCTGTTCCCATCCCGAACACAGAAGTTAAGCATTTCTACGGCGAAGATAGCTATGCCTGCCATAGTGAAATTAGCAAGTTGCCAGGTTTTTTATTTTCCAGCGCTTTATGCTGGATTTTTTTTCGTTTGTAGGATAATATATCAAAGTATGTGAGGTTGATTTATGATTAAAGCTATAGTTTTTGACTATGATGGTACTTTATCAAATAGATTATATTCTGCTTATAAAACCTATCAGGTGATCGTTTCCATGATCTTTCCTGATCTGGATGTAAATAGTATGGAATTTGAAGGCATTGTTCAAAGAATTATGACTTGGGATGAATACGGTTCTATTTCTAAAGATCATGTCTTTGGTATGTTAAATAAATATTACAAATTAGATCTTGATCCTAAGAAATGGTTAAATGTCTGGTATGATAATTTCTACTTAAATCAGGTATTACAGGATGACTGTCTGGAAGTTTTAGCAAAACTTAAGGAAAAATATAAGATCGGATGTTTGACTAATGGTCCTGAAGATACTCAAAAGATCAAACTGGAATATACTCACGTTATTGATTATTTTGATGCTTATCTGATTTCAGGAGCTGTTGGGTTACATAAGCCAGATGTTAAATTATTTGAAATGATTGCTGAAAAGTTAGGGGTAGCATGTGATGAGATCGCTTTTGTTGGTGATACCTTCTATACTGATATTTTAGGAGCATATCGTGCCAATATGCTTCCTATATGGTTTTTTACTGATACCCATCGTGTTAGTGATCATGATATAAAGAGAATATTTAGCTTAAAAGAATTATTAGAGATATTTTAAAAGGAGAATTTGATCAAAATTCTCCTTTTAAATAAGCTAGGATATTAGCAATAACAAGTTTTCCACATTTTTCATCATCTAACATGCGATGTTGACCTTCTGATATTTTTATCATTAGTTTTTTATTGGTTTTAAGTTTTTTGAATAGTTTATCACTGCTAGAAATATTGATTACTTCATCATCTTCACAATGGATGATCAAAGTATCAATGCTGATATCACTAATACTGTTTTTACAATTATCTACTAAGTCTCTAAAAGCGTCCTTAAAGCTAGATGAGATCTCATTTGGGTCGCTTTTTTTGAATATATAGCCAATAACATTATCCAGACTGATATATTCATAAGCTGGCGCTAATAGGATAAGTTTTGTTACTTTAGCTTTATTGGCTAAATAACTTGCGATTATCCCTCCCATTGAAAATCCTATTAGTATGATCTCATCATATTCACTTTGAATCTGATTGATACAGGCTTCAGCTTTATGTAGCCAGTTTTCCCATATCGTATCCTGATCATTTTTTAGAGAAAATAACTGAGGAATATATACTTTATATCCGTTTTTTTCTAAAAATGGTCGTAAAATATCAAATTCTTTAGGTCCTCTTTTGCCAAATCCATGGATACAAACGATGGCTTTTC
Organism: Erysipelotrichaceae bacterium; assembly: GCA_022780745.1. Taxonomy (GTDB): domain Bacteria; phylum Bacillota_I; class Bacilli_A; order Erysipelotrichales; family Erysipelotrichaceae; genus JALEVB01. The sequence continues at coordinate 1,477 of JALEVB010000001.1, forward strand.
TTTTTTTCTTACTAAATATCTTCATATCTATATTATATATTTTTAGTTAGTTATTAGTCAAAATTTTAACTAAAAGAAAGCTTATTTTTAAGCCAAAATCAGGTATAAAAAAATTATGAAAAAAAGTAAAAAAAGTGCTTGCATTAGCTATATTTTTATCGTATTATATATAGGCATTCGCATGGACATGGGAGGTTGCCGGCACACCGAAAAGCGTTGCTTTGGGTGGTAAGAAACCGGGTAATTCACATCGAGCGGATCTATCAAATGATAGGTGAAAATAAGGAGGAAAATTTCATGGCAAAAAATTCAGTAAGAATTCGTTTGAAAGCTTACGAACACCGTAACTTAGATGCAGCTAGCGAAAAAATCGTTACTACAGTTAAGAATCATGGTGCTAAAAAGATCGTTGGTCCAGTTCCACTACCAACTGAAAAACAAGTGGTTACAGTGTTAAGAGCTGTTCACAAATATAAAGATTCTCGTGAACAATTCGAAATCAGAACACACAAACGTTTAATTGAGATCATCGGACCTAGCGCTGAAACAATCGAAGCATTAAGTCGCTTAGATTTACCAAGCGGTGTTGATATCGAAATTAAATTATAATGAAGAAAGGAAAAAATTAGACACGTATGAAAGGTATATTAGGACGTAAACTTGGTATGACTTCAGTGTTTACAGCTGATGGAAAATTAATTCCAGTTACAGTAGTTGAATGTACACCTAATGTTGTTTTACAAAAGAAAACAGTTGAAACTGATGGTTATGTAGCAGTTCAATTAGGTTTAGAAGACGTTAAAGATTCTAGAGCTACTAAGGCTGAAATCGGTCATGCTAAAAAAGCAAATACTTCTGCTAAGAAGTTTGTTCGTGAAATTCGTAGTGAAGAAATGATGAGCTATGAAGTTGGTAGCGAAGTTAAAGTTGATATCTTTTCCGCTGGTGATATCGTAGATGTAACTGGCGTTTCAAAAGGTAAAGGTTACAAAGGCACAATTGTTAGAAACAATGCAACAATTGGTCCAAAATCTCATGGTGCTGGTCCAAGTCATAGAAGCGTTGGTTCACTTGCAACTACAGGTAGAAACAATGGTCGTATTGAAAAGAATACACCAATGCCTGGTCATGAAGGATGCTATACAACTACTAACCAGAATTTAGAGGTTATTAAAGTTGATGCTGAAAAGAATTATATGTTAATTAAGGGTAATGTTCCTGGACCTAAGAAAGCTCTTGTTATTGTTAAGACAACAGTTAAACCAGTTAAGAATGTTGCTGCTAAAGAATTAATTAGTTATGAAACTAACGAGGAGGTTAAATAATGCCACAGATGGATCTATATAATCTAGAAGCTAAAGTTGTTGGTTCAGTTGATTTAGCTGATGCAGTATTTAACATTGAACCTAATAATCAAGCAATCTATGATGCTGTATTATTACAACAAGCTAGTATGCGTCAAGGCACACATAAGACTAAGACTCGTACAGAAGTTTCAGGTGGTGGTAAGAAACCATTTAGACAAAAGGGAACTGGTCGTGCTAGACAAGGTAGTACACGTGCTACTCAATGGAGAGGCGGCGGTATCGCATTTGGTCCTACTCCTAGAAGCTATGGATTTAAATTAAACCGTAAGGTAAGAAGATTAGCTTTAAGATCTGCATTAAGTGCAAAAGTTGCAGATAACAAGTTGACAGTATTAGATAGCATTAAATTTGATGAAATCAAAACTAAGAAATTTGTTGAAGTTATGAATAATTTCAAATTTGATAGAAAAACATTATTCGTAGTAGATATTACTGATGAATTTGACAATGCTTTCTTATCAATGAGAAATCTTCCTAATGCAATGATGCTAACTGTTGAAACATTAAATGTTTATGATATCGTAAACGCTGATCAATTAGTAATTACCAAAGCTGCTGCTGAAAAAGCTAAGGAGGTATTTGCATAATGTCAAACGCTAGAGATATTATCATCCGTCCAATCATTACTGAAAAGTCAATGAAAATGATGGACGCTGAAAACACAATTACATTCGAAGTTGCTAAGAACACAAACAAGATCGCTGTTCGTCAGGCAATTGAAGAAATCTACAATGTTAAAGTAGAATCAGTAAATATCGTTAATGTTCATTCAAAAACAAAACGTGTTGGTAAATACGTTGGTAAAACTAGAGCTTATAAAAAAGCAATGGTTAAATTACCTGAAGGACAGGATATCGAATTATTCGATAACAAATAGTTAGTAAATAAGATATCGGAGGAAGTCGCTATCTCCGGATAATTGCGAAAGGAAGGAAAAATAAATGGCTATTAAGAAATATAAGCCAACGACACCTGGTCGTCGTGGCATGAGTACATTAGTTAATGAAGAAATTACTACTAGTACTCCTGAACGTTCATTGTTGGCTCCATTAAATTCTAAAGGTGGACGTAATAACAATGGTCGTATTACTACTCGTCATCAAGGCGGTGGTCATAAACGTAAATATCGTATTATCGATTTCAAACGTAATAAAGACAATATTCCAGCAACAGTTGCTACTATCGAATATGATCCAAATAGAAGTGCTAACATCGCATTATTAAATTATGCTGATGGTGAAAAGAGATATATCATCGCTCCTAAAGGATTAAAAGTTGGTAATAAAGTTGTTTCTGGTGTTGAAGCAGATATCAAAGTTGGTAATGCTTGTGAAATGAGAAATATTCCTGAAGGTACATTTGTTCACAATGTTGAACTTACTCCAGGTAAAGGTGGACAGTTAGCTAGATCTGCTGGTTGTTCTGCTCAAATTCTAGGTTCTGAAGGAAGATATGTAACAGTTCGTTTATCTTCTGGTGAAGTTAGAAAAATTTTAAATAATTGCCGTGCAACAATTGGTATTGTCGGTAATGAAGACTATAGCTTAGTAAACATTGGTAAAGCTGGTAGAAGCAGATGGATGGGTATCAGACCTACAGTTAGAGGTTCTGTTATGAACCCTTGCGATCACCCTCACGGTGGTGGTGAAGGCCGTACTCCAATCGGACGTAAATCTCCAATGACTCCATGGGGCAAGAAAGCTATGGGTGTTAAGACTCGTAAGACAAAGAAGAAGTCTAACGAATTGATCGTAAGACGTCGTAATGGTAAATAAGAAGGGAGAAAGTAAATGACACGTAGTTTAAAAAAGGGTCCGTTCTGTGATGAACATTTAATGAAAAAAGTTGAAGCCTTAAATGCTTCTGGTAAAAAAGAAGTTATCAAGACTTGGTCACGTAGATCAACTATTTTCCCTAGTTTCGTTGAACATACATTTGCTGTTCACAATGGTAAAGAACATGTTCCTGTATATGTAACAGAAGATATGGTTGGACATAAACTTGGTGAGTTTGTGGCTACTCGTAAATTCGGTGGACATGGCGACGATAAGAAAGCATAAGAAGGAGATATAAAAAGATGGAAGTTAAAGCAGTAGCAAAGACAGTACGCATCGCTCCTCGTAAAGTTAGACTTGTGCTAGATCTTGTTAGAGGAAAAGATGTAAACGAAGCATTAGCAATCCTTAAATTTACACCAAATCATGCAGCAGCTGAAGTTAGCAAGGTTGTTAAATCTGCAGCAGCTAATGCAACTAACAATCATCAGTTAGATGGTGAAAAATTATACATCAAGGCATGCTATGCAAATGAAGGTATTACAATGAAACGTTTCATGCCTAGAGCAAAAGGAAGCGCTTCTCAAATATTAAAAAGAACAAGCCACATCACTGTAGTGGTTGAAGAAAGATAAGGAGGAAAGTTCAATATGGGTCAAAAGGTTAGTCCAATTGGTATGCGTGTTGGCGTTATTCGTGATTGGGAATCAAGATGGTACGCTAATGATGCAGATTATGGAACTTTATTAAATGAAGATATTAAGATTCGTGAATTTATCTTTAAAGAACTAAAAGATGCATATGTTTCTAGAGTGGAAATTGAACGTACCTCTAAAAATGATGTTAAAGTAATCATTCGTGCAGCTAGACCTGGTGTTGTAGTTAGCAAGGATGCTGAAGGTAAAGATAAGATTCAAGGTTTAAAAGCTAAGATTTCTAAATTAGCAAAAGGTAAGGATGTAAAGATCGATGTAATCGAAGTTGCTAATCCTGATTTAGATGCTCATTTAGTTGCTAGAAAGATCGCTGAAGGTTTGGAACAACGTCAATCATTCAGAATCTGCCAAAAGAAAGCTATTCAACAGACTATGAAATCTGGTGCTAAAGGTATTAAGACTTTAGTTTCTGGAAGACTTGGTGGTGCTGATATTGCTCGTGGTGAAGGTTATTCTGAAGGTATCGTTCCATTACATACATTAAGAAGTGATATCGACTATGCTATTTATGAAGCAGATACTACATTTGGTAAACTTGGTGTTAAAGTTTGGATTTGTAGAGGAGAAGTTTTACCTGGTCAAATGGTTCAAGAACCTGAAGCAGTTAAACATGCTCCAAGCAAGAACAGAGGCAGAAATGATAGAAGACCTCGTTATAACAATCAAAGAAAAGCTGAAGCTAAACCTGTTGAAAACAAAGCAGCTGAAGCTACACAAGGAGGTAATTAATTATGTTAATGCCTAATAGAACTAAATATAGAAGACCTCATAGATTAAGCTATGAAGGTAGATCAAAAGCTGGTCGTGAGATTACTTTTGGTGAATTCGGCTTAGTTGCTGAAGAAGGCGCTTATGTTACAAATAGACAAATCGAAGCTGCCCGTGTTGCTATGACTCGTTATATGAACCGTGGTGGTCAGGTTTGGATCAAAATATTCCCACATTTAGCAATTACTAAGAAACCTCTAGAAGTACGTATGGGTTCTGGTAAAGGTGCTCCAGAAGGTTGGGTTGCTGTAGTTCAGCCAGGTAGAGTTATGTTCGAAGTTGGTGGAATTAGTGAAGAAGTAGCAAGAGAAGCTTTAAGACTTGCTCAACACAAATTACCAATCAAAACTAGATTTGTTAAGAAAGGACAGGAGGCAAAATAGTAATGAATATTAAAGAAATTCGCGATATGAGTAACGAAGAACTTAATAAAGAAGTTGTTTCATTAAAAGAAGAACTATTTAACCTTCGTTTCCAACAAGCTACTGGTCAATTAGAAAATCCAGCTAGAATGCGTGAAGTTAAAAAGACAATCGCTAGAATCAAGACTGTAATTACTGAGCGTGAGCTTAGTGAAAATAAATAATAAGAGGAGGACATAAGAGATATGGAAAGATCTAAACGTAAAGTTTTACGTGGAACAGTTGTTTCAGATAAAATGGATAAGACAATTACTGTTGAGATAACTACTCAAAAAAGTCATCCTTTATATTCAAAAAGAGTTAAATACTCTAAGAAATTTAAAGCTCATGACGCTAACAATGAGGCTAAAGTTGGTGATATCGTAGAAATTATGGAAACTCGTCCATTAAGTGCTACAAAAAGATATCGTTTAATTAGAATCGTAGAAAAAGCAGTAATTCTATAAGCACAAGGTAAAAGGAGAAGTTAAGATGATTCAGAATGAAAGTAGATTAAGAGTCGCTGACAACACTGGTGCTAAAGAATTATTAGTTATCCGTTGTCTAGGTGGCAGTAAGAGAAAAACAGCTAACATCGGTGATGTAGTTGTATGTGCAGTTAAACAGGCAGCACCTGGTGGAAGTGTTAAAAAAGGTGATGTTGTTAAGGCTGTTGTAGTTAGAACAGTATATGGAATCAGAAGAGAAAATGGTTCATATATTAAATTTGATGATAATGCAGCTGTAATTATCAAAGATGATAAGACTCCTAAGGGAACTCGTATCTTTGGCCCAGTTGCTCGTGAATTACGTGATAAAGATTACATGAAGATCGTATCTTTAGCACCTGAAGTATTGTAGGAAAAGGAGTGATCATAGATGAAAATTAAAGTAGGCGATAAAGTAAAAGTGATCACTGGTCACTACAAAGGAACAACCGGTGATGTTATAGCCGTTGGTCAAAAGAGTAATAAAGTAATCGTTAAAGGTGTTAATATTGTTAAAAAACATTTAAAACCTTCTCAAGCTAATCCAGATGGTGCAATTGTTGAGCGTGAAGCTCCTATCCATGTATCAAATGTAGCTCTATATGATAATAAGACTGAGAAAACTATAAAAATTGGCTATAAAGTTGAAGATGGAGAAAAAGTTAGAGTTAACAAGAAAACTGGTAAAGAAATTAAGGGAGGTAAGAAATAATGAACCGCCTTCAAGAAAAATATAAGACAGCTGTAGTTCCAGCTTTAACTAGTAAGTATGGATATACTTCTGTTATGCAATGCCCTAAAATTGAAAAAGTTGTAATCAACTGGGGTGTTGGTGATGCTATTAGTAATCCTAAAGCTTTAGATGAAGCTGTTAGTGAATTAACAGCTATCGTTGGTCAAAAACCAGTTATTACCAAAGCTAAGAAATCAATTGCTAACTTCAAATTACGTGAAGGTATGCCTATTGGATGTAAAGTTACATTACGTGGTGAAAGAATGTATGAATTCTTAGATAAGTTATTCAATATTTCATTACCTCGTGTTCGTGACTTTAGAGGCGTAAGCAATACAGCATTTGATGGTCGAGGTAACTATACATTAGGTGTTAAGGAACAATTGATCTTCCCTGAAATTAACTATGATAAGGTTAATAAAGTAAGAGGTATGGATATTGTTATCGTAACAACTGCTAAGACAAATGATGAAGCGCATGCATTATTGAAAGAACTTGGCATGCCATTCGCTAAATAGGAGGACTTAATTAAATGGCTAAGAAATCAATGAAAGTTAAACAACAACGTCCTCAAAAATTCTCTACAAGAGAATATACTAGATGCGAACGTTGTGGACGTCCACATTCAGTATTAAGAAAATATAAACTATGTCGTATTTGCTTCAGAGAATTAGCTTATAAAGGACAAATTCCTGGAGTTAAGAAGGCTAGCTGGTAAGGAGGAAGTTAAGAAATGAATATGACTGATCCAATTGCAGATATGCTTACTAGAATTAGAAATGGTGTGCAAGCTCATCATGATACAGTAGAAGTTCCTTTTTCAAAGGTTAAGGGCGAAATCGCTAGAATCTTAAAGGCTGAAGGCTATATCGCTAATTATAAATTAGTAGGTGAAACTGCTGCTGAAAAGAAAATTGTTATTACTTTAAAATATGGTCCACATGATGAAAAAGTAATAAGTGGTATTAAGAGAATTAGTAAACCTGGTTTAAGAGTTTACACAAAACAAAATTCAATTCCTAGAGTATTAAATGGTTTAGGAATTGCTATTATCTCTACTTCTGAAGGTTTAATGACTGATAGAGAAGCTAGAGCTAAACACGCAGGCGGCGAAGTTGTTGCTTACGTTTGGTAATTTATAGACGAAAGGAAATTAGAAAATGTCACGTATCGGAAATAAAGCGATTACCATTCCAGAGGGTGTTGAAGTTACAGTATCTTCTGGTAATGAGGTGACTGTAAAAGGTCCTAAGGGAACTTTAACACGTCAATTTTCTCCAATCTTAACTATTGAAGTTAAAGATGGAGTTTGTACAGTTTCTCGTCCTAATGACGAAAAAACTACAAAACAATTACATGGAACAACTCGTGCCTTAATTCATAACATGGTTGAGGGTTGTCACCAGGAATTTACTCGTAGCCTTGAAATCGTAGGTATCGGTTACAGAGCTGCAGTAAGTGGCAAGAAATTAACATTAAATGTTGGTTTCTCTCATCCAGTTGAATTTGAAATTGAAGATGGATTAAAAGTTGAATGTCCAAGTGCTACTGAAATTAAGATTTCAGGTATTGATAAACAGCGCGTTGGTGAATTCGCTGCAAATGTTAGAGCTACTAAGAAACCAGAACCATATAAAGGTAAAGGTATCAAGTACAAGGGCGAACATGTCCGTCGTAAAGAAGGAAAGACAGCTAAGAAATAGGAAAGGAGATAAACTATGCTTAATAAAACTGATAAGAATAAAGAAAGACAAAGACGTCATGCACGTGTTCGTACAAAAGTTAGTGGAACTCCTGAATGTCCTAGACTTAATGTGTTCAGATCTAATGCTAACATTCACGTACAAGTAATCGATGATGTTAATAAAGTTACTTTAGCAGCTTGTTCAAGTGTTGAATTAAAGCTTGCTAATGGTGGTAATATCGAAGCTGCAAAAGCAGTTGGTGCTGAAATTGCAAAAAGATGTGCAGATAAGGGTATTACTAAAGTAGTATTTGACCGTGGTGGTTATGTATATCATGGTCGTGTTCAGGCTTTAGCTGATGCAGCTAGAGAAGCTGGACTTAAATTCTAAGGAAGGAGCAAATGATGGAACGTAAACCAAGAAGAGCACGTGAAGAAAAAGAATTTGAAGAACGTGTCGTTGTCATTAATCGTATCAGCAAAACGGTAAAAGGTGGACGCCGTATGCGCTTCTCTGCCTTAGTTGTTGTTGGTGATAGAAAAGGTCGTGTCGGATATGGACTTGGCAAAGCTAATGAAGTACCTGATGCAATCAAGAAAGCAGTTGAAGCTGCTAAGAAGAGTGTATTTACTGTTAATTTAGTAGATAATGGAAGAACTATTCCACATGATGTTACAGGAATTTATGGTGCTGGTGAAGTATTCTTAAAACCTGCTAGTGAAGGTACTGGTGTTATCGCTGGTGGTGCTGTTCGTGCAGTTTTAGAGCTTGCTGGTATTACTGATATCCTATCTAAATGTATTGGATCTCGTACTCCTGTAAATGTTGTACATGCTACAGTAGCTGCTTTAGAACAATTAAAGACAGTTGAATCTGTAAGTAAATTACGTGAAAAGAAAATCACTGAAATCAGATAAGGAGGACTTTTGATAGATGAAATTAGAAAATTTACAATATACTGAAGGTTCTCGATTTGTTAGTAAGAGAATTGGTCGTGGCCAAGGTTCTGGTAATGGTAAAACTGCTGGTAAAGGTCACAAGGGTCAAAATGCAAGATCTGGTGGTGGAGTTGCATTAGGATTCGAAGGTGGACAAACACCTTTATATAAGCGTATTCCTAAGCGTGGTTTTACAAACTATACACGTAAAGAATATGCAATCGTTAATGTTGCTAGCTTAAATGTATTTGAAGATGGAGCTACAGTTGATTTTGAAACATTAAAAGCTGCTGGCTTATTAAAGAAGCAATTAGACGGTGTTAAAGTTTTAGGTTGTGGAGAATTAACTAAAAAGCTTACTGTTAAAGCTAACAAGTTCTCAGCTACAGCTAAAGAAAGTATTGAAAAAGCAGGCGGAATTGTTGAGGTAATCTAGTATGATCCAGACTTTTCTAAGCTTGTTTAAAAACAAGGAAATTAGAGGAAAGATCTTATTCACTCTTGCTATGTTGTTTATCTATCGCCTAGGATCAGCAATTCCGGTTCCTGGTGTTGATAGTGAAATACTAGCAGCAAGCGTATCAGACAATTCAATCATTAATATGATGAATTTGTTGGGTGGTGGCACTTTTGAAAGATTATCAATCTTTGCAATGGGTGTTACTCCATATATTACTGCATCAATTGTTATTCAGTTATTAAGTATGGATGTTATTCCATACTTAACTGAACTAGCTAAATCTGGTCAAACAGGTCGTTTGAAGCTAGATAAGATCACTCGTTATTTAGGTGTTATATTATCATTTGTTCAGGCATTTACTATGGTAATGGGCTTTGATAGAAGCTATGGCGTAATGACAAATGGTGGAATTGCTGCTTATTTATATGCAGCTACAGTATTAACAGCTGGTACGATGTTCTTATTATGGATTGGTGATAGAATTAGTCAATTTGGTATTGGTAACGGTATTTCAATTATTATCTTTGCTGGTATAGTTTCTAATTTGCCATTTAACTATGCTCAGGTGTATAATGTATTGGTTGATACTGCAAATCAAACCGCAATGTTTAACGGAATTATTGAATTTGTGTTATACTTAATAGTGAACCTTGTAATTATTGTTCTTGTAGTAATTATGCAGTTGGCTGTTCGTAAAATACCTATTCAATATACAAGTAGTTCACTTGCTAAAGGTAGAAACGATATTACATATTTACCATTAAGAATAAATTCCGCAAGTGTAATTCCTGTCATCTTTGCACAGGCAATTATTACTGCTCCACAGATCGTTCTTAGTTTTGTTAACTATGAAGCATATCAGAGCTTAAGTAATTTCTTAAGTTTACAAAAACCTTTAGGTTTGTTATTATATGCAATATTGACAATTTTATTTACTTTCTTCTATACAGATCTACAGGTCAATCCAGAAAAAATTGCTGAAAACTTAGGCAAGTCTGGTGCATATATTCCTGGTGTTAGACCTGGAAATGAAACAAAAGAATACTTGAAGAAAGTATTAAATAGAATCACTGTGTTAGGTGCTTGTGGTTTAACTATTATTGCAGTTATTCCATATTTATTACCTATGATTACTAATTTACCAGCATCTACTTCAGTTGGTGGTACTGGTATAATCATCGTAGTTGGTGTTGCCATGGAAACTATGACACAGTTAAAAGGTCAATTGACTCAAAAACAATATCACGGGTTTCTTAAATAGGGGGATTCGATCATGAACATACTTATTATGGGTCCAGCTGGCAGTGGCAAAGGTACAATGTCAGACTATATTGTTAAAGAATTTAACATTCCTCATATTTCTACTGGAGATATGTTAAGAGAAAATGTTAAAAATCAGACACCATTAGGTATTCAAGCTAAGGTCTTGATGGATCAGGGTAAACTTGTACCTGATGATGTAGTTAATGCAATGGTTAAGGAAAGATTATTACAAGATGATTGTAAGAATGGATTCTTAATGGATGGATTTCCACGTACTTTGAATCAGGCTCAGGCTTTAGAAGAGATTTGTGCTACAATTGGAAAACCAATTGATAAAGTCATTAATCTAGAGGTTGATTTTGATGCATTAGCAACAAGAATTACTGGTAGAAGAGTATGTAAGAATTGTAAAGCTACATATCATATTACGTTCAATAAACCAATAGTTGAAGGTATTTGTGATATTTGTGGATCACCACTAGTTCAAAGAAGTGATGATACAATTGAGCAATTGAAAGTTCGTTTACAAGAACATGAAAAGAATACTAAGCCTGCCTTAGAGTTCTATGGTGCAAAAGGTTTAGTACAGGATATTGATGCAAGTGCTCCAATGGAAACAGTATGGGCAAGCATCAAGAGTGCTTTAGGTAAGTAATGCTTCTTAACTAAAAAAATGTAACGACTATGGTGAGATCAGTATCTCACCATAAGCCGTGATTTTTAAAGAAAGGATATTTTAATGGGAAAACAGGATGTCATTGAAATTGATGGAATTGTTGAAGATACACTTCCTGATGCAAAATTCAAGGTGAAGTTAGAGAATGGTCACGTAATTCTTGCTCACGTTGCTGGTAAAATCCGTATGAATTACATTCGCATTTTACCGGGAGATCGAGTTACAGTAGAAATTTCACCTTATGATTTAACACGTGGGCGTATAACATATAGACATAAATAGAAAGAGTCTTGGAGGTAAGAACACATGAAAGTAAGACCATCAGTCAAACCAATTTGTGATAAGTGTCGTATTATCAAACGTAAAGGTACCGTTATGGTAATTTGCGAAAACCCTAAGCATAAACAAAGACAAGGAAACTAGGAGGAAATATAAAATATGGCTCGTATAGCTGGTGTAGACATTCCACGCGATAAACGTATAGTAATTTCACTAACATATATCTATGGAATCGGTTTAACAACAAGTAAAAAAGTATTAGCTGATTGTGGTATCAGCGAAGATATCAGAGTTAAGGACTTAACAGATGAACAAGAAACTTTGATCCGTCAACATATTGACCAAATCAAGGTTGAAGGCGATCTACGTCGTGAAACTCAATTAAATATTAAACGTCTAATGGAAATTGGATGTTACCGTGGAGTTCGTCATAGAAAAGGACTTCCTGTACGTGGACAACGTACAAAAACAAATGCTCGTACACGTAAAGGACCTCGTCGTACTGTAGCTAACAAGAAGAAATAGTTGATAGGAGGGTAAATATATTATGGCAACTAAAACAACTGCACGTAAAAAACGTGTTCGTAAGAATATAGCTAAAGGTACTGCTCATATCCATTCAACATTTAATAACACTATTGTGACTATTACTGATGAAAAGGGCAATGCAGTAGCTTGGTCTAGTGCTGGTGCATTAGGATTTAAAGGATCTCGTAAATCAACTCCTTATGCAGCTCAAATGGCTGCTGAAGCTGCAGGTAAAGCAGCTGTTGATCACGGAATGAAAACAGTAGAAGTAAACGTAAAAGGACCAGGACCAGGCCGTGAAGCTGCTGTAAGATCATTACAAACAGCTGGATTGGAAATTACAGTTATCAATGATGTAACTCCAATTCCTCATAACGGATGCCGTCCACCAAAAAGACCACGTGGTTAATCAACCCAATAAGGAGGGAATTGAATGCAAAAATTTGAACGTGCACATTTTGAAGTTAAAGAATATGTTGAATCAGACAACTATGGTAAATTTGTTCTAGAACCACTAGAAAGAGGTTTTGGAATTACCTTAGGTAATGCATTAAGACGTGTATTAATTTCTTCATTACCAGGTGCTGCAGTATTCTCTATTAAAGCAGATGGTGTATATCATGAATTCACAACTATTCCAGGAGTTAGAGAAGATGTTGCAATGATGATCTTAAATATCAAAGATTTAGTAATGAAAATCGATGATGATGAAATTTATACTTTAAAAATTTCTGCAAAAGGACCTTGCACAGTAACTGCTGGTGATATTATTTGTCCTGAAAGTGTTGAAATTTTAAATAAAGACCTAGTAATTGCTCATGTTGAAAAAGGTGGAGTTCTTGAAATGGAACTTAAAGCTAAAAATGGTCGTGGATATGTTAGCAGTGATGCTAATAAACAGATTTTCCAGGGCTCTTCAACTAGCATTGGTACTGTATTCACTGATTCAATCTATACTCCAATTGAAAAAGTCGCATATGACGTTGAACCAACTCGTGTTGGGCAAGATGCTAAATATGATCGCTTAGTAATGGAAATTTATACAGATGGTTCAATTACTCCTCAAATGGCAATCTCACTTGCAAGTAAGATTTTAATTGATCATTTAGATATCATTACAAATGTAAGAGAAGAAGTTAATGGTATGGAATCAATTATGAAAGAAAATAACAATGAGGTTACTCATAGAGAACAATCAATGATGATTGAGGATTTAGATTTATCAGTTCGTTCTTATAATTGTTTAAAACGTGCTGGTATTCAAACAGTTGATGAATTAACTCAGAAGACTGAAGAAGAAATGATGAGAGTTCGTAATCTTGGAAAGAAATCTATGAAAGAAGTTAAAGAAAAGATCACTGAACTTGGACTTAGTTTCAAAGCTTTTGACTAATTAGAAGAAAGGAATTATATAAGATGTGGAATCGTAAATTTGGTAGAAATGCAGACCATCGTAAAGCAATGCTAAGAAACTTAGCTACTTCTGTAATTTTATATGGAAAAGTAGAAACTACAGAAGCTAAAGCTAAAGATCTTCGTAGTGTTGTAGATAAAATGATTACATTAGGTAAAAAAGGCGATCTTCATTCAAGAAGAATTGCAGCTAGTTACATTCGTGATGTAGTTGCTAATGAAGAAACTGGCAAGACAGTTTTAAATAAATTATTCGATGAAGTAGCTCCTAAATATAAAGATAGAAATGGTGGCTATACTCGTGTTACTAAGACTGGTAACCGTCGTGGTGATAATGCCCCAATGGCTATTATTGAATTAGTTTAATTCTATGAAAACTATCACATAAGTGATAGTTTTTTTATTATATTACTGTTATAATTTTGACATATGGAAGGGGTAACTTCATGCTTTATAACAATAATATTTGGATAGGACAAAGTGAAACAGATTCTTTATTTTTAAGTCTTAAAATGGCTAATCGCCATGGTTTGATCGCTGGTGCTACAGGTACTGGTAAAACAACAACATTAAAGGTATTAGCTGAGTCATTCTCAAAGGCTGGTGTACCAGTATTTACTGCTGATATTAAAGGAGATTTGACAGGTACAATAGAAAAAGGTAAAGATAATGATATTATCTTGGAAAGAAAAAAGAATTGGAGTCTGGTAGAAAGAGGATATACTTTTGAAGGTTATCCTTGTACATTCTGGGATGTATTCCAGGAGAATGGACATCCTGTTAGGGCTACTATTAGTGAAATGGGACCAATTTTATTAGCTAATATATTAGAGTTGAGTGATGCTCAAAGAGGGGTATTAGATATTGCTTTTCAGGTAGCTGATGATAATAATTTATTACTATTGGATCTTAAAGATCTAAAGGCGATGCTTAATTATGTAAGTGATAATGCTAGTGAGTTAAAGAGTGATTATGGGCATATTACTTCGCAAAGTGTTGGTGCTGTTATTCGTAGCTTATTATCACTTGAAAAAGATGGTGCTGATCTTTTCTTTGGTGAGCCTTCATTAGATATCAATGACTGGCTACAATGTGATAGTAATGGTTATGGCTATATTAATATTTTAGAGTGTTCAAAATTATTCTTGAAGCCTAAATTATATGCAACATTTATGCTTTGGATGTTGTCTGAGTTATATGAAACATTACCAGAGGTTGGTGATTTGGATAAACCTAAGGCAGTATTCTTCTTTGATGAAGCTCATTTGTTATTTGATGATGCTCCTAAAGCTTTAGTTAGTAAGATCGAACAGGTTATCCGTTTGATTCGTTCTAAGGGTATTGGTATTTATTTTGTTACTCAGAATCCTATTGATATTCCTGATAGTATTTTAGGACAGTTAGGTAATCGTATTCAGCATGCTTTGAGAGCTTATACACCTAATGAGATCAAGAATGTTAAAGCAGCTAGTGATACTTTTAGAGCCAATCCTAATTTTGATACTCAGGATGTGATTATGAATCTTGGTGTGGGTGAAGCATTAGTTTCATTTATTGATGAAAGAGGTATTCCATCAGTTGTTGAAAAATGTATGATCTTACCTCCAGAAAGCAGTATGGAAGCTATTAATCCTAGTATAATCAAACAGATAGTTAATAATGCTCAATATGCCAGCAAGTATAATGTTAGTGTTGATCGTGAATCAGCATTTGAGATCCTAGATCAAAAGCGTCAGGAACTAGAAGAAATGAAGGCTGATCAGTTAAAAGCTGAACAAGAAGCTAAGCAGCGTAAATTGGATGAAATAGAGGCTCAAAAACGGGCTAAAGAGGAAGAAAAACTTTTAGCTAAGCAAGAAAAAGAGCGAGAAAAAGAATTAGCTAAAAAAGAAAAAGAAGAAGAGAGAAAACGTCGTAAGACGGAAGCTACGATTACTAGTTTACAAAGAACAGCTATTAATACCATTGGCAGAGAAGTAACAAAGCAGTTTACTAGAAGTATACTAGGAGTATTTAAAAAATAATAACGAGAATCATTTCCTTATTTTCCAGGAAATGATTTTTAATATAAATATGACATGATATAATAATCGAGTGATAAAAGATGAGAAGAATATTACAGATTATATTAATTATTAGTTTTCTATTGATAACAGGATGCAGTGATAATGCAATAGAACCTGTGACAATGGAAGTAGAGAAACAAGAGAGTAGTAATGAAATATATAATTATCTAAATCAGTATTTAGATTATTTTTATTTTGATAAAAAAGAATTACTGATGGATTATATGGGTATGCCGATAAAATGGGATGTAATTAGTGGTGATGCGCATATTGAAAATGGTTATGTCTTATGTAAAGATGAAGCTGCTGATGAGTATGAGAAAATAAAATTACAGGCTAGTGTTGAAGGTCAGATTTTTGATTTTGATGAAATAGTATTATTAGATGAAAAATTTGGTTATCTGATTACTTATTTTAGTGGTAATGGTGATCAGCAGGAAGAATTGAAGCTGGCTTTTACTTATGATGGATTATTGTGGTTTGAGCTGAATGATCAAAAGGCGGTTTTAAAACCGACTATTGGTACTCAAAGATTAAGAGATCCATCATTAGTAAGAAATAAAGATGGAGGATTCTTTCTGTTAGCTACCCAAGGTTATGATAATCCTAGTATTTATGTTTATGATACTAATGATTTTATTAGTTATGAAAATGAAAGATTGTTAAAAGTAAATGCTTCTAGTGAAGATAATAAGATGAGTGAGAAACAGGCCTGGGCTCCTGAAGGTTTCTATGATCGTTTGATTGATAAGTATGTTATCTATTATAGTTCGGTTGAGGATGGTGGAATGTTCTATAATTATTCAAGTGATATGTATGAGATCAGTTATCCTAAGAAGCTTTTAGATACTGGTTTTGCAGTTATAGATGGGACTATTTTTAAGAACGGATATAATTATAGTATCGTTTTAAAAGATGAAAGAGAGCCAATGGAAGAGTACTCACAATTGTTTGTTGGTTATAGTGATAGTGATTATTTACATTTTGATCGTTTTGATATGAATTATATTACTGGTCATCAAAGTGAAGGTCCCTTTATTATGAATCGTGGTGGGGATAATTATATCTTATATTATGATGATTATACCAGATTTCAGTTTAAAGCATTAACTTTTTCCAGTATGGAAGCTCATGATTTTAAGGATGTTCCGATGGAAGAAATTATATCTAGTGTAACAAATGTTAAACATGCAAGTGCGATGGCAATTACTTATAAAGAGTATTTAAGGATGGAAAAGAAATATGCGATTGATTAAAGTATTATTATGTATTTTGATGTTAACTGCCTGCTCAAATAAGAATATATATGATAAGTATGCTGATGCATATAAGGCAAGTGGTGAATATCAAAGCTATACAAATAAAACTGCTGCCAGTATTATCATTGATAATGCTGATTATCAGTATGATATTAATAATGTCTTATATTATGAAAATGGAGAATTAAGTTTATATAGTGTCAATTTATATAATGGTGATACTTATGGGGATTGTAAGATCAATGTTCAGGATAACAAGATATATTATGATTGTGCTGGTTCGATTAAGTATTATGAAGATTTCGATCAGGATACGGCTAATATGAATGATTTATATTTTACAAAAGATGAATATGATCAAGCAGAAGAAAAAGATGGTAAATTATATTTTACAATGAGTAAAGATTATTGTATAAAAATAATTGAACAAAGTATCATGCAAATTAGTGATCTGAAAAGTTATGAAAATAAAATGATTATTAGCATCGAAGATGGAAAGCTTATTAGTCAACAATTTGAATTAACATTTGACGCTGATTCATATGATGCAAATTATCAGGGATCATATAAATATACTAGTAATTATGAGAATATCAATAATACTACTAATGAAAGATTAAATGATACTAGTTTATATGTTGATATCAATAGTATTGTTAATGATAAAACGCTTGATGAAGTTAAACAGATACTTATCGATGAACAGGGATATCAGATAAATGATCAGGGTTTGTATGTCTGTGATTTTAATGGTAATGAGTCTTATATTTTTGATTTTGATAATAAACAGTTTACTTATGTTTATGGGTTGAATAGTTATACTTATAACTGGAAATCAATGATTGGAACATATGATAAATGTGTTTATAACTATGAAACACAAGAAGAAAAAGGCATTTGTAGTGAGGATGATCTTGATAAGATCGAAGAAGCTCGCGTTAATTATTTTACGGAATTAGCTTTTTGTAAAATTACAGAGATGCCAAAGGAATAAAAGGAGGATAAAATATGCGTGCAATTATTTCAGTAGTTGGAAAGGATAAACCAGGGATCTTAGCTTTTGTAGCTAAGAAGTGTGCTGATAATGATGTTAATATATTAGATGTTAGTCAGACAGTATTAGGTGAGACTTTTACCATGATGATGGTATGTGAAGTAGATAGTAAGATCTTTACTGATTTTGTTAGTTTGATGGAACGAGAAGGTAAAAACCATGGATTGGTCATTCATGTTATGCATGAAGATATTTTTAATGCGATGCATAAGATTTAGGTGATATTATGATAAATCAGAATAATATATTAGAAACTATTCATATGATCGATGAAGAAGATCTTGATATTAGAACTATTACCATGGGTATTTCTTTATTAGATTGTGCTGATAGTGATATTGACGAGGCATGTAAGAAAATTAAAAATAAGATCTTAAAATATGCTAAGAACTTAGTAAAAGTTGGTGATGATATTAGTAAAGAATATGGTATTCCTATTATTAATAAAAGAGTTAGTGTTACGCCTATTAGCTTATTACAAAGTGTTAGTGGTGGAGATTGTACTAAATATGCCATTTGTTTAGATGAGTGTGCAAAAGAGTTAGGTATTAACTTCATTGGTGGTTATAGTGCTTTGGTACAAAAGGGTATGACACAGGGTGAAAGGGAACTGATTGAGAGTATTCCTAAGGCTTTAAGTATTACGGAAAGAGTTTGTTCAAGTGTTAATGTTGGTTCGACTAAGGCTGGTATTAATATGGATGCAGTTAAATTAATGGGAGAGATCGTCAGAAAAAGTGCTGAAGTAACAGCTGATAGAAATTGTATTGGAGCTTGTAAACTTGTTGTTTTCTGTAATGCAGTTGAGGATAATCCTTTTATGGCTGGAGCTTTTCATGGTATTAGTGAACCTGATGTGGTTATCAATGTTGGGGTTAGTGGACCAGGAGTAGTTAGAACTGCTATTAAAAAGGCTGGTGCTGATAAATCAATGGATGAAATAGCTGAAATTATTAAGAAAACGGCATTTAAGATCACTAGAATGGGTCAGCTGGTAGGTACGATCGCGTCTAAGCGTTTAAATGTTCCTTTTGGTATTGTTGACTTATCGCTTGCACCTACGCCAGCTGTTGGTGATAGTGTAGCCTATATATTAGAAGAAATGGGTGTTGAGCATTGTGGAGGACCTGGTACGACTGCCTGCTTAGCAATGTTGAATGATGCAGTTAAAAAAGGTGGTGTAATGGCTAGTTCATCAATTGGTGGATTAAGTGGTGCCTTTATTCCTGTTAGTGAAGATGCTGGAATGATTGCTGCATGTAAGAGTGGTTCATTGTGCTTAGAAAAACTTGAAGCTATGACAGCTGTTTGTTCGGTTGGTTTAGATATGATCGTTGTACCTGGTGATACCAGTGCATCAACGATTTCAGGAATCATAGCTGATGAAGCTGCAATTGGTATGGTCAATTCCAAGACCACAGCGGTAAGAATTATTCCTGCTATTGGTCATGATAATGAAGCAGAATTAGAATTTGGTGGATTACTAGGCAGTGGTCCAATTATGCCAATCAGTAAGGTTAAATGTGATAAGATGATCGATCGTAAAGGACGTATACCTGCACCATTGCAGAGTTTGAAGAATTAATTATGGATATTAAAACATATGCAAAAGAACATCATGTTCCTATCATGTTGGATGAAGGCTTAGCGTTTTTGTTAGAATATGTAAAAACAAATAATGTTAAAAATATTCTGGAACTGGGGACGGCGATTGGTTATAGTGCGATGAATATGGCAAAGATAGCTGAAGATATACATATTGATACGATAGAAATCAATGAAGTGATGTATAATGAGGCTATTAAGAATATTAAAGAAGCAGATCTTGATAAACAGATCGATGTCTATTTAATGGATGCTTTAGCTTTTGAAACTGATAAACAATATGATCTGATATTTGTTGATGCGGCTAAAGGTAAATATCGAAGATATCTTGAACATTTCAAGAAAAATAGTAAGGTCTTTATCTTTGATAATCTGGAATTTCATGGTATCGTTGATGATCCTTCAATGACGCATAATCGTAATACTAAAGCGTTAGTTAAAAAAATCAGGATATTTAGGGATGAGATCCTAAATGATCCTGAATATACATGTGAATATCATAAAAATATTGGTGATGGCGTATTATTACTCAAGGTTAATTAATTGGGCATTAATTACGCCTTTTATATTGCCTAGAGCTTTGATAAGATCATCTAGACTATTATTGATATTTAAGATGTCTAAAGAAATATTGACATTGGCTACATTATTAATAGGTAATGCCTGAGAGATAGTTAAAATATTGGTATTAAAATCTGATAGGGTATTTAATACTTTTGATAATGTGCCTTTTTCATGACTTAGATCTAATGAAATAATGGCCTTTTGCTGGTTAAATTCATTAGGCAAAAAGATATAATCTTTATATTTATAATAAGTACTGCGAGAGATACCTTCATCTTTACAGGCTTTAGATACATTGGCATTAGGGTTCTGTTGCAGAAACTGTCTTACCTTGATTACCTGATAATAATATTTAGGTAA
Source organism: Erysipelotrichaceae bacterium (assembly GCA_022780745.1). GTDB lineage: Bacteria > Bacillota_I > Bacilli_A > Erysipelotrichales > Erysipelotrichaceae > JALEVB01. The sequence goes on from JALEVB010000001.1 coordinate 21,875, forward strand.
GATCGAAGAATGAACGATTAGGTAGTCTTTCATAATTCTTTTACTATATGGCCATTAAAATCTACTGATAAGTCGATGATCTTTAGATTATGATCTAGACTGTCAATAATGGCACTAGAGAAATTTGAAAAGTTAGATAAGACAAGACAGGTTGGACCAGCACCAGATATCATGAAGGCTGTTGCCTGATTGTCAAAACATACTTTTTCATATAAATCGTAGTCTTTTATTAAGCTTTTACGATATGGCTGGTGCAGCTTATCTAGACAGGCTACTCTTAATAGTTCTTTATCATTTTTCTCTAAGGCATGCATCATGGCAACAACATGACTGATATTATATATCGCATCATGCATATTGACTTCTTTTGGCAAGGCTTCACGGGCATCTTTAGTACTTAATTCATAATCAGGGATTATGGCTGTAAAATGAATATCGGGATGTACTGGTAAGGATATAGCCATAATATTCTTTCCTTCAAAGCTGGCAGTTAGACCACCATAAATACATGGAGCAATATTGTCAGGATGACCTTCGATGCTTGAGCATATTCTAAATATTTCATCTTTGGATAGGATATTTCCATGTAAATAATTAGCGGCAATGGCTCCAGCACATATTAGACTGGCACTGCTTCCTAAACCGCGTGATATCGGAATATTGGTATCAAAGATGACATGACATTTGTCGTGAACATTTAAGATCTCACATACGGTTTGATAGCCAATATAGAATAAATTGTTTTCGTTGCAGTATTTTTCTTCACAGTTTTCAATTATTAATTCATCGCTTATTTCTACTTTAAAATAGTTATATAAGCTTAAAGCTACTCCTAGGGTATCAAATCCTGGTCCTAGATTAGCACTGGTTGCACAAATTTTAATTTCAATCATAACTAATCACTTCCTTTGCTTTATTAATAATATAATCGATACCATCTTCTTTATTAATAATATCTTTATGCATGATAGGCATATTTAAAATATTAGCTAAAGAAGCTGGTATATGCTCATCAGATAGTTTATCTAAATATTGCATACATTTGAATTCATCATTTTCATCTATATCACTAATAGCATTATATACGTCTTTAGCAAATTTATAGGCACTAGCGGTTGCTAAAGAGATACATGGGTATTGGTTGATATTAGCTTGTTTGAACAATGTTTGGGCATGATAGCTTATAGCACTATGAGTGTCTAAACAGTGCTTAGTTTGCTTGTAAACATCTTTTATCGTAGCTTTTGTTTGCTTGTCATCAATAGTATAGGCAACAAAAGTATCTTTGATCTTATTAAAGATTTCATCATTGACTTTGTAATATCCTTTAGTATCCAGATCATGCATATATTGTGATACTAATTTATCATTATAATCACTTAAAATAAATAATAATCTTTCAACATTGCTGGAAATTAAGATATCCATACTAGGAGATATCGTCTTAATAAAAGGGCGGTTACGATTATAAATGCCAGTATTGATAAATTCAACTAAAACATCATTACTATTAGATGCACATACTAATTTAGCAATCGGACATCCAAGTTCTTTAGCAATATATCCTGCTAAAATATTACCAAAGTTACCACAAGGGACTACAAAATTAACTTTATCATTTAAGTTTATAACCCTATCATTAACTAATTTAATATAAGCATAAAAATAATAAACGACCTGAGGTATTAATCTACCAAGATTAATACTATTTGCACTACTTAATTGTACACCATTAACATCGATTCTTTTAAAACATTCTTTAACAATTCTTTGACAATCATCAAAATTACCATTGACCTGAATAACATTGGTATTACTACCAGTAGTTGTAAGCATCTGACTTCTTTGGATATTACTAACATTATCCTTAGGATAAAAGACAGAAATATA
>JALEVB010000002.1 GCA_022780745.1 Erysipelotrichaceae bacterium
AAGGGTTGGGCTGTCCGCCCATTAAAGCGGTACGCGAGCTGGGTTCAGAACGTCGTGAGACAGTTCGGTCCCTATCTGTTGTGGGCGTAGGAAATTTGAGGAGCGCTGTCCTTAGTACGAGAGGACCGGGATGGACGTACCCATGGTGTACCAGTTGTCGCGCCAGCGGCATGGCTGGGTAGCTAAGTACGGACTGGATAAACGCTGAAGGCATCTAAGCGTGAAACCAACTCCAAGATGAGATTTCCCATTCACTTGATGAAGTAAGATCCCTTGAAGACTACGAGGTTGATAGGTCAGAGATGGAAGCATGGCGACATGTGCAGTTGACTGATACTAATAGATCGAGGATTTAATCACAAGAGTCAAGAACAAGGAAAGCTTTTAGCAAGAAAGCGTGTCAGAAGTTCTATCATTTAGTTTTCAGAGAATGAGGAGTTTGGAACGATCTGGTGACGATAGCGAAATGGACACACCTGTTCCCATCCCGAACACAGAAGTTAAGCATTTCTACGGCGAAGATAGCTATGCCTGCCATAGTGAAATTAGCAAGTTGCCAGGTTTTTTATTTTCCAGCGCTTTATGCTGGATTTTTTTTACATTTTAAGAATATTGTAGTAAAATTAGTAATCGAGGTCAAACATATGGAATTAAAAATAAGTTCATTACAAGAAACAAATGATTTAGGTTATAAATTAGGTAAGTTATTGCAGACAAAGGATGTCATTACTTTAAGTGGAGATCTTGGTGCTGGCAAAACTACCTTAACTAAGGCTATTGGTAAAGCTTTAAATATTAAAAAGGCGATCAATTCTCCTACTTTTACGATATTAAAGACATATCATGGTGATAAGACATTAAATCATATTGATGCATATCGTTTAGAAAATGGCAGTCAGGATCTAGGCTTTGAAGAATTATTTGATGATGGTATTACGATAATAGAATGGCCACAGTTTATGAGTGAATATTTACCAGAAGAACGTTTAGAAATTAGCATCAAACGCTTGGATGAAGAAGAAAGATTATTTGAATTTGTTGCCTGTGGTGATAGATATGAGCATATCTTAAAGGAGTTAGTAAAATGATTACTTTAGCAATGGATACTAGTCATAAGCATTTAGCTGTGGCTTTGATAAAAGATAATAAAATAATCAATAAATATTGTGAATTATGTCCAAAAAAACAATCAGAATATTTAATGCCAGTTATTGATTCATTATGTAAAGAAGTTAATGTTAAACCATTAGCTATTGATAGTGTTGTTTGTTCAATTGGTCCTGGAAGTTATACAGGCGTCAGAATTGCGTTAACAAGTGCAAAGGTAATTTGTGCTTTACGTAATATTCCTTTATACACTATTAGTACTTTAGATCTATTAAGTGATGATAATTGTGCTGTAATACTGGACGCTAGAAGCAATAGAGCATATTATGGTATATATAAGAATGGTCAATTAGTTGATGATATTAATGTAGATACTTTGGAAAATATTACAAAACTTATTGAAGATAACAAGATAATTGGTGATGCTTCTTTATTTAAACAGGAAGATAATTATCCTGATATTGCGGATAATTTCTTAAAACATCAAGATAAGTGGCATTTAGAAAAGAATGTTGATACTGTAGTTCCACTATATCTAAAAGATGCTCAAAGTTATATGGTGAAAAAATGATAAGAGCAATGACAAATAAAGATATTGCACAGGTAGTAGAAATAGAGAAGGCATTATTTGCTTCGCCTTGGGATGAAGATGGTTTTGATTTTGAAATCAATCAGAATCCCTATAGCAAATATTTTGTCGATGAAGAAAATGGTGAAATTAGAGCTTATATTGGTTTATGGGTCATGTTTGAACAGGCACAAATTACTACTTTAGCAACTAAGAGTTCTTATCAAAGACAACATTTAGCTTCTTCTTTATTACAGAAGTGTATTGATGAAGCTAATAAGGCTAATTGCGAAGTTATGAGCCTGGAAGTAAGAGTGTCTAATCAAAAAGCAATTGATTTATATAAGAAATTTAATTTTGAAATTGTTAATATTAGAAAAAGCTACTATCAGGATAATCATGAAGATGCTTATCTTATGACAAGGGCTATGGAGGGTATATTATGACACAATATATTTTAGCTATTGAATCAAGTTGTGATGAAACAGCTTGTGCGATTATTAAAAATGGTAATGAAATACTATCTAGTGTTGTTTCTAGCCAGATAAATATCCATAAATTATATGGAGGAGTAGTACCAGAGGTTGCTAGTAGGATCCATGTAGAGAATATCTCATTAGTAATTAAAAGTGCATTAGAACAAGCTAATGTCAGCATGGATGATATAGAGGCAATTGCCTTTACCCAAGGACCTGGATTGGTTGGCTCTTTACATGTTGGCGTACAGGCTGCCAAAACTATTGCCTGGTTATATGACAAACCGCTTGTTCCTTTACATCATATAATGGGACATATTTTTGCGAATACTTTTGTCGATAAATTAGAATTTCCGTTAATGGCCTTAGTTGTTTCTGGTGGTCATACGGAAATCGTATATATGAAAGATGAATATTCTTTTGAGATCATTGGTGAAACACAGGATGACGCTATTGGTGAAGCGTATGATAAGGTGGCTAGAGTTCTTGGTTTGCCATATCCTGGAGGTCCAGAAATCGATAAACTGGCAAAAGAAGGTAAAGCTTTCTATAAGTTACCTATGCCTAAGACTGAAAATGAGTTTGATTTCTCATTTAGTGGTTTAAAATCTGCTGTTTTACAGTTGATTCAAAGAGAACGAAAACAAGATCATGAAATTAATAAAGCTGATGTTGCTTATGCCTTTCAGGAGGTTGCTCTTCATTCATTATTATCTAAATTAGTTAAAGCTGTAGGTGTTTATCAGCCAAAACAAGTTGTTCTGGCAGGTGGTGTTGCAGCTAATTCTCGATTGAGAGTTGTAATTCAAGAGATGATGAAACAATATCCTAATATTCATCTAACAATACCACCACTATGGTGCTGTACAGATAATGCAGCTATGATCGGTGCTGCGGGAAGTGTCGCAATTAAGTATAATAAGACTAATGATCTAACATTAGCTGTTAAACCAAGTATGGAACTTTAAAAGTTCAATTAAGTATTTATTTCACAAAATATAATCTCGTGATACAATATAGTATAGGTGATAAAGATGGAAGAGATTAAGAAAAAAGTTCCTAAAGCTACTTTACAAAGGTATCCTGTATATCTAAAAGCTTTAAGAAAACTACAAAGTGAAGGAGTAACACATATCATGTCTAGCACATTAGGTGATTATGTTTCAATTCCTTCTACTACAATTAGAAGAGATTTTTCATTTATAGGAAGTTTAGGTAAGCAAGGTTATGGCTATGATGTAAACTACCTGATTGAAAAGTTTAACAGTGAGTTAGGTGTTGGATTTGACGAAAAGATCATTTTGGTTGGAGTTGGTAATTTAGGTAGAGCTTTACTTAATTATAATAAGTGGAATCATGTTGTTGGTGAAATCGTATGTGGTTTTGACATGTTTCCAGAGAATGTCCAGGCTTCAGTACCAGTTTATAATATCAAAGAATTAGGCCAGCATATGCCACAAGGATGTCGTATTGCAATCATTACTATTTCTAATAAAGTTCAGGAAACGGTAGATTTATTAGTTGAAAATGGTATAAAAGGTATAGTAAACTTTACTAGCGAACATTTTAATGTTCCAAAAGATGTCTATGTTAAATCTATAGATGTTGTATCAAGTATTCAGGAATTAGTATTTGAGACAAATACATTCCAGGAATAAATAATAATAGGGGAGAAGAATTATGTTAACATTTATGACAATAAGAGAATTGTATGAGATTACAGTTAATGCTGATACGATTGAAAAAGATCAGATTGAATATGTACAATTAGAAGGATGGATCAGAACTAATCGTAATAATGGATCAGTTGGTTTTATTGAATTAAATGATGGTACTTATTTTAAAAATGCACAATTAGTATATACTAAAGATTTAGCAGAATTTGCTACATATGCTAAGTATTCAACTGGATCTGCAATTTTAGCTATTGGTAAATATAAAGTTACACCAAATGCTAAACAGCCATTTGAAATTGAAATTACTAAGATCGATCTAGAAGGAGATTGTGATAATACATATCCATTGCAAAAGAAAAGACATTCTTTTGAATATATGCGTGAGATCCCTCATTTAAGACCTCGTGCTAATACTTTTAATGCCATTTTTAGACTTAGAAGTATTTTATCAATGGCTATTCACGAATTCTTCCAGGATCAGGGATTTGTTTATGTTCATACACCAATCGTTACAGGTAATGATGGTGAAGGTGCTGGTGAATTATTTAAGATTTCTACTGGCAAAAAAGAAGAATTCTTTGGTAAGGAAACTTATTTGACATGTACTGGTCAATTACATGTTGAAGCATTTGCTTTAGCATTTAGAGATGTTTATACTTTTGGCCCAGCATTTAGAGCAGAGAATTCACATACACCTTATCACGCTGCGGAATTCTGGATGGTTGAACCAGAAATTGCGTTTGCTAATTTGGAAGATGATATGAATCTTATTGAAGATATGATCAAGTATTGTATTGATTATGTTTTGGAAAATGCTAAATGCGAAATGGAATTCTTTAATAATATGATCGATAAGACATGTATTGAAAGAATTACCAAGGTTAGAGATAGTGAATTTAAACGTATGACTTATACTGAAGCTGTAGAGATCTTACAAAACAGTGGTGTTAAGTTTGAAAGAGATGTTTACTGGGGCATGGACTTTGATAAGGAACATGAAAAGTATATCTGTGAACAGGTTGTAAATGGACCAGTGTTCTTAACAGATTATCCTAAAGATATCAAGGCTTTCTACATGCGTTTAAATGATGATGGTAAAACAGTTGCGGCATGTGACTTATTAGTACCAGGCGTTGGTGAACTAGTTGGTGGAAGCCAAAGAGAAGAAAGATATGATTATCTTGATAAACGTATGGATGAACTTAATATGAATAAAGAAACGCTTCAATGGTATTTGGATCTTAGAAAATATGGTGGATGCCAGCATGCTGGATTTGGTTTAGGGTTTGATCGTTTCTTGATGTATTTAACAGGCGTTAACAATATTAGAGATACTGAACCATACCCTCGTACTACTAATAATTGTATATTTTAAAAAGATTAGATGTACATCTAATCTTCTTTATTATAGAGGAAAAAGAAAATGGAAGAATATATATTAAAGAAAGATAAAGATGGTAATGTCATTACAGTTAGTGATGTTCATAAAGTATTATTACAAATGCTTAAAGATATTGATGTTGTATGTCAGAAGAATAATATTCCTTATTGGCTAAATGGTGGAAGTGCGTTGGGAGCGTTTCGCCATAAGGGATTTATTCCCTGGGATGATGATGCAGATATTGCTATGATGTATGAAGATTATTTAAGATTCATACAGGCTTTGCAAAAAGATCTAGGGGATGATTATTATTTTCAGTGTTTTGAAACACATAAAGAATATAATGTCCTAATACCTGCCATGAAGATTAGGAAAAAGAATACTTATATCAAAGAAGTAAATAGCTTATTGGCTAATAAGTGCAAAGATGGCGATGGTATCTTTGTTGATGTATTTGTATATGATCATTGTACGATGAATAAATTAGTTGACCTGCCATATCGTATTTTGAATCAGATATTAATGCCTTTTATAATTCTATTTGAAAATTTGAATGTAAATCCTTTGTTTCTAAAAAGATGGTTTGTTAATAATGCCAGGGTATATGGCCGTCTTTGTAAAAATAGTGATTATATTGGTTTTGATCTAACATGGACTTTTAAGTCACCTTTTAAGCCTTTTATCTTTAAGAAAGATGATATCTTTCCTGTAAGATATGTAGATTTTGAAGATACTAAGTTACCTGTTGCAAATCATATTCATGAATATTTATGCACGGCTATAGCTCCAAGTTATAATACTTTGCCACCAGTTGAGAAAAGAGCTCCCAAACATATAGTTGAAATTAAATTGTAGGAGATTTTATGTTATTTCAAATTAATAAAGGAACCAAGTATTTTGGTGCGAATGAAGTTTTTGCAGATATTCAATTTGAAATCAAATCAACAGAAAAAATAGCTATCGTTGGTCGAAATGGTTGTGGAAAATCGACACTTTTAAAATGTATACTACAAGAAGAGCATTTGGAAAGTGGAACTATTCATCAGGCTAATAATACGACGATAGGTTATTTAAGTCAGAAAGCTCTTATGGATGATACGATAAGCGTACAAGAAGAGATGAATAAGGTATTTGCTCCAATATTTGCAATTAGAGCACAATTAGATGAAATAGAAAAACAGATGCAAAATGATCATAGTGAAAAAATTATGATGCAATATGCTGATCTGATTGAAAGATTTGAAACTATGAATGGTTATAATTATCAATCAGAACTGGAAACGATATTTTGTAAGTTTGGCTTTGATAAAAGTGATTTAAATCGTCAGATATCAACTTTTTCAGGTGGACAGCAAACTAGAATTGCTTTTGTTAAATTACTTGTTAGTAAGCCTGATATTCTGTTACTGGATGAGCCTACCAATCATCTGGATCTTGAAACCATAGAATGGTTAGAGGGTTATTTGAAAAAATATCCTAAAGCAGTCGTTTTAGTGTCACATGATAGAATGTTTCTGGATGATGTCGTTGATGTTGTATATGAAATAGAATATGGACAAATGAAAAAATATGTTGGTAATTATACCAATTATGTTAATCAGAAAAAAGCGGATATGATACAGCAGCAAAAGCTTTATAATATTCAGCAAAAGGAAATTGAGAGAATAGAGACTTTGATTGAGAAGTTTCGTTATAAGAAAAATAAAGCGGCTTTTGCTCAAAGCAAGATCAAATATTTAGATCGTATGGATAGAGTAGAAGAGGTTAGAAAAGCTGATAATAAGACTTTTAAAGCTCATTTTACTAGTAATAGTGAAGGTGGGAAAATGGTTTTATGTGCTGATCATCTTTCTATTGGTTATGGTGAAGCTTTATGTAGTGTATCTTTTGAAATTAGAAAAGGTGATAAGGTTGCCATATTAGGTCCTAATGGCTGTGGCAAATCTACTTTAGTAAAAACATTGATGGGTCAAGTTAAACCACTATCTGGTTCTTATCTATATGGTCACCATATTGAAACTAGTTATTTCGATCAGCAGCTAGCCCAGTTTAATAGCGATAAAACAGTATTAGAAGAGCTTTGGGATGAATATCCAGATTTAGATCGTACGACTATTAGAAGTGTATTAGGACAGTTTTTATTTAGTGCTGATGATGTATTTAAAAGTGTTAATGTTTTAAGTGGTGGCGAGAAAGTTAGATTATCTTTAGCTAAAATATTGTTAGAGCATGGTAACTTTTTGATTCTGGATGAACCTACAAATCACTTGGATATTATTAGCAAAGAAGCTCTTGAAGAGTCATTAAGTGATTATAATGGAACGATTTTATTTGTAAGTCACGATAGATATTTTATAAAACAGATAGCAAATAGGATCATTGTAATGGAGAATGGAGAAGCTACTTATTATCCTTTTGGCTATGATGAATATATAGAAAAGCGTAATGGGAATATTACTAAAGAAGTTAATACTGTTAGACAAGAGGTAAAGAAAGAAAAGCCTAAATATATTGATGTAAAAAAGGAAATTGCCAAAACAGAAAAACTTATCAGTGAAAAGGAAGAAGAGTTAGAAGCTTTAAGAGCCTTACGATTTGAGCCTGAGTATTATCATGATTATACAAAAATGAATGAATTAGATGAACAGATAGATGATAAGCATAATGAAATTGAACATCTAATGCAAAAATGGGAAGAATTAAGTAATCTTTAGTTTATAATATAATTGTAAGAAAAAGGAGGTTTAGTTATGGCTAAATGTCTGGTTGCTCAATCGGAAGGTCCAAGTGTTACTGTTAATGCTATTTTAGCTGGTATTGTAAAAGCAAATCAGCTTGATCATCTTTATGATAAAGTATTAGGTGGCTTGAATGGTATTGAAGGTATTTTAAGTGAGCGTTTTGTTGATTTGACTGATATGAGCGAATATGAAAATAAAATATTATGTCAAACACCTGCTAGTGCTTTAGGCAGTTGTCGTTATAAGCTTACTAGAACAACAAAACAGGAATTTGATAAACTGGTAAAGATCATGCATAAACATGATATCGAAGTACTGATCTATATAGGTGGCAATGATTCGATGGATACTGTAGCCTTCTTAAATGAATATGTCAAAGAAAAACAGATCGATGATCTAAGATTTATTGGCGTACCTAAGACAATTGATAATGATCTAATGTATATCGATCATTGTCCAGGATATCCTTCTAGTGCAAAATATATCGCAACTACTGCTTTACAGACCTGGCTTGATTTTAATGTCTATACAAGAAAAGAAGTATTCATATTAGAGACGATGGGTAAAGATGCTGGGTGGTTAGCTGCTAGTGCTTGCTTAAGTAATATTGTTGATTTACTGGTATTGCCAGAAACAGTATTTGATGAAACATTATTTTTGGCTGAAATCAAAAAATGTCTAAAAGAAAAAAATAAATGCTATGTCGTAATATCAGAGGGTATCAAGAATGCAGATGGTAAACTGATAGCTGACAAGAAGATTAGTGCATCTAATAAGTTAAGAAATCTTATTATTGATACTAATACTGCCAGCAGATGTAAAGTTTTAGAATTATCTTCCATTCAAAGATGTAGTGTTATTCAGCAGTCATTAGTAGATATGGATGAATCATTTAATCTAGGTGTATGTGCCTATATGTATAGCAACAAAGCAAAGTATAGTGGTCATATGGTTACGATCAATAGGAAAAATAGTGATAAATATGATATCGAATATGGTATTGTTGATGCATCTTTAGTAATAGATAAGATCAAAACTTTCCCTAAAGAATGGATTTTGGATAATTATCATGGTATTACTAAAGAGGCTTATGATCATATTTTGCCTTTGATTGATAAAAACACTAATATAATCTATGAAAATGGTATTCCGGCTTATATAAAGCCATATTATTTAAATAAATAAGCAAACTAGAATGTAAAAGTTCTAGTTTTTTTTATATAATTGATAATCTTGCCACATAGGAAGAAAAATTTTACAACAGATGTAACTAATTTTCAAGAAAATTTTTGTAAATAAATAGTGCTAATTATTGAAAAATGATGTGAATTATTATAAAATAGTAATTGCATTATTTATGCGAATTATAGGGAGGAAACTATGAAGAAATTATTGTTAACAGTTATGGCGTTGTTAATGAGCGTTTCAATGGTAGCTTGTTCTTCAAATTCTAGTACTGGTACTACTACTAGTACAGAAGGAGAGGCAACAACTGACGGTGGTTATACTGGACCAACTGAATATGTTGAAGCAACTTCTAGAGAAGTTCAAACAATGGACTACGTTATTACAGCTCTTGCAGAAGACCATGAACTAAATGCTAACTTTGTTGACGGTTTATTAGAAAATGATAGATACGGAACATTTGTTGGTGCTATCGCAGAAAGCTGGGAGCATAATGAAGATGCTACAGTTTGGACATTCCATATCAGACCAGGTGTACAATGGGTTACTAGTACTGGTGATGTTTATGATGAAGTAAAAGCTGAAGACTTCGTAACAGGTTTAAGACATGGTGCTGAATTTGATTCAGGTACTGCTTGGTTGTTACAAGGTGTAGTTAAAGGATATCTTGAATATATGACAGCAGGTGACTTTAGTGATGAAGCATTTGCTAATGTTGGTGTAGAAGCTACTGATGACTATACATTAGTTTATACATTAGAAGCTCCAACTCCATATTTCTATACAATGACTACTTATTCAGTTTTATATCCAGTTAATAGAGAATTCTTAGAGTCTAAAGGTACTGGTTGTGCTTTAGGTGCTCCTGATAAAGAAAACTGTGCATTTGGTACTGCTAGTGCTGATTCAATTCTTTACAATGGTGCTTACATCATGTCAGTATTTGATGCTAAATCTCAAACTGTATTAACTAAGAATGAAAACTATTGGGATGCTGAACATGTATACATCAATAAGATCACTCGTATCTATGACGATGGTTCTGATCCATATTCAATTATCAAAGGATTTGAACAAGGCACATATGCTACTGCTGGTTTAAACACAAGCTGGGCTGATTATGATGCATATGCTGAAAAGTATGCTGATAATGCTTATCCTGACTTAGCAAATGCTTATGCATTTGGTGTAGTATTTAACTATAATAGACAGACTTATGAAAATACTGCGCATACTACTGATGAAGATAAGACAAATACTTATAATGCTATTCAGAATGAAAACTTCCGTAAAGCATTAAGAGCTGCTTATGATAAGAAAGCTTATTTAGCTACAACTGCTCCTGAAGCTGTTGCTGAAGCTACATTAAGA
>JALEVB010000004.1 GCA_022780745.1 Erysipelotrichaceae bacterium
TGATAAAATAATAGAAAAATACTATACTATAATTAGAAATGAGGTGTATAAATATGATTATTCGTGAAAAATATTTATCACAAATTAGACCTTTTTATGATCAAGACTTAATTAAGGTAATTACTGGAATAAGAAGATGTGGCAAGTCTATTCTATTAACACAAATAATTGATGAATTGAAACATAATAATATAAAAGATTCTCAAATTATTTTTATAAATTTTGAATATGAAGAATTTTCCTTTATAAAAGATGATATGGATTTGCACAATTATATAACTAAAAAAATGACTACTGAAGAAAAATATTATTTATTTTTTGATGAAATACAAAATGTTAATAATTGGGAAAAAGCAATCAATTCTTTTAAAGCTTCTAGAAATGTTTCAATTTTTATAACAGGTTCCAATAGTGATTTACTATCAGGCGAACTAGCTACTCATTTAACAGGTAGATATGTAAGTTTTAAAGTTTTTCCTTTTACATTACTAGAAATCTGTGAATTAAAAGGCGTAACTGATAAAAATGAAATTGAAAATATTTTTAATGATTATTTATTATGGGGTGGATTACCTCAAAGATTTATGATGACTGATGAGCATCAATTACGAGTATATTTATCAGATTTATATGATTCTATCGTTATAAAAGATATAGTAAGACGATTTAATATAAAAGATTTAGACTTGCTTAACAGAATTGTTGAATACATTGTGACAACACCATATCAAAATTTTTCAGCAGATAATTTATCAAATTTCATTTTAAATAAAGATAATAGAGAAGTGTCAAAAATAACTTTATATAATTATCTTGAATATATGTCAAAAGCTATGCTTATAAATAAAGTTGAGAGATATGATATAAGAGGAAAAAGAATTTTAAATGGAAAATATAAATATTATTTAACTGATTTAGGATTAGGACATATTAAAAATTTTGGTAAACGACCACAAATGGGTGCTTATTTAGAAAATATTGTATATAATGAATTAGTTTTTAGAGGATATGATGTTTATATAGGAAATTTAAAAAGTTCAAAAGTAGATTTTATTGCAACTAGATTTAATGAAAAAATATATATTCAAGTTGCATATCTTTTGGCTGATGACAAAGTAATAGATAGAGAATTTGGTGCTTATAAAGGAATAGAAGATAACTATCCAAAATATGTTCTTTCAATGGATCATTTTGATTTTTCCCAAAATGGAATTATACACAAAAATGTAATAGATTGGCTTTTGGAAGAAAAGTAAAAAATTACATTAAACTTTTTTGTATTTTATTGTATTTTTATTTAATACAATATACAAAATGTAAATTAATAAATTTATGTCACAATATATTTGGAATGGATATTTTTCGGATATATTTGGCAATCCTCTAATGCGAAATGGCATGTGGTCTGGTTTTAACTAAAAATTACTCATCATATTATGCAAAAACGCAATAAAAACGGCATCGTAATTACCGCACACACCAATCAGTGAGAAAAACTGATTACTGAAACATTAATATCTTGAATGTAAAAATAGGACGGTTAATCGTCCTATTTGGCTATTTAAATCTTATTTAGCAGGATAATCATCACTTTTTTCAAAGACAACAAATGGGAAAGGACATATTTCCTTTACGCTATGTTCATAGATAATATGATCTGGTCCAGATACATAAACTGGTGTATCCCATGATTTAGTAAATTCTGTCATTACCTGACGACATGCTAAACATGGTGCACCATCACCATTATTACTACCAACAACCGCTAATGCTTCAAATTTCGTACAGCCTGATGATACCATATTAAAAATAGCAACTCTTTCAGCACATACTGTCATCCCATAACTGGCATTTTCAATATTACATCCAGTATAGATATTACCATCTTCACCTAATACTGCTGCCCCAACCATAAATTGCGAATAAGGACAATAAGCCTTCTTTCTAGCTTCAAATGCTTTTTCAATAAGAATATTCTTCATATAAAATTATCTCCTATATGAATAATTATAAACTATTTAACGATATTATTTATATAAAGCATTAAACAATTTAACAAGCTTTTCATCTCTTTCATTCATCTTAATAACATCTTTACCATCCTGATAATCATAGAAACCTTTTTTCGTTTTAATTCCATAATCACCTCTTTGATAGATCTCATCTAACAATTTAGGAACATCCTTACTATCACATAGATCTTTCATTAGATATTCACTAATATGATGGAAAGTATCAACACCACCAAAATCTACTACTTCCAAAGGTCCTAGACACGCATATCTAAAACCTAATCCATATTTCATTAGATCATCAATACCTTCTTTAGATACCACATTATTTTCAATTAAATATAAAGCCTCTCTTAGAATGGCAAACTGAATACGATTAGCTGCAAAACCTAATACATCCTTATTAACAATAACTGGTTTCTTATGGATTGCTAAAGATAGATCATATATCGTTTTAGCTACTTCATCACTAGTATTATCACCCTTAATAATTTCAATTAGTAATATTAAATGACTAGGATTAAACCAATGCATACCAATAAATCTTTCTGGTTTATAAACTACTGATGCTAAAGCATTAATAGATAAACCAGAAGTATTAGTAGCCAATATCGTATCTTCTCTAACAATTTTACTAACAGCTGCATAAAAACTCTGTTTAATACTTAAATTCTCAATAATACTTTCTACTACCAGATCACAATCTTTAAAACAATCAGTATCAGTAGTATAACTCAAATGCTCATGTAAACTATTAGCCTGACTAACAGTTATTTCTTTTTCATTTACTAAAGTATCAACATTGATACTGATCTTTTCCTTGGCATTATTTATTGCCTTTTCACTAACATCATAAATTACTACTTCATAATCATAGCGAGCAAAAATAGAAGCCATAGAATAACCCATAGTTCCTGCTCCAGCAATTACAATTTTTCTAATCATTTTATATCTCCATTTCTAATAAAGCACTTCCAAGACTTTTGCCATGCATATCAATAGCTAAAGATCTGGTAACTCCACCACCTAAAGCATCTTCCATAACAAAATTTAAAGCACTAATAGAATCAATTTCATAACGTGTTATCTTGCCATTAACAATTTCTTTAAAATAATCCTTTAATCTTTCCACTGTTACTTTTTCTTTGATCAATTCATAATCACTATCTTTATATGCAATAACCGAAATGATTGAAATATTACCTTTATCTCCAGTACGTGAATGAGCAATCTCTTTTAGTTTCATCTATTTGACCTCCAAATAATCAACTGTTATCTTAAAATCCTTAACATCAACAAAAATTGAAGCAATACTAACGATATCCTTAATAGCCTTGGTAGCTCCACCGCCACCATAAGGGCCATTGGTATATAGAGCTTCTACTTCATTACCAACTACTCTAGCATCTTTTATATCCTTACATCTTGCTGCTACACGAAGTCTTATCTCATTAGGAACATAAGTATTCATATTATTACTTATTTCATCTTTATATAACGAATTTAAACCAATAAAATCATATCTAATCTCACTATATTTTAATCCAACCATTTCAAATCTTTTCTCTAGGATAAGTTTTGCTAATTTAGCACGATTCAAACAATTTAAACCACCATAAGATATCTGTCCTTCACCAATATAACAGTCATGATATCCCACACTAGTCTTATAAACACCATTTGGTTTATGTCCTGTCGCATTAGTGATCTTAACCTGATCTTTAGCTATTTGCTTAACACATACCTTAGAAAAATCAGCAATTACATCTGGAGTATAATAATTAGCAGGATCCTGGATCTCATATAAAGTTTGTTCCTTTACTGTATCTTCACTAACAATACCACCAGTATTATCAAGCTTAGTAACGATACCATCACCATTTTCATCTACTTCAATAATAGGAAAACCAAGATTCCATAATTCAGGTACATCTTTATAACCAGGATCAGCAAAATATCCTCCCGTAACCTGTCCAGCACACTCTAATAAATGACCTACCCATGTAGCCTTACCAAGTTTATCATAATCATCCATTGACCACTTAAACTCATAAACAAGTGGTCCTAAAGCTAACGAAGGATCTGCAACCCTACCAGTAATAACAATATCAGCACCATGCTCTAAAGCCTCAATAATGCCACTAGCACCAATATAACCATTAGCCGACAAGATATCACCATCAATACTACTTAATGGCTTAGAAGTCTCTAAAACCTCATAATCCATATAATCAGCTAATCTATCACTAATATCATCACCAGATACATAAGCTATCTTTAAACCATGTAGTCCCTTTTCTATAGCCATCTGTTGACATTTAATAGCTGCATACTTTGCATTAGCAGCACCCATATTAGTAATAACCTTAACTTTATGATCCTTCAAAGCATCCAATATCCTATCAAAACGATATTCAAATAATTCATTATATCCTTTAGTAGGATCTTTCTGTTTAGCCTTTTGAGCTAAAGAAATCGTCCTCTCCGCTAAACACTCAAAAATGATATAATCCAAATTTCCACGCTTGATCAAATCAATAGCCGGCTCTATCCTATCTCCACCATAACCAGCACCAGAACCAATTCTAACCGTCTTCATGTCTCCTCCTAGTAAAACGTTATACTTTATATTATTAGTATATCGTTTTACTTATGTTTGTCAACATATTATTTTGCAAATATAGCAATTCAGTAATATAATATAAATAATTATTTATAGGGATGAGAAATTATGAAAAAACTAAAGATATTTTTATTAACACTACTAATGGTAATAACAATATTACCAGTAAATACATTGGCAGATGAAAATAATTCTTCTAAGGAACCAGATGTATCAGTATTTGCAACCAAAGAACAGCTAATGGATGGAACATTTGCACCAGATTCTGATGGTGTAGCAAAAAATATAGGTAAGATCGTATTTGGTAAGAATAATACTGGTGCTCCACAGGAATGGTATGTTTTGGGGGCTGATAGCGGAGTTATTGGTGATAATACTGTTATATTTGCTGCAGATAATATACGTAATTCACCATTTTCTAACATTTCAAATAATGATTATAGTAGTGACGTAAATACAGCTCGATTATTTATGCAGGCAATGGTAGATGTTAATACCACAGAATTTTTTACATCTCATGAAATAGAATTAATGAACAAGACTACAATCACAGCATATCAAACAATAAGTGATGAATTATATTTATTATCAGCAGATGGAATAAACTCAAATATTATAAAAGCAGGTTCAAATGATCAAATAAAACTTGCGATGAATAGTTATTGGAAAAATGGTGAAGATTTCTGGCTACGCACAAATTATGGTACAGGCGTACTATATGCAGATACTGGAAATGTAACTTCATCTACTACATATTTGTCTGAAAGTGGATTTCTTCGCCCTGCTTCTAATCTAAACCTAACTAATGTACTGTTTGCTTCTGCTGCTAAAGATAATGCGAATGGTAAAATAGATGCTAATGATGCCATGACTTTAAGACTTGATGGAAGTAATATGGGTATTGGTAGTGCAACGGTATATTCTGACCATATTGAGATAAAAAAAGGAACAAACGGTACTGATACTGCTTTATTTGTTCAAGGCAAAAATGGTGATGTTAATTGGTCATACAGAGCATCTATTCCAAATAATGGTAGTGTTAATAAAGTTACAAAAACTGATATTATAAACGCATTGAATATTACTGATATTGATCTATCAAAATGTAAGGTGTGGTTAGAAATTACTGTTAAAGAACAAAGAGTGAAATATGCTGTTGAAGCTAAACAAGCTATTAGTAATGTTGATATAAATATTGATGTTCCAGTAGATGGAGAAAATTTAGATCAAACTGCTACAACTAACACTACGGGTGTAACTGTTGATTCTATTACTTGGGATCCTAATGATACTACTGCAGGATATAACAAAACATATACTGTTAGTATTAAATTATCAGCTGCAAGTGGTTATGAGTTTGCAAATAGTGTGACACCTAAATTAAACGGTAAAGAGTTGTCACCTGTATCAAAAAATACTGATGGCACTTTAACAGTTACTTATCAATTCACGGCAAAAGATACAATAAAAGAAATAGAGAATCCAACAATCACTGTTAAAAATGGAACAGATATAAGTACTATCCAATTTCCAGATAAAGTAAAAGTAACTGGCAATTCATCAAATACATATCACGTAATAATAACAGAATGGGAACCTGATCCTAATAACTATTATGATCAAGATTGTAAAGATGAACAGATCTTGAAATACTATGCTAATTTAAAAGAAATACCTGGTGAATTAGAGTATCGTAATAATGAAGCACCTGATACGACATTAACATTAGTTGTAAAAGCTGCAGAGATTGTTC
>JALEVB010000027.1 GCA_022780745.1 Erysipelotrichaceae bacterium
AACTGGTCCTAATAAATGAGGGATATTATGATAAGGTGTAAATTCTACTTTCTTAGGATCTATTAACAGTAATTTAACATCATCACATGAACAGCGTAATAAGAATGAAGTAATGATCGTATTCATACAAACACTCTTACCACTACCAGTCTGTCCTGCTACTAGTAAATGCGGCATCTTATCTAACTGACAGAAGACACTAGTACCCATCAAATCTTTACCTAAAGCAAATAATAATGGTTTATCCTTTTTATCTTCAGGAATACTTGTCATTAATTCCTTCATTTTTACGATCGTACTTTCAACATTTGGTATTTCTACCCCTACAGTATTTTTACCAGGAATAGGCGCTTCAATACGAATATCAGTAGCTGCAAGTTCCATCTTGATATTATCAGCTATACTATTGATCTTGCTTACTTTAACACTAGCTTCCGGTCTAACTTCAAATTTGGTTACACTAGGTCCAATATGAGTAGCCACCAATTTAGCACTGATCTGGAAATTATCTAATATCTCAATAAGTCTTTCTCCTTTTTGTTTAGCACTAATAACATTTTTATTATTCTTTTTAGCAGGACTAACACTATCAAGGATATTAACTGAAGGGATCTTATAAGGACCACTTGTCTTAACTGCTTTCTTGTTTTGTTCATTTTGTTCAACAACTACAGGTTCTTCCTGTTTTTTAGCAGTATCTACATATAAAGGAATATCATCACTATCAACATCATTGATAATTTTAGCTTCCTTATTTTCTTTTTCTTTATCAACATCAATAAATACTCTACTTCTGGTATTAGATGGATATGCTGGCCCACCATCAACATTGATCATTTGAACACGTCCTGTATTATGTTTAACAACTTCTTCAGTTTCATATTCTTCTTCTATATCTTCATCGTCTTCTTCATCTTCATCATCATTACGCTGGAAGATCCTAAAAGGTAATAACAAAAAACTCTTAACTGATTCGCCTATCTGCTGATATTCACCTACTGGGATAAGCAACATAAACGCAATCAGGATAACAACAAATAAAACGATCAAAGTTCCTTTATAGCCAAATAACCATGTTGTTATCGACAACATAAAGGCACCAATCAAACCACCTTTATTAATAAGTTCACCATTAAAATACTTAATAGCATTGGCAAAAATATCATTAATAATATCAAAACCTGTTAAATCATGATTTTGATTATAACTAGCAAATAATAATAAAGCCAACACTAATAAAACACTAGAAGCAACCGTAAAGCCATTAAGAAACTTCTTACGCTTATTAATAACAAACAATATTGCCATTATACAAATATAAGCGACAATTAAATAATAAAACTCTCCAAATATAAAACAGAATAAATGATTCAAAAAACTACCCACTAATCCTGTTTTCATATAAGCAATAATTAATAAAGCTACAACAATGATAACTGTAAACCAGGTATACAGTTCCCTTTCCTGCTGTATCTTCTTTGCACTTTTTCTTTTAGCCACTATAAAACCCTCTATTCTTTGGTATTGATCTCCACGATAGCTGGCAAGATCATTGGTTTTTTACCAGTTTCCTTTAAAACATAACGTGAGATCCTGTCTCTTGCTTCAGATCGACAGGTTAAATTATCATACCTTTTTTCTTTAACTGCTGTATTAACAACATCTTCAAAAATATTACCTATCTCTTTCACTAGATAATCAGCATCTTTTAGATAGATAACACCTCTACTTTGAACATCAGGACCACCTATTATCTTCTTAGTCTTAAAATTAACAGCTAAACCAATAATAATAGCCCCATCAGTCGATAAGATCTCACGATCTTTTAATACCATGCCACTAGCATCTAAATTCTCTTTACCATCAATTAAAACATCTTCTAAACTAAGATTAGAATAATGCTTACTCAATTGACCATCTTCGATCGTAGCGATCTGACCATTATCCAATACAATGATCTTATCAGCACGATATCCCATATCTAATGCAATATTAGCATTAGAAACCAGCTGGCGATACTCACCTTTAACTGGTAAATAATATTTTGGCTTTAATAAATAAAGCATCATCTTAAGATCTTCAATTGCTGCATGCATTGAAAAAGTACGCTTACTATCAACCGCAACAACTTTAGCACCTTCTTTATATAAATCATTTTCCATTCTTGTAGCTTCAAGTTCTGTACCAGGAACCATTGGAGAAGCAATAATAATGGTATCAGATTCTCTAAATTCTAATACTGTATCTTCCTTAGTTGCAATCTTATGTACGCGTTTAAAAATACTTGAACCACTACCAGAAATAATAACAACTACCTTCTCTAAATCATTATTAAAATTATCTTTGGTAATCTCTAAACCAGCTGGGACATGATAATAACCAAGTCTGGCAATCTCTTGAATCGTCTGTTTTAACTCATCATCAAAGAAAACAACACGACGTCCATATTTATTTGCTAATTCTATAATCTCGATCACACGATAAATATTCTGATTATATAAAGTAACAATAATACGATTCTCGGTATCTTCAAAAGAAGGTTCAACAATTGAGGTAATACGATGATTTGGAGCACTATGTCCTTCTCTAGTAGAACCTACTGATTCTGTCATTAAACATAAAACACCTTCAGAACCTAATTTTGTAATTTCTGAGATATTACACTTAAAAGCATCATTTTTAATATCATAATCAACAATAAACTCACTAGAATAAACAATATAGCCCTCATTAGTCTCGATTGCAATACCAAATCCATCCATTATTGATTGGGTAACACCAAAAGTTTTGATCTTAAAATTATCGATCTTAAAAGAACCATTACGTTTGATACGATGAATCTCATAATTAGTGATCTTTTCTTTCTTAAATAGTTTTTCTAATAAGATCGCTGTTAAAGGAGCAGTATAAATAGGTACATCAATAACCTTCAATAAACTAGGCAATGCCGCCATAACATCATCATGCCCATGGGTAATAAATACTCCCTTAATACGCTTTTCATTTTCTTTTAAATAAGTAAAATCAGGAATGATCATCTCAATACCAAGCTGATCTTTTTCCGGATATTTTAAACCACATTCCAGGATAAAAATACTATTGTCGACTTCAACAACATACATATTTTTTCCATCTTCGTCTAAACCACCTAAAGCAAATAAAGATACTTTGCTCACTTATTTATCCTCCTTTACTCCATTTAATGAATAACTCTTTACTTCTGTAATATATACATCTACGATATCACCAACGTTGATATTATCACCAGTAAAATTAACTAATTTATTCTCCTCACTATAGCCACTATAAACATTTTTATTCTTTTTGCTATAACCATCTACTAAAACCTTTAAAGTCTTATGCAGATACTTCTGATTATTTAAATTAGAATAATATGTTATCTTCTCATTTAACATTTGTAAACGATCAGACTTCTCTTTCTCACTAATATTATCCTCCATTTTAGCAGCAGGCGTATTTTCCCTTGGACTATAGATAAAAGTATAAGCCAGATCATACTGACAATAGTCAACTAAAGCTAAAGTGTCCAAGAACTGTTCATGGGTCTCATTTGGAAAACCAACAATAATATCCGTACTAAAAGTAATAGTTGGAATCTCTTTCTTTAACAAATCAACAAGATGTTTATAATGCTCAACAGTATAAACTCTTCCCATTCTTCTTAATACTTCATTATTACCTGATTGTACTGGTAAATGCAAACTAGGCATGATATTAGGATACTTTTTCATTACGTATACCATATTTTCACTAAAATCACGAGGATGACTAGTAGAAAATCTAATTCTATCAATATTAGTCTTAGCTACTTCTTCCAATAATTTCGCAAAACCATCTTCTATACCTAGATCTTTTCCATAGGCATTAACATTTTGTCCTAATAAACATACTTCCTTATAGCCATCTTCTTTAAGCTGTCTAACTTCTTTTAAGATGTCTTCCATTAAACGTGATCTTTGTTTACCTCTAGTATATGGAACGATACAATAGGTACAAAACTTATCACAGCCATACATAATATTAACCCATGCTTTATGTTTACCAAAACGCGAAACTGGAAGATTCTCTACTACTTCCCCTTCTTTAGAATATACTTCTACTGTTTTTTCTTTAGCCATCATAGCATTATATAAAAGCCATGGCAAACGATGAATATTATGAGTACCAAAGATTAGATCGACCTGCGGATATTTCTCTAATATCGTCTTAACGATCATCTCTTCCTGTGCCATGCAACCACATAAGGCAAAGATCAGATCAGGATTATTACGCTTAAGCTTTTTAAGCATACCAATCTCTCCTAATACTTTATCTTCAGCATTTTTACGAATAGCACAGGTATTAAAGAATAAAACATCAGCTTCTTCTTCATTATCTACTCTGGTAAAATTCAATGCTTCTAATATACCGGCAATTGTCTCTGAATCTCTTTCATTAGCCTGACAGCCATAAGTTCTTAAATAATACTTACGGCCAATACCTATATTTTTAATCTGATCTGGAAGATCAAATATTTCTCTTTTTATAACTGTCGTATTATTACTACGAACTTTAGCTTTACTGTAATCTGGTAATATATTATTAAATTTTTCCATAAATTATACCTTTCATATATGCTTTACAATTATACAAAATAATCATCAAAAATCCAAGTTGCATAAAATAAAAGTATATGAACAACTGTTCATATACTTTTAATAATCAGTTAAATAAATCTGATACTAGTGAGAAATTGCACCAACTGGGCAAGTACCTTCACATGCTAAGCAATCGATGCATGTATCTTCAGCACAACCAGCTTTTCCATCAGCTTCTAGAGTGATAGCTCCTGTAGGACAAACACCTGTACAAGCACCACAACCGATGCAAACATCTTTATCAACTTTAACTGCCATAATTTAGCGCCTCCTTTATGACTATAAATATTATACAATCTTTTGGATATTAAGGCAAATCTCTTTTTTATAAAGCTCAATTTCCCCACTTGTTTAACAAATCTTTAATATCCATCTTTGTTTCTCTTGATACCGTATCACCAATGACTTCCATTGTAAGCATCTTATCATCAATATCAGGAATATAATGATCAAAACCATTACTGATCGTAATAAGTGAACAATGATCTTTCATATATTCCAAAAAGTAGAGCTATTAAAACATAAATAATGAAAAAAGAAGACTTTCATCTTCTAATTTCTTTTATCTAACCATGTTAAACAATCTTCATATACCTTATCAGCATCATTATCATTCAAGATTTCATGCCGACTGTTATGATATATGCAAGTCGTAATATCCTGATAACCAGCTTTCTTTAAAACACTAATACTATCTTCAACACCTTTTGCAAAACCTGTACAAGGATCAAATTCTCCAGCCATAAACAATATTGGCATTCTAGGATTTTTGCATTGATATTCATTAGCTTTATGAATATCGATCAATCCTGTTACCAGATCATGATATCCCCTATTGGTAAAA